>NZ_KB375280.1 GCF_000314735.2 Afipia felis ATCC 53690 | reverse complement strand
GTTCGGACGCATCCGGGAGATCGGCGAGCATCAGGAGCAGCGTCATGATTGATGGAATTCTGTCGTTCGCCATCCGGCAGCGATGGCTGGTCATGATCGGCATTCTCATCATGGCGGCCCTCGGCGCCTGGAATTTCACCCGGCTGCCGATCGACGCGGTGCCCGACATCACCAACGTCCAGGTCCAGATCAACAGCAGCGCGCCTGGCTATTCGCCGCTGGAGGTCGAGCAGCGGATCACGTTTCCGATCGAGACCGCCATGGGCGGGCTGCCGCATCTCGACAGCACGCGCTCACAGTCACGTTACGGCTTGAGCCAGGTCACGATCATCTTCAAGGATGGGACCGACATCTATTTCGCCAGGCAGTTGGTCAACGAGCGCATCCAGCAGGTCAAGGACCAACTGCCCGCCGGCGTCGAGACCGCGATGGGACCGATCTCGACAGGACTCGGCGAAATCTATTTGTTCACGGTCGAAGCGAAGCCCGGCGCCCGTAAAGAGGGCGGCGGCGATTATACGCCGAGCGATCTGCGGACGATCCAGGACTGGATCATCAAACCACAGTTGCGCAACGTCCCGGGCGTCATCGAGGTCAACACCATCGGAGGCTTCGAGAAGCAATTTCATGTGCTGCCGGACCCGGCGCAACTGATGGCCTACAAGCTCAGCTTCCGCGACGTGATGACGGCGCTGGCGTCGAACAACGCCAATGTGGGTGCAGGCTATATCGAGCGGAATGGCGAGCAATATCTGGTTCGGACGCCGGGCCAGGTGGCGAACGTCGAGGAAATCAAGGAAATTGTGATTGGCTCTCACAATGGCGTTCCGGTTCGAATCGGAGACGTCGCCGAGGTGAGGGAAGGCAAGGATCTGCGGACCGGCGCGGCCACCGTGAACGGCAAGGAAACCGTTCTCGGAACCGCAATGCTGCTGATCGGCGAGAACAGTCGCGCTGTCGCGCAGCGGGTTGCCGCCAAACTCAAGGAGATCGGCCGATCGTTGCCGGATGGCGTGATCGCGCGCGCGGTATATGACCGAACGCACCTTGT
>NZ_KB375279.1 GCF_000314735.2 Afipia felis ATCC 53690 | reverse complement strand
AAGGCCACCGCCGGCACGTTCCGCCGTCCCGAGGCTAAACCGACGATTGGACTTGCCGACGCATTGGCCCGCAGGATTGAGCATCGCGACAAGTCGCTCTGAGTGAGCGCGGCGCTAGGCGTCCTCATGTACGCCACCGCAAATGGCTGTTTCGAACATTTCCGAAGGTCGGCATTTGCGTGGTGGCGAAATGATCGGGCTGCTGTGTTTGGTTCTGGCCGTCCGACCTCGCCATTCAAGTCGACGTTGCGGCTTGAAGCCGAGAACGTAGCGCTTCGGCATCAGTTGGTCATCTTACTGCGCGCACGGAGATTGCTGCTGGCGCGATCGCGATGGGGCTGGGAGATTACCTCGCCGCGCGCACAGACGCTCAGCAAAGCGTCGGAACGATCGCGGGAGGGATCCGAAATCGGTACCAAGCGGGCATTTGAAGTCGCTGAGGTTCGCGCAATACGGGCTGGCCGACGCGGACGCCTTAGCGGTGCTGCTCGGCGTTGAGCCCGAGGATGTCGGCAATGTGCGGGCGGGAATGCCCGCGACGCTGAAGTCGGCGTTCGACAATAATGCATCCTGCGACTCCCGGTCTCTCTGTTCCCGCACGTGAGCTTCCCGCGCATCGCGGTCAGCGTCGACGCAGGCGTCCGGCGGGACTTTACTGAAGGCCGACTTTTCGATCTCATTCATCGTGTTCTCTGGGGTAAACAGGTGTTTGCGGACGGGGTTACTGGGTATTTGACAGCAGCAGGCTAACTTGTCTTTTGGAACGCGACTCCGATCAGGTTTTCCTTTTTCCAGGCCATCCGACAGCTTTTTATGATGTTGTCTGGATGCACAACCAACTCGAATGTGTCGGGAATGCCGAGCGGGCTTTCGACCTGAAGAGTGGCGCCACCGGCTGACAAATTCCTGATGGTGCAATCGATTGCGGAGCGACCGCCGTTAAATACTATTTTCCCTCCCTTCAGCACTCGCCTGCGTTCATGCTCTCGTTTGTCTTCCATGGCCATATCCGATGCAGCTTGTTGCGGCGACGGCGGCGCGGTTGTGTCAAACAACAAAGCCAAACGCTTGCCCACGATAGGTCGTTGATCGAACGAGACTGGCGGCTTAGCGTGAGGTCTTACCGCTCATACCGTCCATTACCGCGAGAAGATCAGCCAGCGCCTGCTTGCAAGCCGCAGGATCAGGTACACTCGCACGCAAGGCTTGGAGCGCACGGTCGATGGCCTTATCGAGTACGTGCCAATCAGCCGCCGCGCGCGACTTAAGCCCGCCCTCCGCCTCATCCCATGTCATTTCGAGATCCTTGATGCGTGTCTTTGCCCCCGCCAGATCGCCCTTGTCCGCAAGCGCCTTGGTGTCAGCCGCGATCGTTTGGAATTTCGAGAGGTCCCCGAGCTTCGAGGCCGCGGCGGCCTCGGCCTTCGTAGTGGCGAAGAGGCTCACGGGGATCCGACCTCCTCCCGCCAGAGCGGCGGCGCCTACTATCATTAGCATGATTGCCATACCCGCTTGTCTATGCGTGGTCATCGCTGATCTTCTGATTTTGTGGAAACGTTGATTGCGATTGATCCTGCCCGGCGGGGACGATTCGCCATGTACGGGCTCACACCTTGTCTTCGGCCAGCATTGGATCTGCAGGCTTCCCGGCTTCCACGCTCAGGAAGATCACGAGCCCGACGATAACGACGAGAAAGGCCATGCTGGTATACACGGTGCCAAGTCCAAGCCCGCCGTACTCCCGCGACTGGGACAGAAGGTCGCCCAGCGACGCTCCAAGCGGGCGCGTCAAGATGTAAGCCAGCCAGAAGGTGAGAACCGGATTGGCACCGAAACGATACGCCAGTGTAATGGCCGCGATCAGCGCGCCGAAGGCTACCACCCCCAGATTAAAGCCAAGACCGAGCGCTTCGGTCGCAAGGTCGCCGGCCGCCGTGCCCAGCGCAAAAGTGAAGAGGATCGCGAGCCAATAGAATAGCTCGCGTCGCGTCGTCACGATTGTATGGATCGACAGCGTTCTTTCAAATCCGTACCACACCGCGAAGGTTGCGGCCAAAGCGGTTGCGAATGCGAAGGTGCTGACATACAGGCGGACGCCGAGCTTGTCGGTCAACAGGTCTGTGATCTGCGTACCGACGACGCTG
>NZ_KB375278.1:6345-6921 GCF_000314735.2 Afipia felis ATCC 53690 | reverse complement strand
CTCGTGTTGCGCTCCGATCACCGCCGCCGCCATTGAGGCGAAAGCAGCACAGATCAGGACAAAGATATAGATCCACGGAATCGACAGCTGATCGGGAGGGGGATCGAAGACGCCGGTCAGCAGCTTGACGAGCATCCATGCCATGCCGAAGCCGCCGGCGACGCCAATTGCGCCTCCGACGGTAAAGATCAGCATCCCTTCACTCCAAAGAAAAGCACTGAGTTGGCGCGGTTTCGCTCCCAGCGCCGAGAGGATGGCGAAGCCGCGCCGCCGGTCGGCCAGTCCCAGCGCCAGAACGAGCCCAGCCGCGCCGGCCACCATGATCACGGCGAACACCAGTTCGATCCGGGTCAAACCGACGAGATCGACAGCCGTCAAACTCGAGCCAATGAGATGCTGCGTGGTTCCGATGTCGCGAACCTTCAAGCCCGGAAGCGAACTCACGACCTGCTCTGCCAGCTTAGCGACGGCAGCTGGATTGCCGCGCGTGCGCAGCAGGACGACCTCAGCCGAGTCGGAGCCGGTCACCTTAGCGATGTACGTAGCATTGGCGACGAGAAAGGAATCCTTCGGCGC
>NZ_KB375278.1:0-675 GCF_000314735.2 Afipia felis ATCC 53690 | reverse complement strand
CCGCGAGAGCTGCTCCCGGCGCTCCGAGAAACAGGAAGAGCACCTTGGCGTAAAGCGCGTCCCCGCGGGTGGCATCCAGGCGCGCCGCAAGGTTGTTGGCGAGAACCGCGGTCCCTGCCACTCGCGCCTCGAGGTTATGACCGGAAGCAGTCGCGGCGATATAGGCTGCTCCGGGATCGCTGGATAACTGCGCGCGGTCGATGCCGATATGCAGTTGTTGGCGCACGCTATCCGGCCGGACGTTCTTCTGTGGCAAGAAGAGCTCGCGCCAAAGCGGGGCGGGAAGGACAAGCACGTTGTCGGGCGGAGCCTGCGGTGCGAGGCCTTTCGGGGCGCCGACCGCCTGGAAGAGCGAGTCGGCGTTCGGGAGATCGATCACTCCGCCCACTTTGACCGCGGAGTTCGACAGCCCCGGCCGGTGAATCATCACCATGTCTCCGAGACCGACGTGCAGATTGGCTGCCGTCTGCTGGGCGACGAGAACGCCGTCTAACGACCCAAGAAGAAGCCGGATCTCGCCGGGGAACGAGGCAGTATAGGAGGGGTCGAGGCCAAGGACCTGTCCAGCTCCCGTCGTCTGCACCGTGCCGTCGGTCGAGGACTCGAAGCCGTCGACAGATGCGTAGTCGACCGTCTGCACCTTCGCGAGCGGGTTTGCCTTCGAGGCTGCTTCCT
>NZ_KB375277.1 GCF_000314735.2 Afipia felis ATCC 53690 | reverse complement strand
CCCCCCGGGGCCCGGCCGGCAGGCGACCCCCAAAACTCAAATCGAGCGGCCGCCTGCCCTAGGTTCCTGAGATTGTCCCGCACGCAGTCGATCTGCTGCGCTGTCTGCGAAGGATCGAGCGGCGAGCGCGAAAATTTGTTGTGTCGACCTGGGGCGCGGGGCGCGGGGCTGCCGAAACTTCAGCGCGCAAAAAAAGCGAGCGCCGCATGACGACGCCCGCTGTAAACTTTGGAAACGATATGAATTCGGCGCTGGCGCAAAACGCCGGCCACGATGTTCTGACTTCGGCTGGTCCGATCAGTGATGATTACATGCTGTCGACAGCCGATGTGTCTGTGATCGAGGGGCCGCAAGGCTCCGCGAAAACGACGTCCTCCTTCAAGAAGATGCTGGTCGAAGCTCAAAGGATTTATCCCGGTGCGGACGGGGTGCGCCGATACGAACTCGGCGTGTTTCGTGAGAAGTACGATAATTTGTGGAAGGCTACAATCCCTTCCTATTTCACCGTGATCCCCAAGAATTTTCCGGGCTCGGAATGGACGGGTGCCAGTCCGCGCGCTGCGAAGCACGTTGTTCGCTTCGATGACGGCTTCGGACGCATCGAGCTCACGGTTCATTTTCTGGCATTCGGCGAAAGCGCGTCGCCGGAAGATCTGCGCGGCCTGCAGTTCACCGATGTGTATCTCAACGAAATCGACACGATGCCGGAAAACCTGTTCACGTACCTTGTCGGTCGTGTCGGTCGTTCACCGCCGCGCGCCGTCATTCGTCGGGGCGGCCGGATCTATGGCGACATGAACGCACCTGACGTGTTGAGCTGGACCTATCGCGACCTGCACGAGGATCCAAAAGAGGGATACAAGCTTTTCCGCCAGCCTGGCGGTCGCGATCCCGGCGCCGAAAACCTCAAGGCCATGGGGCGTGAATATTACGATTACCAGGCGCGCATCAATGCGCACCGCCCGTGGTGGGTGCGGCGCATGGTCGACAACCTGCCGGGTTTCTCTCGCGATATGGATCTCGTCTATTCGCGGTTCGACGATCAGCGCATGGTTTCGCCGATGCCGCTGCAGGTCTTTCCGTATCTGCCTGTGCTGGTCGGTGTTGACGGCGGCCTGACGCCGGCGGCGTGGTATGCCCAGGAAACGAACGACGGGCAATTGCGTATCTTGGCGGAAATCTGCCTTGAGCGAGGCGGCATGAAAGAACTTGCCGAGGAAATGCTGGTGCTCGAGGGGCGGCGCTTTGCCGGTTGCGAGTTTGCGACGGTCTGCGATCCTGCGATGGGTAATGGTGAAACAGATGACGTCGGCGAAGTCAGTGAAGGATCCGAGCGCTTGCGTCTCTCAAAGCACCTAGGCCGCAAGGTGGTCTGTGCCAAGGTGAGCAATCAGGATATCGATGCCCGCTGTGAGGTAATCCGCGACAAGATCTCGCTGAACCTTGAAGGTGGCCGGCCGGGCTACATTCTCGATCCATCCTGTAAGGCGCTTCGGCGCGGCAAGAACCAGACCTATCACTTCCGCCGCCTGCAGGGGACGAACGATCGGGCCTCAATCGCGAAAACGCCGGACAGCCACATCGGCGATGCCGAGCAATACGGCTCGACGCTGTGCGGCACGGCAGCAGCAAAGACCCGACAGCGCGAGGATCGGCAGCGCCGTGAGCGCCGCCGCGAGGAGGCCCGGAACGCCGGCCGGTACAATCCGCACAAGCGCGGGCGTGGATAGGAACGGTTGACGGCACCCGGGCGGCCGTAGGGTTCGGCTTCCATGGCTGAACCGGGGTCGTCCTCATGAGCTGGTTATCGTCGGCAGTTCACAGCATTTTCGGCGGCGGCGGTCCGAGCCAGGCCGAGATTAACGCCATCAACGAGCAGACCAAGGCTGTGAAGGACGCCTCTGCGACGGCAAAGGCTTCGGCGGATGCCGCATTGAAGGCCCAGCAGGACGCCAACCTGCTTGCCCAGTCATCCTCAGTTCCGGCCGCCGACAGCGAAAGCGCCCGCGGTGCGATGGACGATGAGCTGCGCAAGCGCCTCAAGGCATCGAACGGCATCGGTCTGCCCACGCAATTCGGCGAGCCGCCGGTCGGCTATCGCATGCTGGCGGGTCAGTAATGATTACTTGGCGCGAGATCGAAGAGCCGCAGGGTGAGCTCGAGCAGGAACGAGCACGGGATGAACCGACGTGGCGAGATCTGGCGCGTCTGCTGCGGCCCGATGGCACGGTTTTCAACAGCAATGAACGGCGTGAGCGTGACGGCGCCGATGATCCGTTCGATAGCACGCCGCTTTACTCGCTCGATGATTTTGTCGGCGGCACCTTCACCAAGGCGATCAATCCGGCGGAACGCTGGTTCGAGCTCGGAATTCAGGACAAGGATCTCGAGCAGTTCAAGCCCGTCAAGCAATGGCTGTGGAGCACGGCCGACGTCTGCTACGCCTCACTGCATCCCGGCCACGATAATTTCTATCTGCATGCGCCCGCGTGGTTCGGTGACATGGGCGCGTTCGGCACTGGCTTCATGTGGCAAGAGGAGCTGGTGGGGCAGAATGG
>NZ_KB375276.1 GCF_000314735.2 Afipia felis ATCC 53690 | reverse complement strand
CCGTCCGCAAATGCGTGAATCCTGATCACCTGCAGGCCGTGCCGCCGATCCTCAATCAGCAGCTCAAGATGCTGCGCCGGATGGGCTACGGCACCTATGACATGGATCTAGACGATGCGCCGCTCGAGCGGCCGCTGCCGGAGGATCCCGCGCCCTTGCTGGCGCCAGGCGAGCGCGAGGACGATTTCTGCTTGTGATCTGCAGCAATAGGAGGAGAGCCCATGTACTGCGCCACCTGCGACCGTACCGAAAACAATGAGCTCGCGTTGATTTTAAAAACCTGTCCGCGCTGTGGCGGCATTCTTCGACGGCCCAGGAGTGGCGACGATCCGCGTCCGCCCGCCGACCAGGCCGTGCTGCGCGCGGCGCGAGCGCAATAGGAGCCGCCATGACCGACCACGCCATGCGATTACTCAAGGCTTCTTTGCACGATCGAGCCGCGGCCAATAAACGGATCGAGGAGTTGCTGAAACGGGAATTCGCGCCGGGCACGGCTGTCAGCTGGCGTCTCTCGGAGAGCTCCGGTTTGGCGATCGGCCTGGTGACGAGGAACTGTTACGGCGATCGGCTCGAGGTGGAAAACGTCCATACCGGCAAGAGGCGCTTTATCCGCGCCTACCAGCTCCGCTGATGCCGATCCGCGCTGAAAACAAGGCGCGTTACCCGGCCGACTGGCCGCAGATCTCGGCCTCGATCCGCGAACGCGCCGGCAACAAGTGCGAGGAATGCGGAGTGGCAAACCGCGCGCTGGGCGGCCGCGCCGATGACGGCACATTCCTGCCGGCGGATCCGACAGGGGACAATGGATTGCGGTTTACATGGCCCACGCCCGGCGAGCATTGGTGGTGCAGCATGCCTGGCGGCCGCCGCGAGTGGCTGCGCATCATCCGCATCGTGCTCACCGTCGCGCACCTCAACCACAAACCCGAGGATTGCCGGCCGGAGAACCTGCGCTGCTGGTGCCAGCGGTGCCACAACCGCTATGACGCGGCCGCGCGCCGGCGCGGCATACAAGAGCGGGCCAAGGCCAAGGCGGCCGTCGGCGATCTGTTCGGCTCCTAGGCCTCACCAGATCCGCTGATGGCAGCGCGTACTTGTTTGGTGATCCACCTTAGCGGCTTGTGACGCAGCAACAGGGCGTCGTCGACGTCCTTGGAATGAAATCGCTTGTAGTCGTCGACCGCAAAGGCAAAGGCCGGCAGCAGCTCGGCCGCACGTTCGTTTGCGATGTAATACCGATTTGCCGCGTCGGCGCGCGCGAACGTGTAGCCGCTTTCCGTGAGCAGGGGCCACCAGCTCTCATCGTGCGAGATCTCGCCGACGATCACCCAAGGGCGAAACCTAGCCAGATCCAGCCCGCGAAATACGAGCGCCTCGGCGCCCTCGGCATCGACCTTGAGGAAATGGATATCCGGCGGCGCGTAACGCGCGCAGATAGCCGTCAGCGTCTCTGTGGGCACGTCATAGGAGCGCTCGAGCAGGTGCGCGCGCTCTTTCGCCACCTCGCCGATCGTTGTCGACAGGCCATGCGCCCAGCCGCCCATCTGATGAAACGTCGTGATGCCGGCACGATCGGACGCGGCCGCGCGCACGTTGATGTCGTTCGGCCGCTTCGCATTGAGCAGATCAATGAAATGCTGGTTCGGATCGACGTTCACGCCGCGCCAGCCAGCGTCATAAAACAGCTTGGTGACGCTATCGATCACAGGATCGTTCGCACCCACGTCGATGTAGAAACCGCACTCGACGTGGCACAGCGCCCGGTGCAGCAGGATGTCTTCAAGGTTCTGCGAATAAGAAACGATCATTCAACCCCTCACCTGTTCGCTTCTAAATCCCGCGCCCGGTTTTCTCAAGTCGCATCGCATTGCGACCTCTCTCACTCCCGCGCCCATTGGGGTTGAAGAAGGAACGCGCGCCTTGTCCGCGCTCGCAAAAATCCCGTGGAAAAAACTGTCACCACCGGCTCGCGCGCGGCGCGCGTACTCAATTCTGATCGCAAACAAAAATCAGGACGGTTGACGAGGCCTGATCGAGGGCATGTTCGGGCTGCGCGTGGTGCGGCTGCGCATAGGGCGCGGGGGAGTGGCTAGACTGTCTTTTCACTGTCTTGCCGCATACCATTGAAGCGCAACGCTAATCTCAAATTCTAGACGGAAAGACACGGCAGACACCGCGCCTATCATGCGCATGCGCGCGCATGCGCGCGCGCGAGGAAAATCAGTGTCTTACCTGTCTATCTGTCTAAAAATATAAATAAGAGAGTCAGAACAACACATTATATATAGACAGCGAAAAGACACCTAAGACACCTCACGCCTCACGGTTGCCAGCTCGCAGGCCGCGCCATGATCCGCAGGCAATTAAAAATGCCCGGATATTCAGAACGATGGCCGAAGCCGACAAAAAGGGGACTTTCGCGGGAGTGATTGCGGCCGCCGCCGACGCCGCGGCCGCAGAAGGATCCGGCGAGCAGCTCGATATGCTGATGCCGCCGACCAGGGCGAACGTCTCCGTGCATGAGGAGGAGCGGATCCGGGCCTCGATCAAGCGCGATCGGGCAGGGCGGCCGCCTGGCGCGAAGAACAAAGTAACCCGCGAAATGCTTGAGTTTCTTCGCAATTCATTCGGCGATCCGATGCTGTGGCGGTTTCGCTATGCGGCTCACACGCCGGAGAGCTTTGCCATCGCCATGAACTGCACGGTGCTGGAGGCCTTCGACCGTCTCGACAAGCTGCATGCTGATCTAGCGCGGTTCTTCTATGCGCAGCAGGCACCGACAGACGCACAGGGCAATGCGGTTGCGCCACGGTTGACCGTCGTGTTCGGCGGGCAGAATGCCGCGCAGATCGGGCCGAACGGTGCCGCGCAGGCACCTTGGCTCTACCTTGAGAAGGCACCGCAGCCCAATGCAGAAACACAGCAAAATCAGGCACTTCTCACAACCGACAATTCAGGGTCGCACGGCGCAGGGTCGCACGGCGAGGAATAGCCTTGAGGTTTCAGCGTCTTGGCACTGGTCCGGCGCTGATCTGAAATCACCGGCCTTGGTGCGGACCTGGGCGGTGATCGCGCCGCCTGGCCGGCGCACGGGCCACCGGTCGCAGCGCCATGTCGCGGCCGGTGGCCCTCGTTTTCGAATGGT
>NZ_KB375275.1 GCF_000314735.2 Afipia felis ATCC 53690 | reverse complement strand
ATCATCGCTAAAAATCTGCCGATCGGCGAGAGCTACAAATGCGTCGATGCGCAGGGGATGACAGAGCGGTATCACCGCAAATTCGTGTTGAAAGGCTATCAGGCCAAGACCCGCTTTAAGGGGCGTGCGGACGTGTCGGGCTTTAACGACAGCCAGACATATACGTTCATCCTCGCGGTTTTCCCAAATGACAATTACCGACCGGGCAGCCCGTTCGCGCGTTCTTTCCGTTACACGACGGTCTACGTCTGTGAGCACCTGAAGGATTTTGGCGTTCAGGAATTCTATCAGTCGTTTCCTGTCCACGAGATCGAATGGTCGCAGCGATCGGGTCGCGCCTGGGCGACTGGCCCGGGCCACAATGCACTCGCGGACATGCGTGGCAATGATGAGATTGCGCGATCGGTCATCATCGGCGCGCAGTTCGATGCCGAACCGATGTGGTGGGCGCAAGACGAGGATGTCCTCACGGCCGCCGATATTCAGCCGAACGGCGTGCTCTACGGTGATGCTTTGCGCGACAAGCCGCCCGCGCAGATCCTCGAGCGGTCGAAGCAAATGGCGCTGCCGCTCCAGTTGCAGCAGGATCTCCGCAATCAGATCCGCAAGGCGTTCCATTTCGGCCTGAGCCAGGTCATGGCCAACCGGCCGCAGATGACCGCGCAGGAAGTTCTGGCCTACAACGCGGACGAGCTGAAAATCCTCGCACCGCATCTTGTTCGCATCCAGCGCGGTCTTGCATCGTTCATTGCGCGCCGCTTTGCACTGCTGCAGCGCATGGGGCGGCTCGCACCGCCGCCGCCGGAGCTGGCGCAGTCAGGTCAATCCGTCACCATCGAATTCGTCTCGCCGTTCGCGAAGGCGCAGCAGGCGGCCGTCGCCCAGGGCGTCATGAGCTGGGTGAAAACCAAGGTGGACCTGCAGAGCGCGACGCAGGATCCCGAATGGACCGACGACATCGACAAGGATGGCGTCTCGGCCGTGCTGCACGATGCAATGTCAGGTGTGCCGGCGGTGCGGCTGGATCCACGCGACGTTGCCGCGAAGCGTCAGGCGCGCGCGCAAGCTCAACAGCAGCAGCTCGAAACCGCGCAGGCCGCACAGCAAGCCGAAATCATCGCCAACGTCTCCCATGCGCAGCAGGCGTCGACACTGGCTAAAACGCGAGCGGCATGATGAAGCGGCCGCAAATTCAATTCGAGAACTGGCCGCGCTGGTTCGCAACGATGTGGCCGAACGCGCAACGGCGCTGGCTGATCGTGACGTCGTATCGGCAATTTGCCGAGACCCACAAATCGATGTTTGCCGACATCATGCTGCGTGCGGGCGCGTGGTCACCGATCCGCGAGAGCGATCCATTTCTTGCCGGTGTCGCCGAAGGGCGGCGTCAGATTGCGATCGAGCTGGTCAAGCTCGCGAAGCTCGATCCTGCAGAACTTTTTGAACTCACCAAGGTCGAACGAAAGGGAGAGAGACCATGAAGAAGCGTTTCGGTTTTTTGTTCTCGGATGGCGCGTCTGGTCAGGGCAGCGGTGCTGGCGCAGGGGCTGGTGCCGCCGCCGGAGCTGGCGCTGGCGACGGCAGCGGGGCGGCGGCAGGGACTGGTGGCGGATCCGGCGGACAAGGTGGCGGCCAGAGCGGCGGCGAGCAGGCCTACACGGGTCCGTTCTATGCCGATCCTCAGTATGCTTTCGATCCGGACACGCAGAGGTTCTTCGAAGGAAAAAATTATCCCGACGTCAAGACCGCGTTGTCGTCGCTTCGCCACGCTGATGAGGCTGCTCGCTCCCGCAACGTCATCACCAAACCAGATCTGGCGAAGCTCAATGAATGGTCGGGTTGGTCGGAGCTCGGATGGATCGACAACGCCGAGAAATACGGCGCGGCCGTCACCAAGCCCACGCTTAAGGATGGCGAGATGTTCGATGACGCGGGCTACAACGCCCTCGTCAAGGCCGGTCATGAGGCGCGTGTGCTACCGTCGCAGCTCACCGCCATTGTCAATGCGCTGCATACCAACGAGCAGCAGCAGATCACCAATCTGCGCAATGCCGGCGCAGAAGCCAATGCCGGCCTCGACCAGGCACTTCGCGATAGCTGGGGCAACAATTACGATAAGAACAAGGAACTCGCGAAACGCGCGTTTGCGCATTTCGAGGTCGATAAGATCACCGGTGCGCAGCTCGACAGCGTTCTGTCCGCGCCTGGCATGGTCAAGCTGTTTCATGCAATCGGCGCTGCTATGGGCGAAGGCAACCTCGTCGATGTCAACGGCGGCGGCAACAACCTCGCCGGCGATCATCCCGACGCCTTGAACGCCGAATTGAACCGGCTCGAGCAGGATGCGGAAACCGTCAAGATCATGCGGGATGAGCGGCACCCGCGCTATCGCGAGGTTACGGAAAAGCGCCGTGACCTGATTACCCGGCTCGCGAATGCGCAGAAGCGCACCGGCCGCGCTGCCTGATCCATCATCAACACCCGGAGACGCACCAATGGCTGAGAAGACCGACATTTCCAAGATCATCACCACAGAAAATATCGACCTTAAGGCTTCAGTGGCCGGTTTGGCGGACCTCGATTTTGCCAAGCTGGCATCGTTGCTCGACGTTCCGCTGCTGCCGGACGCAACCCGCGACGAACTCAACACCGCAGTGGTTGGGGCGATCGTCGACCACCGGGAGCAGATCGCCAAGGATCTGGCTGCGCAGCAAGCAAAGCGGGAGGCCGACGACAAGCTGGCCGCGTTTCTGAAAACGCCGGAAGGCAAGGCGCACCGCAAGGCGGTTGACGATCGGGCGCGCAATGTCGCCGTCCGCACGGTACATGCAGACTTTGCTGGCGCGTTGCCGACGGAAGCACGCCAGACCGGCACATTCGCTGTGCCGGACGATCATGCCAACAGTGCGCAGTCGGCTGTCCCGAACGGTAGTTATCGTGTGCTCGGCACGGATTGGCTGCACCGCTTCAAGGGCGGCCGTTGGATCGGTGCAGACCGCGTGGCGGCTCATGCCAAGCCGGACTGGACGGAAGTGCCTGATAGCGCCGCGGGCGACCCGGAAGTCCCGGCCGCGGTCAACGGTTGACGGCGCTCCGGCGCCGCTATGTTGCGTGTGTTGCGTACCTCACCTGGGCAAACTGGGGCGCCTTCGCTGGCGCCCCGCTTTTCCGGTGAAGAAAATATCTGGCCGC
>NZ_KB375274.1 GCF_000314735.2 Afipia felis ATCC 53690 | reverse complement strand
CCTTGCCTGCCGTGAGCGCTTGGATCAGCAGCGGCGAGCCATAGCTCGAGGACAGATTGTTGCCGGCAAAGAAGGAGCGCTGCGAGGCGAGCGTCTGCCGGCCGGCATCCTCGATCCGGGCTTCCTGCGTGCGCTCCTTGGCCCAGGCAAAACCGATGCCGAGCTCGGCGGTGTCGGCCTGCGTGCCAAGGATCTCGGCATTCGTCTTTGAAACCTCTGCATTGGTGCCGTAGACCTGCGATTGCAGCTTGTCGATCGCGCTCGATGAAGCGCCCGACATCAGCTTGCCGATCGCGTTGACCACACCGCCGCCGAAGGCCAGAAGCGGAAACATCAGCCATCCTCCCAGACGTCAATTTTCGGAGACATCGCAAGAAGCGTGCATGGCATCGCGTCGTCGCAGACGAATTCGAGCTGCGCTTCCATCGACAGATCGCCCTCGACCTGGGCGCGGATTTGATCGGTCACGAGCGGCGGCGCGCTGTCGTAATCATCGGCGCCGGTGACGATCAGGGCTTCCCACAGATCGGGATTGTCTTCTTCCGGGTTGAACACGCGCAGCATGCCGCCGCCGGCGTGTTTCAGTCGCACGATCGCATCATGCACGGTCTTTTCCGCGCCCGTGGTCGCGCCGCCCTGCAGGTTGAAATTGCGCGGTAGGTCGCGGACATAGCCGCGGATCGGCAGGCCGACGAGCACGTTCTTGCTATCGCGATCGAGATCGATGGTGCCGCCGGTGACGACCTTCCGTTTCTGCATCGCGCCGTCGGCAAACACACCGACCGTCTGACCCTCAAGATGCGCGAGCTGCGTGACCTGTGAAACAGGCGTGTCGCTGACAAGGTTGAGAGCGCAATCCAGAAACCACGCGCCATCGGCCGTGGGATTGGCCGGGTCGATCGGTGTGAAGAAATTGGCGAGCTGCTCGACAAAGCGCCGGGTCTGGCCGTTGATGGTCCGGCGGACGATCAGATAGACCTCATCCACGCCACTGCCGACGCCGGGAATGACGGCAATGTCCTCAACAAAGAAGTTCGTTCGCGGATGGCGCGCAAAGGCGCAGACCTGCTGTTTCGGCATGAAGGTGAGCGAGGCGAGCGTGCCATCCTTCAGCGCGATCCACATCACGCGGTTCGGATCCTTCTGCCAGGCCATCTTGGCGATGCCGGGCGCGAAGATATGCGCGGCACGCACACTGATTTCATCGCCCTCGAAATTCTGGGCCTGCGCGTCGATCGCCGCCGCATAATGGATACGCTTGCTGGTCTTGCCGACCCACATGACGCCACCATCGACCTTCACCGCTTCGGCCGAGGCGCTGCCGTCGCTGCCGCAATCGAAAGCGCCTGCTTTCGGTGTCAAGCTCGCGTAGAAATCCGGCATTCGGAACATCCACTCGAGATCTGATGTTCCGAGGATCATGACGCCAGCCGGGAGCATCCACTGAATATCAACCAGGCTGTCATCCGGGGCACGGATCAGGTCGGCGATGGCGTCAGTATCGAGAACTCGCCCCAGATCGTGATTGTGCGGATCATCGTTGGCCGATGCCCAAAGCTGCGGCCCGCGCGCAAACATCAACCGCGGCGTCCGGAACGCGATCACGTTCGGCCAGCCCTTCACATCGGTCCACGCAGGAGGATACCAGCGTAGCGTTGCAGCGCTCACGACCGTGTCCGGCAGCCGCGAAAGCACATCGGCCGTCGCGCTGTTTGCATTGGCAACGGCGGTGATCCGCGTAAAGCCGTAGCCGGGGTGCAGAAACTCCCACGTCTGATAAGGCGTGGTATTGTCCTTCTGGCCGGCCGAGACGCTTCCTTCGGTATGAACCGGCGCGTTCGGTCCCGCGTCCGCGGTGGTGAGCGTCGCACGATAGACATTTCCGTTCCAGCGCCGCTGCGCATTCTGCGGAATAGCCGTCTCGATCGCCGACCACTCCGGCGTCGCCGACAGATCACGATCGTCGATACGGAACACGCCGCCAATCTGCGATGCATCAAAAATGCCGCCGGTGCCGGTCAGCGTGATCCCTGTGCCCGTGGCCGCGCTGGCCTTGACGGTCTTTCCAGCATCGACGTTCTGGGTATCGACCGGACCATTGTTCGGCATGTAGTCGGCGCACGCCCAGGTGAGGACGCCGGATCGCGTCAACTCCTGCGGCTTCTTTCCCGCCGAAACGACGTAGAGCGTATTGCCGCTGCGTGCGGCGCGCAGGCTGGCAAGATCCGCCTCGGCCCACGGCACCGCAAATTCAAACGGCGTGGTGTCCTCGTTCTGAACGAAGCCACCCTCGCGGACCAGACGCGAGACACCGCCGTTGATGACGAGCATGTAATAGTCGGTCGGCGAATAGCGGAACGGCAGCAGCCGCCCAAGCTGGGCTTCATTCTTGAGCTCGAGGACCATGCGCGTGCCGGGCGCACGCATCGCGCCTCCTTCCTTCATCGGCACGAAATTTTCCATCTGCTCGACGGCGATCTGGTAGACTGCCATGTCCGAACGAGCGATCAGGTTTTCCCCAAGCTCGCCGGCGGCAAATGTCACACGATCAATGCGGGCTGCGACCCCCATGGCTCACCGCCGATAGCGCGAGGGGCGATGTCGCGCGAGCTCCCACGACGTCGGCGGCCGACGATGCGCCTTGGATTGTTCCTTACTGTCTACCTTTGCGGCCAGCGGCACCTTGTCCTCGCCGATACCGCGCATCTCCGCTGCCATCGATTTCGACTTGCCTAGCGCCGTCGCGAGATCCGCCGCATGAAAGTATCCGAAAGCCTCGACGAACAGCGCATCCCACAGAGCGACATTCTCGATGCGGCGCGTGTAACGCACGATCGGCGAGATCTGGTTCGTCACCAGTACCGTGGCGGTGACACCAGCACCTGCGACCGTTACCTGACCGCTCTCAAGCGCCCAGGCGCTATTCTCACACCCCTTGAGTTCGCGGACGGCGATGCAATCGGACGGCATCGGATAGCGGCCCTTAAAGTGGCCCAAGCTATCCACGGTGTCTCGGGTCGGCGTGAACCAGCTCGAGGCAAAATTCCAGTCCTTGCGACGCAGCAGCGCATCGCGCGTCGAAGCAAAGAAGCGGCGCACATTTCGCGCGCGTGTCGTCTGGTCATCCAACGAGGCAAGCTCGGGCACCCCGAGGTGCCCGAGCGCCAGATTGGCCGCGTATTCCGGTGTTCCCGGAGCTGCGGGCATGGCCAAGGCCTCCCGCTTACTTCTTGAACAGGATTTCCGCGTGGATCGTCGCAGCGCCGGCCGCATCCGCACCAAGCGTGGCGAAGATGTCGAGCGTGCCGCCGGGATCCGACGACAGACCGGCGAGCTGCCAGGCCCGCTTGGTGTAATTTGCGACGCTGACAGCCGACGCCGCCGGAAACGCACCGCCAACGTGAATGTCGACGGATGACATCAGCGCCTTTGGCGCACCGGCAAAGCCGAGGCTAAAATCGGTGAGGCTTGCGACAGCCGGACCGAAGACCTGCGAACGCGGCGAGATCAGCGCGCTCGAGGGCACCTTGCCGACGTAATAGGTCGACGTCGCACTGTCACCGTTGGCAACGGAGAGCTGCGAATTGATGGATTTCTCAGTCGCCTCGGCGAAGATCGCCTCGATCGTCTTGACGGCCGTCGGATCCTTGTAGCCGGTGCCGTATTTGGTAACGACGCTCATGAGCGCCTCCTACGTTGAAGAAATCGACATGCGCGACGTGTCGGGATAGCGCGGAGGAGCGAGCGGCGGCCTCGCGGCCGCCGTCCGGTTATTTCTTGTTGATGAGCTTGATGACCTTGGCGTCTTCCGACCGCGATGCACCGAACCAGTTCTCGATGTACGGATGCAGCCGATACTTTTTCGCAGGGTTGGGCTCGGCACTGGTGTGCAGGGGCGAGAAATCGCCGTAATGCATACCCGACTTACACCACATCGCCGAAGCATAGTGGGTGCTGTCGTAATCCGCCTTGCCCTCGAACTGCACGAAGTTCACGCCGGCGACATTGTGAACAAGCCGCAGGTCATGATCCACGAAAGCCATCTTTGCCGTGTCGGTGTTGATGGTGAGGAGATCGTTGTAGAGCTCCTCCATTTCCTGCGCGTTGAGAACGCCCCAGAGATCTTCCATGTCGAGATCGACGTACTGCGCACGCAGCAACCGCTTGCCGCGCTGAACCTTACGCAGGTTCATGCCGGTGTCGGTGTTGCCATCAGCCGATCCGACGGTCTGAGCCACAACCTTGTTGGTGCTGTCCCAAGCCTGCGAGGTCGCGCCGTCCTGGCCGATCAGTCGATTGGCAAAAATGGCGTTGGCGAAGATCTGATCGCGACCGCGAACAATTGCGGCCGCGCCATTCTGCACAAACGGCGACTGATAGTCGGTCAACGCCTTGATGGCGTCTTCCTTCTCGATCAGCTTGCCCCATTCGATCTGACGCGGAACGACGCCGACCGGCTCGATGTTGGCATCGATATTCGGGGTGTCACCGCCGCGGTTGCCGTCGATGATCGCGCTGGTAGGCCCGATCAACTCTTCGAAGATCATTTCACGGCCCTTCCAGTCGCCGTGATAGGTGAAACCCTGCTCGAAGCGGGATTTCTTCTGCTGCACAGCCAACTGCACGTTGCGGCTGTATTCGATTTTATGTGCGTCTGTTACCGGACCCATTGGCCCCTCCGACGAAGCGTTGAAATTGAGGTTGCCTCGGCCGGGGTGCGGCTGCGGGTGCAGCGGGCCCGTCCTATCGTTTTACGCCCGAAGTCGGCGGGACGACTTTCGCCCAGGTCAGGCGGGCCTCGGTTGCCCGAGGG
>NZ_KB375273.1 GCF_000314735.2 Afipia felis ATCC 53690 | reverse complement strand
CGTCGGTTGTGCGACCGCTAACCCACTGAATTACCTTGAGAGGCCGATAACTCTTAATCAGCGGGTCGTAGGTTCGAGCCCTACATCGCCCACCATCATCTAAGCACTGCGCCGCAGGCACTTCTCACAATCCGGACAGTAGAACAAAGCGCGTCTGTGCGACCGTTATTGGCTGCGCAGGGTCGCACGCGTGCGACCCTTGACCAATGTTCTGATTTCGTTCTCATGCCGGAATGAAAAGAAACTTGCACGGCGTATTCGGTGACAAGCTGCATTGGGTCGAGATCCTGAGTGACGATGGCGCGCACGGGATCATCGTCGGCAAATTCGAGCGATGGCAGCCGGCGGTCGACTATTACGACGATCTCGTCCGCGGCCGGCCGCAGATGCGGGTGGTGATGCGCAAGGTGGCTCACGTCTTTCGCGATTACACGCCGGACCGGCTGCAGTCGCGGCCGCCGGATCCGCCGGCGTTCTCGGTGCTGCCGGATCTCAAGCCGAACGAGTTTGTCTGTCAGAGCTGCGGTGGTGTGGTCGATGTGACCAGCAACGCGACATTCATGGCACATGAGTGCCGCCGCGATCAGGGATAACGCACTTCCAGCACGTCCAAAATTTCGAGATCAGGCACGTTTGGTCCTTCGGGTTTTATCCATGCCTCGCGCTGCGACCTGAAAGTCCTGCCGCTGAAATACGGTTCGCAATTAGCTCCGCACTTGTTCCGATAAACGGCGACATAGGCTCGGTGAGGATCGGCCGTGAAGGGCGGATCTAATAATCGAGCTACGGCCGCGGCTTCGATCGGTGTCATCCTGCCATTCCTTCCTTGCGGACCTGTAGCACCAAGCGATCGATGCCGGTGTCGGCGCGGGCGGCGTTGCGCGCGCGGTAATGCTTCACGATGGTCTGCGCGCTCTTGTAGCTGTGGCCTGTGATATCGCAGATCGTCAGCAGGTCGCAGCCGGCGCGATCAAGCAGCATCACGCAGGTGTCGCGCAGATCCTGATCGTGCATGACGTCCTGTTCGCCGTCGGCGTTGATGAACGTCAGCGCCGGGCAGGGCGCGAGACCGAGCTTCGCATCGCCCTCGATCGCGACGCGCCGCGTCTCGGCCACCCAATGACGATAGGTGCTCTCGTCGTATGGCTTGCCATTGGCTTCGTTGATGACGATCTCGGTCGGCATGTCGCGCAGGCCGAGGTTCAGCTTGAGTTTGGCGACGCGCTTGCGTGCCTGCTCGAGCCGCGCTGTGAGCTGCGGCGCTTCCTTGATGTCGACGAGCTCATTGGTCTTGCTCTGCCGGAATGCGTGACGGCCTTCGACCTCGCTGATGTCTTTCATCACCAGGCGGTCGGTTTGGCGCTGCCCGGTGAACAGCGCGAGATACAGGCTGTCGCCGATCGACGGCTTGCCGATCGCGTCGGCCGCGGCCACCCATGCCTGAAACGCCGGGATCGGCACCAGCACGATGCGGCCGTCCGGACGGTCGAAGATCATGTCGACGCGCGGATTGGATTTCAGGCGCCAGAGCACGCTCTCCATGCCCCATGAGAAGGCGGCCGACAGGGTGGCGATGACGGCGAGTGCCATGTGGTGGCCGCGCGCCTTGACCAGATAATTGTAGAACGCGCGCAGCTCCGGCTTGCCGATCGATGACGGCGTGGCGTCGGCGATTTCCTCGCGCGCGCGCTGCGGCGGCAGCAGGTTCAGTACCTCGGCCGCGCGTTCCTGCTTGCGTCGCGTCGCGGCCTGCTCGCGCGTCTCGGGCTTGTAAAGGATCGCGCTGACGCCCTTGGCGTAGGAGGAGCGCGACGCCGGCCGCAGCTTGGCGAATTCATCGGAAGCCTGCCAGTCGCGCAGCAGATCGGCGACGGTGGCGTGACGCTGTTTCTCCGGCTGCGGCGCTGTGACCTTCTGCCCGCGCGAGGCCTCGACTTCCTTCACGCGCTGGTCAGAGAAGGCGGCGGCTTCCTCCATCGTGAACCACTGGCCGGCCTTCTCGCCGCTGGTGTGCTTGAGATCGTGATCCTTGAAGCCGCGCTCGCGCTGGCGCGGGCCGTGGACGGCGCGCGGGCGCCCGTCACGCCATTTGACGTAAGGAAACTTTGGATCGGCCATTGCTCGAGCTCCGGTGCGGACGGAGAGGGGTTAGGCCAGCCTCGTGGGATCGAGGCCGGAAAGTCAAGATGCGGAGCCGTAGGCGCGCAGAAGCCGTCCACGGTGTTCCTCGTCGGTCATCGGCACCAGCGGGGCGCAGACGTCGTTTGCGGCTGGTGGCGGCCGGTACGGATGGAAGCGCGTCAGCCAGGCATCCATGCCGGTTTTCTCATAGGCGTGACGGCCGCCGGAACAGAGCGGCCTCGGCATGCCGTCGTCGCGCTCGAGGCGTTCGCGGCGGCGATAGAACGTGTCGAGCGAGATCCCGAGCCGGTCGGCGATATCGCGGGAGCGGTAGAGGTTGCTCATGCCGCACCGCCAGTCTTGGCAAGCGACCACTGCGCTTCTTTGTATTTTTCAATGAACTCTGGCTCAAAGCCAGAGCGCCATCCGCACCGGCAAACGAACTGCTCGCCGTTGAATTGCGTTCGAGGCATCATGTGCGAGCAGTCGTTCGACCCGCAGTATGGCGTGTAGCCAAGCCGGGTAAGTAGGTTTTCGCGAACAATGCTCACGACACACCTCCGCCAGTCTTGGCGATGGCGCTGGCTTCGATTTCATGCGTACAGCCAAGGCCGCACCCGCCAGTGCAGTTCGGGTGGGACGGGCATTGCGCGCCGTAGAATGGTCGGGCGCCATTGCTCTTGGTGACGTCGGTCGCGCTGCGATCGGTCCTCAGCAAGTCATGGATTGCGCGCAGCTCGTCGTCGGTTGGCTTTCGGTTGCAAATTAAAAGCAGCGCCTTTTCGTTATCGAACATTCGCCCGACGCCGATTATTTCCAGTTCGCTTGCCGTCCGCGCGCCTGCTGCTGTGGTGCTGCTCATAGCTCGTCCTGCCTTGTGCCAATGTCGTCGGGGTGGATGGGCTCGCCGAGGTTGTGGAAGTGATCGACGTCCCGGTCCGCAAGATGCGCAAGGCCACAGATCAGGACGGCGGCGCCGAGCCCGGCGACTAAAATCCAGGTGAAGATGCCGGACATCACGCGCTCTCCCGCTGGGCCTGTTCGGCCAGGTGCGCCGCGATCTTTTGGTCCTGGCCGCGCCTGCCCGCTGTGCTGAGGCGCGGTGCGTCGACCGTGAAGCCGCCACATGAGCAGCGGGCACGCAGAACGGAGCGCCCGTTGCCGCTGACAATCGTTTTAGTGATGGTGTGAGACTGGGTGGACATAGCCCCTCCTGCAAATCAGTGGGGCGTATGATAACTATCGCATAAAAATGTGCAAGTTATCACATTTCAACGCATATTCTGTTTCACATGAAACGGGGTTTAGGCCGCTTTATTCACAGGACGGAGGCGGTGCGGCAACAGCACGCCGCGGATCTGAACGCTCTTTCCGTTCACGAGCAAAGGTTCCCCGGTATCATGGTCATACGAGGCCGACACAAGCACGCCGAGGTCGCCGCTCTGGCGATAGCGGCGCCAGACCGTGACCGATTTCATCAGCTCGAAATCCACGACCGTCGCGAGCACGGCATCGCCGTCTCGCGGGGTGGCCGACAGATCCACGAGAACGATATCGCCCGGCAGATAGCCAATGGCCTCCAGGGAGTGCGAGCGAAGCCGCCAGGGGTCGCAGTTGTTTCGGCCGGCCGTCAGCGCCCGGATCGCCGTATCGATGTCAGAGCCCGTTTCTGGGGCGTTATAGGGCTCCGCTTCCTCACTGAGCCCGGGTGGCTCGACGCCGCCGCGGACTTCGGCGCCAGCCTCGACCTCCCATGCAGCCGCGATCTGGCTGATGGTCATGGTGGAGAGGGTACCCTTTCCCGCCTTCTTGAAGCGGGTCAGCGTTGACGGGTCGAGCTCGGCTCGCCGCGCTATAGCGGTCGCCGTCTCGCCGGTCGCTTGCTCGAGTTTGTCCAGCCAGTTGAGCTGCGCGTTTCGCAGCGCATCAACCACAAGGCTCTT
Organism: Afipia felis ATCC 53690; assembly: GCF_000314735.2. NCBI lineage: Bacteria > Pseudomonadati > Pseudomonadota > Alphaproteobacteria > Hyphomicrobiales > Nitrobacteraceae > Afipia > Afipia felis. The sequence goes on along the minus strand of NZ_KB375273.1, from coordinate 7,314 downwards.
AGGTCGACGTCCCATGAGGCTCACTGCTCGCGGTGCAATAAATCGCGCCGGAGCGTGAACCTGTGGACGGGCTAAGGCGATGTGAGAATTTTCCACTTGCAAGGACGCCGCAAATCAGATGGACGTGTGATAGTTTTCACATTCACAGGTTAATTATCACATGTCCAGTGCCAAAGAGCTGCTCGATCGGGCGAAGCGTATCGGATTACCGTATGCGCATTTGGCGGCGGAGGCCCATCTTCATCCGCAGACCATCAAAAACCTGTGCCGCGATCGGAAGCGCGGACCCGGAATGACAACGGTACGGGTGGTGGAGCGCATCGTCGAAGGTCGCGAGCTCGACCTGCTCGACGATTTGCTGCCGCGCCACCTGAATTCGCGCCTCGACCACATCGTCGAGCTGCTGCGCTCCAAAGGCTTCGAAGTCGAGCGGAGGGCAGCAGCGTGATGCGCAAGCATTTCCATTTCACGACACCAGAGAGCGGCCAGGATTTTTGCGTCACCGGATCTCTGATCGCCGCGGCGCTGCTTGTCGGCGTCGCGGCAAATCTTCTTCGCATCGTGTGGGTGCTGTCATGAGCGCCTGCGCCATCCCACGCCGCGCGAGCGTCGGCGAATTCTCGCCCGCCGATGCGCCCGATGTGCAGCAGGACAAGATCGTCACGCTCGATCTCGAGGGCTGCAACTTCACCTATTTCAATCTGATTATCGAACAGCGCGACCTTGAGGCCAGCGGCATCGGCCATCGTTTCGAGACGTGGCCGCCCGGCATTCAGGAATGGATGAACAAGGAAGTCGCTGCCTGGCGCGAGCTGCACCCGAATGCGGCCGTCAAGGCGGTGACGACGGGCATCAGTGGCGACACCGCGGTGCTGGCTCTCCATTGGAGGGCGAAGACATGACGCTGTCTGTCGCTCCGCAGGAATTGTTGCGACGGCTGATCCTGATCGGGGAAAGTCTCGTCGAGGATCGCCGGATACAGCTCTCCGATGCCGCGATCCGCGAGTTGCGTGAGCAGGTAGCGATCACGCGCATGCGGCCAAGCGAGGATGCGCCGGTGATCGGTTACGAGGCCGCCAACCTCGTCGAATGTCTCGCAGCCATCGCCTTTGCCCGCTCCGACAAGGATGAAAAAGCTGAGAGCCGCGTGATCGCCTACAGCAATTCGCTGCTCGGCTTCATGCGCGGTGATCTCACCAAGCTCGAAAGGGCATCGCTGCCATGACCGCGGCCGTCATTCACATGCCTGTGGTGCCGCGCCGGTCGCTCGGCGATCCAGCCTGGCGCGAGCAGTACGAGCGCGAATGCGCCGCCAGGGCAGGCGCGATGCTGGCGCCGCCGCCGCGCACGCGGCCGCTGCTCGTCATCCGGAATGCTGTCGTCGATCGGCGCCAGTCGGTGCGCGATCAGTTCAAGGAACATCTGTGTGTGTTGCGTGATGCGTTCGACGAGCTCGACGGGGGCTAGGCAAAATGGCGGCGCAACTGCACATCATCGACGACACAGCCTTGCGCGACGACGTGCGTTTGCGCACACGCCCCTCAGTTCGTCAACCGTGCGAGAGCCCATCCGCATCACCCCTCAGTTCGTCAACCGTTGCTGATGCCGCTGCGCAAATCATCGCGATCAACAAGAAACGCGAGGATCTCGGCATCGGTCATGAAAAATTCGCGCAGAAGGCGGGCATTTCGTTCTGGACATGGCGCGATCTGCGCCGCGGCGCTTTCAGGCCCACGCCTGCGACGCTGAAAAAGCTGCGGGCTGCGCTCGGCGAAGTGCCGGAAGCCAAACCGCCGCAAGTGGTGAAGGGATTTCATCGCCTGGTGATGATCGAGATCGCGCGAACGCAGCAGATCGACATCGAAACGGTGCTGACAACTGATTTCACGGTGCAGCGGCCGCATGCGCCGCAATGGCTTGCTTCGTCACGCGTGCGACTGATGGCGATCTACATAACCGCCGTCGAGCTCGAGGTGGGTAATGCCGACCTTGCCCGCGCACTTGGCGTGTCGCGCGAGGCGGTGCGCAAGGCGCGGATGAAGATCGAGGATCTGCGCGAGGCCGATCATGCCGTGAACGACCTGCTTGATCGGATCGCCGGACAGGTGAGGGGGTAGCCATGTTTCTCGCGGATCTGTGGCGTTACAGCGTTGTCCTCGCCGGCGCAGGCTTATGCCTGTCGATCGAGGCGGATCTGGCCGCCCAGCATAGCGATGCGCTGCTGCAGATGATCGCGGCGCTCGCGCGGGTGCTGACATGATCGAGCGTAGCAAAGGACCGCCAGGCCCAATCTGCGATCTGCAGTATTTCGCCGGCAGGGCCAATGAGCTCCATCTACTTCGCGATCGAGTGGCCGAGCTGGAGGATCTCCTTGGCTTGGGCGATCAGACCCGCTCGAAATTGCGTTTGCTCGGCATGCGTCGCGGGCCGGCTACGTTTGTGAGTGTGCTGTATGCCCGGCAGGGCGTCGCCACCAACGCTCATATCTTCGCGGTGATGTACGGATCATCGCTCGACTGCGATCAGCCTAACGATGCGATCCTCAAAGTATGGGCACACCATGCCCGCAAGGTGCTCGATAATCACGAGATCAAATTCGAAACGGTCTGGCGCGAAGGCTACCGTCTAGATGCGAAGAACAGAGCGAGGCTCAAAACACTTCTAGACGAGGTGCAGCTATGAGCGACGTATCGCTCCGGCTCGATCGCGACGATGCGGCGTGCCTGGCGCCGATCCTGCGCGGCCGCCTCGAGGAGCTCGAGCACGCCGGCCGCCTGCGCGCGCATCTGTTGACGGATTTCGATCAGCGCGCCGATCGCCGCTACGCGAACCGCATCCGCAACTGCCTGTCCGCGATCGAAGAAGCCGTAAGGGTAGGCCGCGATGGCAATTAACCTCCGCACCGCGCAGGGCTGGCAGGATTTGAAGGCGATCCTCGACGATCGGCCGGGCGACGTGCTGCGCATCTGCAAGCTCGATGTTGGTGCCCGCCGCTCGACGGCCGTGATCGACGATCCTCGCGGATCCGGCCACGGCAATTTCGCGATCTGGCAGAAGGCCGATGGTCTGTCGTGGAAGAACTACACCACGGGCGAGTGCGGCCGGTCGCTCGAGCTGATTGCCTATTGCCAGGGCTGGTATCACCTCAATCGGCGCGGCGCGCAGGAGGCCGCAAACTGGGCGATCGATATGCTGGGCCTTGGCCGCATCAGCCAGGCCGAGCTTGATCGCGACCGTGCCAAATCCTTCGCGGTGCAAGCTCGCGCGCGCAACACGCAAGCCGAGGAGCTGCGCCGCAAGCAGGGCCGCGCCTTTTACACGTTCGCAAAGGAGGCTGTGCCGATCATCGGCACCGGCGGTGAGATCTATCTGCGCGAGGCGCGCGGCATCGATTTGCGGAAAGCTCCGTTCCTCGGCCCGCGCAACGGCCTGATCGTGCCGCATGCGCTGCGCTTCAAGGCGAGCCACAAATACATTCATCGCAACAAACGCGGCGACAAGGTCGGCGAGAGCTTTCACCCCGCCATCATCGCGTGCTGCGTCGACGGCGCCATGAAGGTGAAAGCGATCCACCAGACATATCTGCGCGACGATTTTTCCGACAAGGCCGACATTCCGCCCGCGCCCGATGGCTATGAGCAGAAGGCGCGCAAGATCTGGCCGGACAGCCTCGGCCTGGTCATCCCGCTATGGCGCGGCGAGGGGCACTATTCGCCAGCCGATGCGGCACAGCTCGGCCTGGTCGAGACGCTCTCGCTGTCCGAAGGCGTCGAGGACGGACTTTCGGAAGTGCTGGCGGCGCCGCAGCACCGCACCTGGGCGATGCTTTCCCTTTCCAACATGGTGCACGTCGCCGGCCGTCTGCCGGCGTGCTGCGACAGCGTGATCGTGCACCGCCAGAACGATTGGCAAAAGCCCGAGGCGATCGCGCAATTCGATCGCGGCATGGCGGCGATCCGCGCCACGGGCCGCGCGGCCGCCGAAGTCGCGGCGGTGATCGGCAAGGATCTGAACGACACATTGAGGGGAGCAGCATGATGCGTGCAATGCGATGGGGCGACAACGATCGGTATTTTGGACCGTTCACATGGCATCCGGGTGACTGGAAGAAATGGACCGTTCTGTTGTCCTCGAGTGGTGATGGTGAGGGCTCGCCGTGCCACCTCCGCATCAGTGCGTGGAAATATACGCTGATCCTGGCGCTTCCGAACGTGATCCAGCCTTTCAAGGAGAGGATCGTTCCCGGCTGGGATGCGGCGACAGTCGAGCGGCTGGGTCGTGATTTCTATTGGTCATACGACGTCCGCAGCTACGGCTTCACGCTTAGCGATGGTCATCTGGTCGTGCACTTTGGTCGCAATGGCGGCCGGATGATGGATAGCCGGTTGCGGCAGCAATGGAGCTGTTTTCTGCCGTGGACGCAGTGGCGACAGATCGCGCATCGCATCTACAACGCAGATGGTACGCTTGAAGGCGAAGTCGCAAAAATGAAGTGGGATGATCGTTGCGTAGTTATCGATCGCGCGACCAAAGCCCGCTTCTTGATTGAGGACTACGATGGGGAAACGATCGAGGCGACGACGTATGCCGAGGAACGCGAGTGGCGGCTCGGCACCGGATGGTTTCGCTGGATCGGCTTTCTCCTGCCAAAGAAGCGTAGACGCGCACTCAATCTCGAATTCGCCAGAGAAGTCGGGCCCGAAAAAGGATCGTGGAAAGGCGGTCTTATCGGCACCGGCTTCGAAATGCGTGACGACGAAACCCATGAGCATGCCTTCCGACGTTACTGCAGCGAAGATCATCGCTCCAAATCCGGGCTCTATCGGGTGAAGTTTCTCGGAAGCCGAATTTTCGCAACGTAAGGCTCGCCGGCGGCGCCGGCGTGAGCGGGGAAACTGTGGCCGATAACAAGAAAAATACGCGGGGGGCATCTGCCAACGTCGTGCAGATGGACAAGGCGGCGCGCGAGATCGAGCGGCAGCGAAAATTCCGCGCCGATCCGCCGCCGCTGACGCCGCGCGGGCTCAACAAGGTGCTCGCAGGTCAATGGACGCGCGGGCTCGACGGCATGCCGACCGATCAGGGATGCGAATGCCCGGTTGAGCCGATCGGGTTTGAGGGCGGAAATTTCTATTTCATCGACAGCCGCGGGCAATTTCGCAGCATGACGGCCGACAAAGTGAACCAGAGCGGCATTCAGGATCTGTTCGCGGTCGCGCCGAATTATCCGAAATGGATGCACCCGCGCTGGGGTAAGGCAAAATCCGGCGTCGACCCGGAAACGGGCGAGCCATACAAGCCGCCGATCGCGAGCTTTCAGGCTGACGAGATCAAGGAAACGCTGTTCAAGGCCTGCGCCTATCGCGGTTTCTTCTCGCCGGCCGACAAGATGCGCGGCCGTGGCGGATGGACCATGGCCGGGGGACAGTTCGTCTATCATGCCGGTGATCGCCTCTGGATGGCCGACAAGGGCGGCCGCTTCAAGGAGCTGCCGACCGGCGTGCACCAGGGCAAGCTCTATCCGCGCCTGTCGGCGCTGCCGGAGCCATGGACGGAGAAGATCACGCCGGAGGACAACCCCGCGCGCGTGCTGCTCGAGACGTTCCGCAAATGGACCTGGACACGGCCGGAGATCGATCCGCTCCTGCTGCTGGGGTGGATTGGCAACGCCTTTCTCGGCGGCGCGCTAGACTGGCGTTCGGCGGTGCTGCTGCTCGGCGATCGGTCGACCGGCAAGTCGACGCTGCAGAAGGCGCTGCACGCGATTTTCGGCGAGGCACTGTTCAAATCGGCCGACACTACGGCCGCCGGTATCTACCAGGCCATGGGCCACGACGCCCGGCCGGTGGCGCTGGACGAGCTCGAGCCCGACAGCGACCCGCGCAAGCTGCAGAACGTGGTGCACCTGATGCGCACCTCGGCGAGCGGCGACGTCGGCAACCGCGGCGGCCCGACCAAGGGTGAGGCCTCGCAATTCCAGATGTACTCGGCCTTCCTGTTTTCCGCGATCAACAACCCGCTGCACGGCGCGCAGGACATGAGCCGCTGCGCCGTGCTGCGCCTGGGACCGATCAACCTCAACCAGCCGAAGCCGGCCGCGCTGAACGCGGAAACGACCGGGCCGATGGTGCTGGCGCTGATGATGCACGGCTGGGGTGAAGGCGGGCTCGGCTTCAAACAGCAGTTCGATCGGTTCGCCGAGGCGTTGCAAAAGGGCGGCCACGACAAGCGCGGGCAGGATACCTATGGCACGCTGCTGGCCTGCGCGGCCATCCTGCTCGGTGACGATCTCGCGGCCGCCATGGACACGCACCTCGACCCCAACGAGGAGCGCTGGTGGACGGAGAACTTCACCGCCGACAGCCTGCCGGAGGTTGAGGACGCGAAGCCGAACTATCGGCAATGCGTCGACCGGATCCTGACGGCGCCGGTGCGCGCCTGGCGCAATTCCAGCCGCAACACGATCGGCCAGGCGATCGCCGACAGCAGGACAACCGATGACGACGGCCATGCGCGCGAGCCGGACTACACCTATGTGCAGGCGCGCCGCGACATCACGATCGCCGGTTTCGGACTGTTCAACACGCGCGAGATCGTCGCGCCGGTGATGCGCAAGAACAGCATCAAGCTCGCCGAGGCGCTGCAGCAGTTCGGGCTCGAGGACAGCAAGCTGGTGCTGGCGGTGCCGAACCAGTCGGTCAAGGTCGCCGAGCACCTCGAGGGCAGCGACTGGCAGCACGGCGCGTGGAAAGACGCGCTGCGGCAATGCCCGGTGCCCGGCGTGATGATTACGAATTCCGAAATCACGCGACTGACGATCGACGGCACGCAGACGCGCTGCACGCTGATCGTGCTCGATCGCTATCACGAGGCACCGGAGAAATGAGGGATCCGCTGGAGGAATACCTCGTTGAAGTCGTCGAAGCGGCGGAACGCGGGGAGCGGTTGCTGGAGCTTTTCGGCATCATTTTTGTGCTGAATGTCGGCTTCATTTTCCCATGGATGCTCGGCATATGGAGCTGGTTCGCAATGACGGGCCCGCGATGAAAAGCCCTCGCCGCCGACAGCCAGAAACGATCGAGGAGCTGCTCGCGCCCGATCGCGTGTGGGTGACGCCGTGCGGCTGCTGGCTGTGGCTCGGTGGCGACGACGGCTATGGCGATGCGTTCGGCCGCGGCGCTTATGGCCGTATCCTGCGACCAGGCACGCGGCGCGTCATGCCCGTGCATCGCTACGTGTTCGAGAAATTCAAAGGCCCGATACCGCACGGTTACGACGTCGACCACATGTGTGCGCGGTGGAGCTGCGATGTGG
>NZ_KB375272.1 GCF_000314735.2 Afipia felis ATCC 53690 | reverse complement strand
TGGTGGGCGATGTAGGGCTCGAACCTACGACCCGCTGATTAAGAGTTATCGGCCTCTCAAGGTAATTCAGTGGGTTAGCGGTCGCACAACCGACGCCGACCGGGTCATTTCAGCCTTTATATGGGCAAGGGTCGCACGCGGTCGCACGGCTACCCCTGACCGGGAACCAGCCCCTTTTCGATTCGCTCGAGCCGCCGCTCGACCCGGTCGAAGGCCTCCTTCATGTCCTCTTTAACGTCCCGCGAGATCTCGCGATAGGCATCCCACGTCATGTACGTTTCAGCCGCCTTGATGCGATACTCGAGACCTTCCGCCCGCATGTCATGCATCTGCTGGCGGATCCCCATGATCGCATCATGTGTCACCGCCTCGGCCGCGTTCTGCTTCTCGCCGACTTCCTTGCGAAGCTCGGCGATATCCTGCGTCAGGGATTTGTCGAGCTCAGAGAATTGGGCGGACAAGCCTCGTCCGCCGCCAAAGATCAGATGACCGACCGTCACCAGCAAGGCCAGGCCGGCGAGGATGGTCGACGCGTTTTCCATCGTCAGCCTTGACCAGCCGCGGCGGGCGGCTTCTTCTTGAATTTCGCTTTCACGCGCGACCAGACGCCGGGCTTCTTCTTCGCAGGTGCCTGCTGCTCGACAGCGTTCACAGGACCAGACAACGGCTTGTCCCATTCCGGCGGCCGTTCTGACGGACGCTCCCAGCCGCAACCTGCAACCCCGGCTTCCGTCTGTTTGTCGACCCACTGCTGATCGTAATCGGTCTTGCCGAGCACGCGGAATTGCGGTCGATCGAACGCGGCGCAGGCGCCGGCCTGGCCGTCGCCTTTCGTCCCAGTCATCGACGAAAAATCTTTGTTACCGCTCGCACAGCCCGCTAGTAGCATTCCAGCGGCTGCCAGCGCGATAACACTCATCAATGACCTTCTTGGCCTGTTTGACATTTTGAAGCGCCCCCTCGTCCTGCGCGGCGATGCGAGCGGCCATCCGCTCCTCCCCGACGCCAATCCAATGCGACCGGATCATCAGCACGGCGATGACGACGGCGATCACGAGCACCGCCCACAGGATCATCCGCAGCGTGATCTTGGCGACCAGATCGCCGACAAATGCTGAAATCAATTGAGCCTCCCGGTGTTGTAGTCGCGCACCGTCGTCTGCAGCGTCTTGCGCGCGCTGTACCAGGCGAGCAGCGCAACGGCTCCCAGCAGCAGAAACCAGACCTCCGGCGGGATGTGCGACAGCGCACCACGAACGAATTGCAGCTTGTCGCGTGCGGCCTCGAAATATCCGGATACGCTCGATCCGGTGAGCCCGATCGCCGCAAAGCCGGCGGTGATCCTTGCCCAGAACCGTTGCAGCAGGCCCTGCCGTACCGCCTCGACCCTTGGCGCGAGATCCTTTGCGGTCGTATTGGCGCGCTGCGATGCAATCGGGCGCTGCCAGCCCTCACCGATCGCCCGGCTCAATTCGGCGGTGACGGCCGGCGAGATCGTCCCGTCGGTCGGCTGGCAACGATCGTTCATGAACGCAGCGATCGCGCCCCGCGTCTTTCCGCCCCAACGGCCGTCGACGTCGCCCACCTCGTAGTAGCCGAGCTGATCGAGCTTCTTCTGCACCAGCTCGACGTCGACGCTGTATCCTGCGGATGAAACGCCTGACGGCGACGGATGGTCCTCGGCGAATTCGACGGCCGGCGTATCGTCGCCGACCGGCGACACATCCAGCAGCGCCACGGGAGCGCTGAAAACCGGCGGTGGCGATAGCGGCTCACGGCCGCTATTGTCGACGAATTCGAAATGCATGGGATCTTTGCGGTCGGTGTACCAGCCGCCCCACATCGCACCCTGCCGGCAGAACGCATCGATGACGAACTGCGGCATGTTTCCTTTGGCGTAGAGGCCATTCTCCTCGGCGTTGAGATCGATCGCGGCCGCATAGGCGTGGTTCGACCATTTCGTCGCCGAGCCGCGCACCATGCGCCGATTGTAGGCACCTGCGAATTTGGAGACGCCAGCGGCGTCGATCTTGGCCTGGTCGTGCTGGCAGTAATCCCAGATCTCGTTCAGCGCAGCGAGCAGCGCGGATGCGCACTTGCGATGGAACATGATCGTCTTGATGCGGCGGCCTTCGTAGTACATCGCAAACGGCGGCGTGACCGGCACCATTTGCGGCGCGACGGCCCGCTTGCCGGGGTCTCCGTAGAAGGCATTGCGCGCTGTCTGGTTGTCTTTCGGCCATTGTGTCATGGCCCGCAGCATGCCGTCGAACGGCCCGCGTCAACCGTTGAGGATCTCGGGCCAGACAGCCTTGAGCGCGTCCAATGTCTGCGCAGCCTCGAGCGCCGGATCTGCGGTAACGTCACGCAAAGCCTGCTTTTGTGCCACGATCGCCGATGTATCTGCGCCTGTTTCCAGTACACGCTGGAAAGCGACATCGAGCGCGGCCAGTTTTGGCCCGCGCGCATCACGCATCCGGCCGCGCTGGATCTCGCGCGCCTTGCTGATATCAATCGTGATCGACATCCTGGCTCTCCTTGGGCGCCTGGCTTTCCCGCAATTGCGCGAGCGCGGCCGCCTGCTGTGCTGCCCAGGCATCATGACCGATGCCATGTCCGTCCGGGTTGCTGAAATCTGCAACCCACGCATCGCTGAAACTGAAGTCCTCGGGAACGTCGGCGTCGTCAACGATCAGAAACGGCAGCCCCGCAGGCACGTCCTTAAGCGCGACCTGATCGACAGGCAGCTCTCCTGTTGGGAAAACGACGGCGACTTTGCCGTCGATCGGATAGATAATTTTGGTCACGTCGCCTCCTCAATCAAAGATTACGACATAGCAATTGCCGTCTCGCGTAGATGCACCTGCGGAAACGCAAACACCGACGCTTGTAGTAGCGAGAGAACTGTTCTGCGTTTCGAATGATACGCCAAGGCCTGCGCTTTCATGTATGCAGCCAGCGACAACGTAGCTAGTGTCGGCCATTGCCGTGGTGAAATTGACCGTGTATCGGCCGGTGGCGGTTCGCGTCACTGACGAGACGTTGTAGGATTTAACGATTGCGCCGGTGCTGCCGGTGATGCTTACCCAGGCCTTCGCCACGCTGGCATCATCGCGATCGATCCGGCGCCATGCGCCCCATACGCCAGACTGCATCGTGCGCTCATAGGAAGCGCGCATACCCGTCACTGCAGTTGCACGCTGATAGAGATAGGCCGTACCATCCCATGAAAGGACTTGTAGAGAGAAATAGTCTGCCACACGCCCGTCCGGCGCATTGGCATTGGTGCCGCCACCAACAAAGCCGTATAACCCTGTTACCAAAACACTGTTGAAGTCAGTACCGGCTGGAAGCGCGTAGCCTACCAGCGTCGGCTGCGGATTGATTTTAGCGGTGCCACCTGACAGATCCCATTTCATCTGCGCGTTGTCGGCAACCGGGAGACGGCCCGTGAAAATCTTGCCATTCGAAACATCGATCAGCCGCTCGGCAGGCAACGGAATGCCATTACGATAGGGCTGGATCGTCGTGGGATTGATCGACCACGTTCCCGCAGCGGCGAGGCCTGCCGGATAATCGAGATAGCCGAGAACCTCGAACGATTTCGAAGCCACGGCTGTGCCAGTGTAGAACACGCCGGAGTTGTCGGCCGCGCCCGCGCCGCCCTCCGCCGTCGAGCTCGCGAGCGTGTCCGTTCTGAGCAACGGCAGCTCGGATGCACCCAGGAGGCAATTGACGATGCCGAGCCTGAACGTACCGCCATCGTCGAATGCCACCAGCCATAGCCGAAAAGCAACGGCAGCGCCGCTGACCCCGAGCGACGATCCGTTCGACACAACAAACGATGTCGCGGCCGTCAGCGTGTAGACGGTGAAGCCGCCGGCGGCGAGCGAATTGTTGCGGATCTTGATCAGCACCGGATCGAGCGCTGATGGATCGTTGCCCGCCAGCGTCTTGATCTTCACGGTGAGCGCGCCACCAGACACACTGGTCGAGATCGTGCCGTTGATGATCGAATAGCCCTGCGACGAGGCGGCCAGCGTCATCGCGATGACGGAGCCGGAGCCGACAGACGAGCCGACAGTTTGCGCGATCAGGAACCAGCGCAGCGCGGTCTTGTTGTAGCGCAGCGTGGCCGAGGTTTTCGGCGCGAGCGTCAACGACGCGCCGCCAAGATCGAAACGGTTGGCCGCGCTCGAGGCCGGGCTCTGGTCGACCAGGCGGAAATTGTTCGCCCCGTTGTTGTAGAGCGTGATCTCACGACCATCGATGTCATCCGTCACCGTCGTCGGCACCAGGCCGGTGACGTCGTGAAAAGCATCCGTCGTCAGCAGCAGCGTGCGCGCATGCTTCTGGTTCGCGGGATTGTAATCGTTGGTGTCAGCGGTGATCTGCGCGGGCGCGGCGCTGTCGGCAATGTTCTTTTTCGCGAGGCGCACAGCACCCTGGGTCACGCCGTCGCCGACGTGCAGCTCATGCTTGTCGGTGTCAAAACCGACCTGCGCCGGCAAAGGCGTGAGCGCTTCGATCGTCGCCGTATTGCCGCGAATAAGCTGTCGCTGAATGCTCATGCATAGATCCCGTCGTCGATCGTGGTATCGGTTGCCTCATTGTAGAAGCCGTCATCCGGCATGCCGAGAATATGCGCGGCCGTGACGGCCGCTGCGGATGCAATCTCGGCCGCTTCGCGATCGGCGGCAGTTTGCGCTGCATCGGCATCGGCGCGATCGGCGGCAGCCTCGGCCCGCTCGGCGCCGGCGGTGCCAGTGTGCAAATCGCTGTAGCTTTTGGTGACGAGATCCTCGGGATCGAGCGGATCCGCTGCCTTGACACGGCGCGGCCGGAAGTCGACCACCAGATCGGACACCGCAAACGGCGTCGGCGTGCGCGCCTGCTTGCTGCGGAGCTCGGCATCCCGCATGGCGCTGGCGTCAGCGAGCCGCTCATGCACCTTTGGATCAAACCGGCCAAGGTTGGTGAAGTCGACTGCCTGCACCGGCGGAGTGATGCGCTCGAACACCAGCGTGAGCGGGGACACCGGAGACGCCTCCGGGAAGGCAACCCGCTGGACCACGGCCATTCCCGACACCAGCGAGGCGGTGAAGTGAATGGGAGACGTTAGCCAGACAGGCAGGCCGTCATCGTCGAGCCAGCCCACATGAACGTCCGCAGAGTCGAGCGCGCGAAACAGGCTCGCAAATTCGCTTTGCGAACCGTCATAGATCACCTCGACATATGGGCTTTCGATCCCGACCGTCATGGCGGACAGCCTATGTCGGGCGGCACGGCGTCAACCGTGGTCTATTGCTGGATACCGATTGCCGCCCCCAGCGCGGGCGCCCGTGCCGGCGTCGTCTCGCCCTGCGGGAACCAGTATTGCTGGCCGTATTCCTTATACGCCCGCTGGGCGCGGCGCGAAAACCCGTTCAGATAGTCCGGGTCGAGCGCGCGATGGAGCTGGTCGAAAATCAGCCGGTCGGTCGCCAGCCGTGAGAACCACAGATTGCTGCCGGGCGTGATGTGCTTGACCAGCTCGATCCCCTTGCCGGCCGCCGACGGCTGACGGTTGACGATGGCATTGCCGAACTGCGAGGCATCGTCGATGAAACCGCCGATCGGGCCGCTGAATTTGCCGGCCACGGATCTATCGGCCGCGCCGGTGACGCCGGAAATCAGGTCGCCGAAATAGCCGGCACCGCCGCCCTGGGCGGCCGCCTGCCACCAGAATTTCGCATGGTGCATGTCGATCGGGTCTTTGCCCTGCAGCATCTGCCGCGACTGCACGATCGCCGCGCCGGCGAGGATGTGCGCGCTGTAAAATAGCGCGTTGTTCAGCGCGCGGTTGCCCGAGACGCCATCCTTCACGGCTAGCGCCATCATGTGCGTCATCACCATGGTCATTGAGAACGACTGGAACATGGTCAGCGATCGCGACACTTCGCCCATGAAGCTGCCGGCGCGGTTGCCCTGCGTGGTGAAACCGCGCACGCGCGCATCCGGCTCGAGCACCGCCATCGCGCGCTCCTGCAGGACGCCCTCGTAAAGCCGGCGCACGCCGTCATCGGACATCGCGCGCGAGCTGTCGAAGAACTTGGCGCCGTGAACTTCGGTCATCGGTATCGCGCGCAGACGATCCCATTCCTTCGCCGAGATCCTGTAGCGATCAAGGAAGGCACGGAATGGCTCCTCGAGCCCCGCATAGCCGGTGTCGGCATTGCGGGCGATAAAGCCGAGGAATTCCATCGTGAAGGCTTTCTTGACGCCTTCCGTCCATGCCGTCAGGCCGGACAACCGGATCACGCCGTCGGCGAGTTTGCGCACGAGCTCGGGCGTGAACATCTGGTCAGTGTAGCGCAGCGTGCCGATCGCGTGGTCGGACATTGCGTGGCCCGTCACCAGCAGACGCGCAGCATCCTCTTTCATCTTGGGATTTTCGGCAAAGATCGTCTCGATCGCGCGGCCGAGCACCTTGCCGCCCTCGAGGCCGTTATAGCGAGAAGCCAACAATGTGGTCACGCTATCGCCGATCGTCGCCGAGACGGTCGCGGTGCCGAGCGAGGAAGCCGCCATCAGCGAACGCAGCGAGCCCATGAAGCCGCCCCAGGCGGCATTCTCGACGCCGTTGGCGCGGCCGGACAGCACCGAATAGGTCCGCTCGATCGCGGCCGCGCTCTCCATGCCGAGCATGCGCGCCGGCTGGAATTTGGAGCGACCCTGCTTGCCGGTATTTTCCCAGGTGCGGGCGTTCTTCTCGAGTATGGCGACGGTCGAGGCATGCTGCGGGCCCAGCATATCGACGAGCGCACCCTCGCGCGCCATCGCGCCGAGGTGGCCGGTCAGCGTTGCGAGGATGTCCTGGCCGGACCCATACTTGTCCTGCAGCGCCATGAAGGCGTCCAAGCCAGCTTTGCCGTCGGCGAAATGGAAAGTGCGCATTTCCTTGGAGAACGCCGGCGCACCACCCGCCTCCGTGATGATGTCGCGTGCCGCCTTGTCGACCAGCTCGCCGATGCGCGCCGTGTTCTGCGCAAACTCAAGCCGTTCCTTGTCGAAGATCTGCAGGCCGCCCGTCTCGATCGCATTGAGAACGTCCTGCTTGAATTCATCGCCCATGCCGAACCGGCGCACGCGGTCGGCCGACCAGAACTGCGGAAGCCGCCAGTTCTCGTTCTCCTCGAAAATCTTGCCGGCCGACTGCACGAATTTCGCGCCCCATTCGGTCGCATCCTTCCAGCCTTTCGCGGCCGCCTTCGCGATCGCGTCGCCGCTGTCGACGCCGAACAGCTCGGCGACGAGATTGCGCACGCCGGCGGTGTCCTGCTTGATGCCGGCGAGCGAGGATTTATAGGCCTCGATACCGGCATTGAATTTCGAAAACAGGATTTCGCGCAACGTCTGCGCGCGGGTGTCGACGTTCTCACCACCAAGGCGGTAGATGTCGCGTGTCAGCACCGCCATGCCGCCGGCGGCCGGGCCCCACGGATGCGCCATCTGCGACTGCTCGGCAGCCGTCTGCCGCTTCACCTGCAGCGCAACGGCGTTTTTCTTCTGCCGGCTCGATTGCATTATCTCGCGTGCCGCCTGCAGCGCCGCCGCGGCATCGGCCTGTGCGGCTGGCATGTCGAGCGAGAATTTGTTCTGATAACGCCGCCACAGCGCATCCGCGCGCGCAGCCTGCGAGCGCGTGAACTTGCCTTGCTTGACGAGCTTGTCGAGACAATCGCGAACGCTCATTTTAGTTTCCACCATTCCCGAAGCTGGATAATTTCTTCTTCATTCAAGCCCGATCGCATCACGTCAGGAAAACCAATGCCCGCCTCGAAAAGCAACGCAAAGAACGTCGTGAGATCGAGCAACCCAAGACAACGCTGAAGCGTGAGGCACTGCACGAAACCTCGCACATAGGCAGCCTTGTCCGCCGTTGGCTGCATAAGGTCTTTCATCGTTAAGCTCATTCGGCCGCCTCCAATCCGATCGCGCAGGCCAGAAGCTCCTTGCCCGCCTGTTCTTCGGCATCGAGCTGCTTCAAGACATCCGCCAGCTTCATGGTGTCGAGCTTGTAGCTGCCATCATCGAGCCGGGTCTGAAAACTGATCTCGGCTTCCGGATTGGCCGCCAGAATGTGCTCGACGTCGTGGTCGAGAGCCTTCGGCACCTCTACATCATCGCCCAGCCGAGCGATCTCGGCCGCCGAAAAGTCCCTGGGAGCCGCATCGACAAGCCGACGATCGGCGCCTATATTGTCACTGAGCGACGACTGGGCCCGGGATTGTGGAGCGGGCCCTTCACTCTCAGGGCTCCGGGCCCTACCCTTGGGAGGCCGCCGCTCACCCCCATAATTAAATCCGTTGAATAGCAACCGCGTTTTCTCGCCGTCCCATTCAGTTTTGATGATGGCGCGGCCGTTGGCATCCGCCAGCACGATCTCCTGCCCGTTTCGCCAGGGCTTCACCCCCTCGTTCGACACCTTCATGCCGCGCAGGCGGTCGCCGATGTTCTCGAGGAAATCGGCGTGCTCCTCAGCCATCTTGGCGATGCCGTAACCGCCGCCCTGGCCGCGCGTTTCGCCGTAGACGAAATCTATAGGTCCGATGTCAGGATGAATGACGGCGCTGTCGACCTGGCCGGTCTTTGCCTCGCGCAGCCATGCGATCGCATCGTCCGGCCGATCATCGAGGCCGACCAGACGCGGCCCGTGCTGCATCTCATCGGCGAGCGTTGCGCCTTGCGGCAAGTCTGGCAAGGGTGGACGCCAACCCTGTGGAGCCGCACCAGGCATTGGAGAGAACAGCTCAACATCAGGTGTTTCCCCGAAAGTTTCCGGGCGTAGAAAGCGCTCGCCGGCTTCCGCCATGCGCGCGTCGAGCGCCTCCGATGCACGCGCAGCCAATGTATCCGTCACAAAGCGCAAATCTTCCGAATGCGCATTGCGGCTCATGACAAGATCGGCCAAATCCTGCGCTTCGCTGCGATCAAGCCGAACGCCGTATCCTTCCTGTGCAAGCCTGGAAATGGACCGGCGGAGATCAGAACCCACAAATTCACGGTGCGAGATCAGCGTTGCTTCGATGGCACTACGCTCACGATCGATGGAGGCGCGCGCGGATTTCGATCCGGACGTGGCCCGATCCTGCACTGCCTGCAAGCGATTAAGGGCCGTCTGACGACGATGCAGCAATGCATCGAGACCCTCGGCCTGCTGCTGCAAAGAGGCCAGTTCGCGCGCATTGCCCGCTTCGGTACCGCCGAGCGTTTGCGTTATCAGATCACGTTCACGCTCGAGATCGGACCTGCGAGCCGCCGACAAGGCTGGAGCTTGCAGATCCTGCTCGATCGCAGCCAGACGCCCTGCGGTTTCCGGATCATGTGACAGCGCATCAATACGCCCCTGCAACGCATTGCGCTCGCCCTGAATTTCGGCAACGTCTCTGCCTAACCCATCAAGCACGCCGCCCCGGTCAATATTGGCGACCTCGCGGCCCGTGATCTCGACATCGCGTTTTTCGAGAACTGTGCGCGCCGATGCCGCGCGCTCCTCGAATTTCCCTACGCTTTTGGCGATATCGGCAAGCTGCACCTCGGAGAGAGCCACTGCATTTTCTGGGATACGGAACTGCTCGCGATATGCCCGTATGACGGCTGGATCGGTTGACGCAATGACAGGCTCGCCACTCACAAGTGCTCGCGTCGCTGCGGTCAAATTATCGCGATGCATCGTATCGCCGGCTGCCGCCGGAAACGGGTTGGTAGCGTTGAGCTGCGCCTCCGATGTCGCTGCGTTCAGATCCTCACGCGCGGCCGTCGGCAGCGTCTTGCCGCCAGCCTTGAATAGTTTTCCCAGCGCAGCGAAACCACCACCCAGCAGGCCGCCGGCAATCGTGGCACCGAGGATCTCGCCCGGGATCTCGCTCGAGGAGCCCGGCGCGGCCGCCTCGCGATTTGGCGCGGCGATCGCAGCCGACGCCGCAGCGGTGCCGCCCCCGATCACAGCGAATTCCAAGGCGCGCAGCGCGATGCCGGCTTCGCCGACGCCGCCCAGCGGCAGCGTCGCGACCAGCACCGGATCCTTAAAACCCGCCGCCAGCGCGCCTGTAAGGCCGCCCAGCATGCCGCCCCACGTCGTTTCGCGCGACTGCATGGCGGCGGCATCGTCGTGAGCCTTCCGCATGCGGTCGAGCGCCATCTGGTTGATGCGCTCATCCGTCAGCGGCGACAGGTAATCGAGCCCGGGATATTTTTCCTGCAGCTTGGCCTGCGCCTCGTTGAAAACCTCAAGCGGCGGCCGGGTTGCGCCGTACATCTGCAGCTCGCCCGAGGGCTCGGCCAGAGACGGCAAGCGTTCGCCGGTTTTCTGGTAGATATCATCGGCATAATCGCCGAGCGCCCGCGTGCGCGCGAGCTGGTAGCCGATCGAATTGTTGAATTCCGTGCCGCTGCGCCAGGCGACATCGAATGTCTCGCCGAAACCTGCCGGCAGGAAACGCGCCGCGTTGTGCGCGACATCCTGATCGGCGGCGGCGAGCTGAGACGCGAACAGATCGAGGCTCATGGCAGCGGCGCCGCGTTGGTGAATGGATCGATGGAGCGTTGCACCGGCTGACGGCCGCGCAGATCCAGCACAAACGGGGTTCCGCCTTTCGTGACGGCATACTGCGGATTGGCGTTGTCCTGGTTGAGCTGCAGATAATAGGTGCCGTCGGCGCGCGACTGCAGCTTTCCGGATCCGCGCACGTAATCGGCGGTGATGTGTTTGCCGCTGGTGGTCTGGGCACCCTTGAGATTGTCATCCGTCAGGCCGGTCATCACGCCGTCGAAAACGCGCTGATCCATGCCACGCGCCGGCGCAATCAGCGGTGCACCGTTGTGGTAGAGCACGCCGCCGGTCACATCGCTGATAGCCTGCTGCAAGCGGGACGAACTGACGGCGCCCGTGGTGTCTTTCGCCTGCGCCGACAGGAACGCATAGCGAGCGTCGATCGCGGCCGACAGCGCGGCGTAAGGCCCAGACGGATCGGTACGGGCTGCGCGGTTGAACATGCCGAGCGGCAGATATTGGTCCTTCTGCACCTGATACGCCTTAGCGTTGGCATCGGACCCGCTCGGCAAATATCGCTTTTCGGCATCCTGCGCATTCATGCCCTCGATGATGCTTTGCGCAACATCGGGGGCGCTGTTGTAGAGCCCGGCCGCGATCGTCAACGCGGGGGTCTGCGACTTCGAATTTTCGCCCTTGATGATCTGAGGCAGCACCGCCGACAGGCTGTCCGGAGACAGACCGCGCGCGAGCGTGCCGAGGATCTCGCCGCGCTCCTGCGGTGTGGCGTCAGCATAACGCTGTTTCCAGCCCAGCGCCTCCTGCTTGGTGAAGGGCGAGCCGTTGCCGCCGAACACCCGATTGGCGGTCTGTGCCTGGGCGTCGCGATTTTTCAGGGCACCGATCAGATTGTCGTCGAGCGGTGCATCCGGCTTGATCGGCTCGAGCGTGTAATACCGGGCGCCATCCTGACCGCCCAGCGTCACCGGCTCGACGTCACGACGCTTGATCTGCTCATCACGCACCGCCTTGAACGCGGTGAGAGCATTCGTCTGGTCCTGCGTCACATTCGCGCCCGGTGCAGAAAGGCGCGCTTCCATATTGTGGATCGCGGTGTCGAGATCGACCGGCGGTGTCGACCAGGCCCGCCGAACCATCGGCTGCATACGGAGAGCGTAATCGAGATCGCGCAGCCGACCGGCCGCAGCAGCATCCCCGCGATTGGCGGCATCCTGCTGCGCGGCCTGGTAGGTCTGGATCCGAGCCGGCGCGACGTCATAGCCATCCTTGAGGAGCTGCGTCAGCGGGTCGCTCGAGGCAACCGCGGCGGCCTGCGCCTTCACGATGGTGTCCTCGCGGGCTTGCTGCTGCTGCAGCACGGAGCCGACAGAATTCACGGCGGACAGCGCGGCCGTCGGCGAGGAAAACTTGACGTCCATCGGCGCACCGAAGCGGCCATACAGCTTCGCCAGATAGTCCTGCGTTTCCTTGATGTCGACGACGCTGGCAATCTGCTGCGGCGACGGCGCGGGCCCGAACTTGTCCTGGGCGATCTTCTGCCAGTTATCGGCGCGACCAGGACCGGCATTGTAGGCCGCGGCGGCCAGAACCACGTTGCCGTTGTAGCGCGACACCATCTGGTTCCAGTAGGTGCGACCAAGCCGGAGATTGAGATCCTGATCGTCGAGCAGACGCTGTTTCAGCGCATTATCATCGAGCGCGGCGACATCCTTCAGGCCCAGCCTGCCCGCCACCTCACGCGCCGTATCCGGCATGATCTGGGTTAGCCCAAGCGCACCCTTGGGCGACACCGCTTTGGGATCGCTATCACTCTCGATCGGCACAATGCCGTTGTCGAAAATCTTCTGGCCGGCCATCGGCGTGATGACGCGGCCGGCCGCGAGCGAAGCAGCCTCCGGATGAAACGCAGCAGTGTTAGTCAGTTGCGACGTCGCGGCCGCATCCGCGCGCTGTTCGGCGGCGACCAGATAGGATGCCCGTTTGGTCGGATCCAACCCGGAAAACTTCGCGGGATCGTTCAGCGCCACGACAGCGGCGGCAGGATCGGTCTGCACCAACTTGATGATGTCGGCGCTGTCGAGATTGTTCTTGAACAGCATGCCGCGCTGCACGGCATTTTCGGCGGTGATCCAGCCGGCGGCGCGCAGCCGCTCGACATCGCGCGCATAACGCTCGATGACGGCCTGCCGCTCCGGTCCCTGCGCATCGATCGCCTCGGCAAGCGACGCCTGCCCGTTCTGGTCGAGCGCGGCGACGTTGATGTCCGCCTGCCGCTTGAACTGCGCCGTCTGCACCTTGTTCGACGCGGTGATGGTATCGCGCGTCATTTCGAGGCTGGTCTTGGCACGCAAGGTCGGATCGTCGATCCCCTCGAGGCGATTACGCTGCGCGTAAGTGATGTCCTCCTGAAAACGCTGCCCGGCTGTGGTGTAGTCCGGATCCTTGCTGTAGCGATCCGTCAGCTCGGCACGGTCCTGCAGAAAGCCGGCCATCGCTTCCGAGGCCTTGGTGTTTTGCTCCCCCTCGGCCAGCTTCGTCGCGACGGTCGTGAGCTCGGCACCAAGGCCTGACAGCGCCTTGCCGATAGCCGACGTGTCGCCGAAATGCGGCATCGGCTGCAGCGGGATCGGCTGGATCGACGGTGACGGCGCGCCGCCGAGCGTGACACGTTCCTGATAGTCGGGCAGTCCACCAGCCATGAATTAAGCTCCCGTAAGGCCAGCAACCGGATTGAACCCGAAACTCGGAAAGCTGAAACCACCCTTTGAAAGACCGGCCGCACCGCTCAGAAGCGCTGTTCCCGCACCGAGAATGCCGGCGGTCATGTCGGCATCGCCCTTGATGCGCATACCGATCGACGACACGAGGTTCGACAGCGAATTCGCTTCCTGTCCGGCGACCTGGCCGCGAATATTCGCTGCCGTCGTCTGGGCATTGGCCGCCTCGATCGCGGCGCCGGCGCGCGTCAGATTGACATCGGTTTGC
>NZ_KB375271.1 GCF_000314735.2 Afipia felis ATCC 53690 | reverse complement strand
GACAGGAGAAGCGCCGGGCTGAGCGCCCGGCGCTTTGGCGGATTGGCCGACTGTCTAAGGTGTCAGCTCTCCATAATCTCGAACGGGTCATAATCATGCACGATGGCATCCTCTTCGCCGTCGTATTCGCTGGAAACCATGACGCCGAATTCGTCGTCGACCTGAAAGAGAACCACCGGCACCATCAACGTGAGGGCGAGATCGAAGGCGTGATCCTGAGCGAGGGTGAGATTCTGCGACATCGTGAGGCTCCCGTCTTGGGGCGGGGACCATCCCCGCTCGACAGGCGCCGACGTGTTCGGGCGTGGCCGCGGTCACCTCGCAGGCGCAGCCGAAGAGGTCGCACGCTGGCGTAGCGAACCCCTTGTGGGTTGATCGTGGAAGGCCGCGCCCGAACCAAGGAAAGCCCATTCGAGAGCGGGGTGGTCCTTTCCCCGGACGCAGGGCGCCGAACGTCACAGTCTCAACGGCGGATGCTTGCCGCCGTGGACGCCACACGAAATCAAGTGTGCTCGGTGGTCTTTTTATTGTGTCGATGAAGGCTGGTGGTCGATGCGTGCGAAGGATTTGAGGACCGCTTGACTGGCGCCGGGCCGCGTTCGGCGCTCTGACGTTGGAGATCATTCCGGTTGACCGCCCGGAGAGATACTCAGCAACACATGAAACAAGGAGTCGGAGCCGGCACTTATGCCGTTCGGTGGGGCATCTGGTTTTGGTTCGCCAGATCGAAGAAGCGGGTGAACTCACCCTGAAACGTCATGGCCACCGTCCCTGTCGGGCCGTGCCGCTGCTTCGCGATGATGATTTCGGCCTTTCCGCGCGCGTCCCTCATCTCGGATTCCCAGGTGAGGTGTTCCTCGGTGCCCGGCCGAGTTCCTTGTTCTTGAGATAATACTCTTCGCGATAGACGAACATGACAACGTCGGCGTCTTGTTCGATCGAGCCTGACTCGCGCAAGTCGGAGAGTTGCGGCCGCTTTTCGTCGCGGCTTTCAACCCCGCGCGAGAGCTGGGACAGCGCAATGACCGGGACGTTGAGTTCCTTGGCCAGCGCTTTCAGGCCGGTCGTAATCTCGGTGATTTCCTGCACGCGATTTTGCGCGGCGCGCTGGGATCTCCCCTGCATGAGCTGAATATAGTCGACGACAATGAGGTGCAGGCCTCGCTGCCGCTTCAGACGCCGCGCGCGCGCCGCGAGCTGGGCGATGGAAAGCGCGCCGGTCTGGTCGATGAAGAGCGGCAGGCGGCGCATTTTCTGGCGGTGCTTGAGCAGCCTCTCGAAATCGGTCTCACCGATCTCGCCGCGCCTGATGCTGGAGGAGGGGACCTCGGCCTGTTCGGACAGCACGCGCGTGGCAAGCTGCTCCGACGACATCTCGAGCGAGAAGAAAGCGACGATACCTCCGGCGGCGGGCCTCAGCGAGCCGTCGACCTGTTGCGTCGGATCGTAGGCGCTTGCGACATTGAACGCGATATTGGTGGCGAGGGAGGTCTTCCCCATGCCGGGACGGCCGGCGATGATGATCAGGTCGGTCGATTGAAGGCCACCCATCCGGGCGTCAAGGTCCTTGAGCCCGGTTGCGAGCCCGGAGAGCCTGCCGTCGGATTGATAGGCCTGCGCGGCGCGATCGATGGCGCTGTCGAGTGCGGTCTCGAACGTCTCGAAGCCGCCGCCATAGCGTCCGGTTTCGGCTATTTCGTAGAGGAGTTGCTCGGCATGCTGGATTTGATCTTGGGGGGCACAATCCACCGCCGCGTCAAAGGCGCTGCCGAGCATGTCCTCCGCGATCTTGATCAGCTCGCGTCGAACCGCGAGATCGTAGACGGTGCGGCCATAATCGGGTGCATTGATAACGGTCGTCGCTTCCGCGGCCAAGCGCGCGAGATATTGCGCGACAGATAGTCCGGCGATGTCGAGAGTCGCGGGAAGGAAAGGTCTTCAGCGTGATCGGGCTGGCAATTCTGTTCGCGCGGATCAGATCGCTCATGAGCTCGAATATGCGCCCGTGTAGAGGCTCGAAGAAATGGTTCGGCTTCAGGAAATCGGCAACGCGGTAGAAGGCGTCGTTGTTGATGAAAATGGCGCCGAGCAGCGCTTGCTCGGCCTCGATGTTCTGAGGAAGCTCACGATAAGTCGGAGCGTCCAACGCCGTCAGTTTGAATGCCGCTTCTGCCACGTTTGTCCGTCCGCCGACACCAATGTTGACGTGCAGGATCTACGAGCAACATTTGATCATGCGGGGAGGACGACGAATCGTCCTTCGATGCCGGAGTTTACCGTCAGACCCAATATATCCAATGCCTAAGCTGGGCGCGGCGCGTTCGAGACCAAGACGCTGCCGCGACATGATTCGCCGAATGGTCCCGGCTTTATCGCCAGTGTTGGCCGCTGCATTGCGCTCTTGCGTCAGGGATGGCCGCCCGCGAGGGGGAAGACCCGCATGCGGGGCTTCAGCGCAGCCGCCAGCCCGGCCCCGCAGGGGCGACGCCCAAGCCTCATTCAAATAACCCTTCCACACATCCCGATAAAGGGCATGTGGGACGATTATGAGCCGGACGTCGCGTTCTGCGAGAGTGCCAGAAATTTCCAGCAATCAGGTCATTTATCGAAGGGACCTAGAACGCAGGCCGCCAAACGGTTATGAATCGGGTGGGGCGGTACGCGCTGCCCTGGGGCGTGGAAACCCCTACGAACGGTTTGGTGCCGGCCGTTACGGCGCCGCACTCCTTGACCTTATGGTCGGGGAGCCTGTGGCGTATGCAACAGGTTCACCCGAACTAAAGGCCACAGGGCCGTTTCGTACGGTTTCCAACTCCCCGATCACCAAGAGTCAGCGAGGGATCGTTTGCGGGGGCGTACCGCAGACACATCTCATCAGGGAAGACTACGGTGCCCGGGTTTGAAGCGGCACAAGAGGGATCACTGGAGGCGCGCACCATCGCCGCGCATCGAGCGTATGTGACCGCGCTGGTGGCGTGGGAGCGGACCGTTCACCAGGCGACGTGCCCGGTCTGTCGGTCGCAGCAGCTTTCCAACGAGCAACAGCAGCGTTTGTGCGACGCCGCAGAGACGGAGAAAGAGCGCTGCCGCGCGGCATTTCGGAAGCTCTGCGACAAACTCGGCTTCGTCCCGACCGGCCACGGGATCGGCTTGCCGGCCGAAGGTCACTCCCGTTGTCAGGCCGGTTCAGCGAGCTGACGGCGGCGGGGGACTTCCGGAACCGCCTGTGCTGACGAAGTTGACGAACCTGACGAAAGCCACCATATTGTGAGAAGCATCGGAGGTGGCTGATGACGGTCACGCATAAAAAGCGCGGAAATGCGCGCAAACGAGCCGCGCGGCGCGAGTCGCTGACGCTCGGCTTCGTAACCTCGCTCGGGTCGATCGGAAAGGACGTCGCCAGCCGCAAGGCGGCGCGAGGTCTCTTGTCCGGTTTTGCGAACGCCATAAAACGCGCGGAACGGACCGGCAAGTCGGTGCGGATGACAGTCGTGGTCGATCCCAAGACTGCCGCTCCGCAAATCGCCGTCGAAGAAGTCTCGGCCCCGAAGGGCGATAGGCTTGATTCGGCCTTGGCGGCGGCGCGCCAGCGCGGCTCTGCGCGAGTCGCTGAAATCTTGAACGGCACTGACATGCTGTCGGCCGATGCGTTTGCCGAGGAGATCGGGGCTACCCGTGAAACGGTGCACAAGAAGCGTCGGCGCCACGAGGTGCTTGGCCTCGAAGGCCCGAAGCGCGGTGTCCGCTTTCCGAAGTGGCAAGTGAGCGGCTCCGGCGGCCTGATCCCGAGCCTGCCGCAGCTCTTTGAGGTCTTGGGTGATCACCCATGGACGATCTACCGTTTTTTGCTCGAAGAGCATGGCGAACTTGATGGTCGCACCGGCCTTGAGGCGCTCCGCGCCGGCCGCATCGCCGACGTAATGGCGACCGCGGAGACCATCGGCCGAGGCGCTTTCTCCTGACCGCGCCGTCGCCAGGACCGTTACCGCCGGCCGGGTTTGCATCGCGCGCGCTGTCGCTTGTCGACGTCGCGCGTGGCGCGACATGGCGGCGGCTTTACCAGAGCCGCTTCCCGGACCCGCTTGGCTATGGTTTCAGCCCGAGCCGGTTCAGCGATCCCGAGACGACGTTGGTCCCGCCGGAGCGTTTCGGCGTCGTTTACTTCGGGAGCAGCATCAAGGTGTGTTTCGTCGAAACGATTCTGCGGGACCGAGGTGTCGCCCGAACCCATACTTTCCCGATCGAATGGGCGGAGCTCGAGGCGTGGAGCTGCGCCGAGGTCCGGGTCGAGGCTGCGTTAAGGTTGGTCGACCTGCGTGGCGATGGTCTGGTTCGCATGGGAATTCCGACCGACGTCGCGCGCGCAAGCGCGCAGGGTCTTGCCCGCGTCTGGTCGCGGGCGCTTTGGGCGCACGACACGAAACCTGACGGCCTGATGTACGACTCGCGGCTCAACGGCGAGACGAACGTCGTTGTCTTCGACAGGGCTTTACCAAAGCTGGTGGCGGTCGCGACGCCACGCCTCGTCGATTGCCGCGGCGATCTTGCGACGATCCTCACGGATTTGGATCTGGCCATCATGTGAACTGCGGGCTCTGTGACTTACCGACTGGAGCCCACGCCCCATGATCAGAAGCCTTCTAAGGTTGTGCAACCGGTGAGCGAACCGTCGCGCAATGGTGCTTTGTGACCATACCGCTCCGATTCGGTTCATGACCAACTCGGCTTGTCCCACAAGCTGAGGAGTCTTCAATGCTCATGGTCATTCCTGGCTCGGACATCAGTCGGCACGCCTCGCTGATGGATCGAGTCTTCCGTTTCCGTCATTCGATCTTTGTCGACGAGAAGGGCTGGATGGACCTGCGCCAGCCGGACGGCCTGGAGCGCGACCGCTTCGACGATGTTCATGCGATCCACCAGATCTGCCTTCGTGGCGACGAGATCGTCGGGTATCAGCGTCTTCTGCCGACAACGAGGCCGCATCTCCTCAGTGACGTCTTGACCGATCTGTGTCATCGCCGGCCGCCGCGCGGTCCGCGCGTCTTCGAGTGGACGCGCTTTTGTGTTGCCCCCGGCAGCCGCGAGATGCGGCCGCGTGCGGATGGCCCCTTTCTCGAGCTCGCGCAAGGCGTCGTCGAATGGGGGATGGCACACCGGGTCGACACTGTCACGGTCGCGATCGATTGGCGTCTGATGGTGATCGCCATGCAGTTGCGGTTCTTCGTACGACCTCTGGGTTTTCCCAAGCGCATCGGCCGCGATGAGGTGGTCGCGCTGCGCATGTCCTTCAATCGCGAAACGCTCGCTACGATCCGCCAGGCACGCGGATGTGACGACCCGGTGCTGCCAGACCTGCTGCCTTCGGCGGCTTAGCGCCGCGCGTCACGTCGCATCAAGAAAGGATAGGAGGAACGTCAAGTGATTCGAACCGCCGATACAAAGATCGTCGCTCAGGAACTCCTCACGCGATACGACCATGCACGTGCTGTGACGCTCATTGGACGAACGCTACAGAAAGCCTTGTTCGCGGGGCGCTCCGATGAAGTCGTCTTCTGGGCCCTTGTCCATGCGCATTATCGCGGCGGCGATCTTTGCGCGCCAATGGAAGAGCAATTAAACGCCTTCTCGCGCTTTATCATTCGCGATCCATCCGAAACGAACTGAAGAGAGGCAACATACTAGCGATCGATAGCGTCAGTAGCATCAAACCTGGGAAGGGCTGACGACGATGTTTGCCTGATCGGCGGTTGGAGCATTCGAAGCGAGACCGGTTGTTGTCGGAAAGTCGCCTGGGCCGTTGTTTGCACAGACCGCGTTCGAGCAATTGGCAAATGTGTTCGGGTTATTTTGCATAGCGAGCCGGGCTTTGTCGCCCATTGTGCAGACGTTGACATGATTATCGCCACCCTGACCGAGGGCGGTACTACTGCAGCCATTTTTGATCGCGGCAGCGCAATTCCCCGTGCCCATTTGCATGCAGGCTATGACCGTTTCCGTGTCGACTTGATGGCCTCCGAGCGTCTGGCCATTGGCTTGCATATTCTTCAGCGTTTGTACGCTCGGATCATTGGCAAAGCTCACATTGACATATTTCGCGTAGACGTCGATCTGCTGCTGGGGACTCATGGCGCCGTATTCGGCGCGCGTGCAGCCACAGATGTCCGGATTCCTCAGATTACCGGTATTGATCTGCATCAGGCCGGTGCAGCATGACCCGTTGAACGTTCCCGTTTGGCCGTTCGGGTCCTCCACGAAATGCGACATGGCCGCGAAGTCCTGGGCATGCGCGTTGAGATACGGATCGCTCGTGTTCGCAAAGGCGTTCGACACGTCGCACGGACTCGCCTGGGTGCTGCCTGGAAACACCGACGCAAATGCGCCGGCCGAGATACCGGTAACGATCAGGATGATGAGCATCGCGAACGGCGCAAGGCGGCGAGGTGAGAGAACGAGCGAATTCCGCATGGGTCAGCCCCGGGGATGAGCGTTAAAAGGGAACGGTCACGGCGCACTCGGGCTGTGCGTGATCCGACTGCAGGGTGGAAACAGCAATGCTGTTGCCCTTCGTGATGAGGTTGGAATAGGTGCCGGTGGTTTTTGGATCGGGCCCGGCCGGCGGCGGATCGAGGTCGAGCACCGATCCGGGGCGCGCATCTAGGAAACAGGCCTTGGCGTTCTTGACGGTCTGGATCTCGGCACCCGAAACCACCGCGACGCGGAGCGGACAGCTCGCATAGAGCGCGGTGCTGGTCGCGCTGTTCGGACCCGCATCACAGAACTGGTTGAGGAAGATCGTCGAAACCAGGATGGTGCGGCCGGCAGAACTGTATTCGTTGAAGAGAATGCTTTCGGGCGGATTGCTGTGACCCGTGCTGGCGAAATGCTCTTCGTTCTTGTTGATTAGATCGGACCACAGCTTGTAGAGGAGCGGATTGGATTGCCGTGCTGTTTTGACGGCGACGGCCTGCATCATCACAGGCTTGCCGAATTCGGCAGACAGCGCCGGCGAAGCAAGCGCCAGCGTGATCGAACCAGCCAGTGCCGCAAGCCGAAGATTGATCATGGGACGCTCCTAAAGAAATCTGATACCGATGCCGGCGTCGGTACGTGTGTCGACGGTCGCTTCATTGCGGATAGAGCGGGATGGACTTGGAACATTCGTCCACAGCCTGATGGTTGACAATCATCCCGATCTTCACCGTCTTGGAAGCGATGTCGTAGGACGCGTAAGCTGCGGATGCTTCTCGATCGGATAGTGGCCCGCCTTCGAGTTCGAGGAAGCAGCCGCTTCCGCCATCCATTGTGCGCACCTGCAATCCTTCATAGATCGCGATCCGCATCGGGCAGAGCTTGACGGTTGCGCCTGCGTCAGGCGCGACCTGCTTGATCGAACACGCGATGGCTGTATTGAGGACGCTGAGAACGACCGAACGACCGGAGCTCCAGATCACGAAATGGGCTTCCGAGACGGGGGCGTTACCATCGGAGAATCGCTGGTCGCCACGCGCCTTGTAAGCGCGATTGTTGGCGTCGATAGCGTCTTTCCAGATGTCGCTGTAGGTCGCGCTCTGCGGTGAAGGCTTCTGGAGGTTCGCATACGACATCGGCCGCCAAGTTCCCGGGTCGGGCGTGAGCGATTGAGCGTGAGCGCCTATAGAAAGATTGGCCATCATCATCCCCGCGATCAGAGCGCTCGCGCAGCACCATCCAGCCTGCCAGCTCCGCCTCCGCGCGTCAACGTAACATCTAATATATTGTCTTTGCCTTGTCGACGCCAAGTCGCCACGCACCACCCGCCTCCTATTCGTAGCGGGGCCGGCCGGGGACCCACCACCAGAAGTCCTTGGGCGACCGCTCGCGATTGCGCCACGGGACGGCGGTATGTGGCGGGTAGACGGGCTGCATGTTCCACACGGCCCCATAGTAGTAGAAGTTCGCCGTCTCGCGCCGCGAGCGCCGCCCGGAGCCGTCCAGGAAATCCGTCGCGCAATGGACCACCGGGCCGCGGTAGCGGGTCACGCGCGCGGTCTGTTCATCGAGCGCGCCGGGCTTGCAGCCAAAAAGCCAGATCGAGGCGGGGTAGGCGCGATCCGCCGGCGCTGCTGCGAGCAGACGACGATAGGCGGCGTTCGCCTCGGGCTGTGTCGGATACGGAAATCGTTCGGTCAGCACCGGCGCGAAGGTCGATTTATCCGGCGCATATTCGAGGCGGCCGGGCTTCACCTGCTCGGGGCTGTAAAGCGCCTCCGGTATCGGCGGCCCATTGTCGACCACGGGCGCAACCGGGGCGGCGCAACCGGCGAGCGCGATCAGCAATGGTGTCACCAGATAATGTCGTCGCCGGATCATGGTGTGGCCTCGCCGCGCGCCATCGGCTGCCGCTTGACGTCACGGCCGGCGCGCCACTCCCACGGCATCTGGAAGGTGCTCGACCACAAGCCGCGGTACGCTTTGCGCGCGTCCTGCTCGGCTAGCGCATAGCTGCGAATCCCAGGGTCGTCTTGCGTAGCCGGGATCGTCACCGCCACGCCTTCACGGACCATGTCGGCGGCAATGTCGGGATGACCGGCGGAGGCGCAACGCACCAGATGTTCGCCGGCGTCGTCGCGCAGGGTGGCGCAGGCAAGCCATGTGTTGAGCGTCGCGGTCACGAGCCATGCCGTCGCCATCGTGCCGCAGGGCCAGGCCTGGCGGCCGAGGCGTGCGGATTGATCGGGCGCACAGGTGTCGATTCCGTAGAGCCGATAGGCTTCGTGCGTTTCAATATCGCGGAAGCGCGTGCCGTCGATCACCTCGACGCGCAACGGCGGCGATTGGACGGCGGCCTTGGGAGAATACACGCCTGGTGAGGCGGAAGGCGTTTGAGCCACCCCCGCCTGAGTGCTGAAGATCGCGAAGCCCCACACCATCCCAACGACGAGCTCACGCTGCCGCATCGTCGCGCGATCCGAGATCGAGCTTGTGGAAGACGTTGGCGATGATGTCGGTCGTGTAGACGGTTTCACCATCTTTCTTATAGGAACCGTCCGCAATCCGGCATTCGGCGTAGACCGCGTCACCTTTGGCGATGTTCGCGATCGCCCATTCGGCGGCCTTTTCATTGAGGATCGTGACCGTCACCCAGTCCGTTTCCTCGCGCCGCTCGCCTTTGCCGTCGGTCCAGGAGCGGTCAGTCGCGACGTTGATCTTGGCCGCCTTGTTGAAGGCTTTCGGCGCCTGGCCGACTCGGCCGCGCAGGATGAACAGGTTTGTTGTTCTCAAGGTTCGTCTCCTTCATTGCTGGTGCTGGCGGGACTCTGCGGAAGATTGCGGTTGCGTCGGCTGCCCCGCCTGCTCGTGAAGCGCGCGCAGAATGATGGCGTTGGGCTCGGGCAGGTCAGCAAATGCCCACAGGCCGGCCTTGGCGCGCTGCGCAACGAGTTGAGCGACGAAATAGGGCTCGTGGACAGGCTGACCGTCCGGCTTCAAGGCTGCGAAGGCGAATCCGGTCGCGATCAAGGCCGTGCCGAGATCGATCCGCGATCCCGCGCCCGCCCCGATCACGCGGGTCGCGACACAGAAGACGAAGACGGTCTTGGTCTCCGGCTGCTCGGCGGCGTCGTAGCACTGCGGCCGCAGGTCGCGGGTGAGAGCCACCAGCATCGCAAGCGAGGCCTCGCCGCAATCGCGCGCGAGGCCGTGTGCGTTGGTGAAGCGCGTACCGCGAAGGCAGGACTGCACACCGTACAGTCGGTAGGTGACGCCTGCGTCAGACCAACTGTCGCCGGTGAGGTAGCGCGCGCTCGCCGGCACCGGAAACCAGCGGGAGGCTGGCGCTTCCGCGAACGCCGCGTTGAGCGTGAGCCACGGCGCGACAATTCCGGCGAAGACGTGGAAGCGTCTCATCTCAATAGCCCTGCAGGGAGAAGTAGAAGCGCTGCGCGCCATTCGCCGAGTTGATGTCGACGAAGTAGGGATCGCTGCGCGAATCTCGCGCCGATGTGGGATAGGTCGTGGCGCAGCCACCATCGCCGCCAGAACAGACCTGCTGCGGCTTCGAGAGATCGGCGCAGAGATTCCCATTGGGCGCGGCGGAGACGCCAACCCGGCCGTCCGACCCTGACTGGACCGGTGTCAACCCAGTCGGGCACGCCTGATAGGGCTCGTAGCCAACACCGCTGGCATTGCCCTCAGAACAGGATGGCCAGCCGCCCCCCTTCGCCAACTGGCGGAACAGGATCTGCATAACCGGCACGCAATAGGGGATGCCCGACCAGCCGGGCGCGCTCGCCGCCGCGCACAGCAAGACCTTGCACCCAAACGACGCATCCTGCGCGTGCGCACGTTCGGCGCCACGCGCGCACAACAGGCCGACGGCCACCAACAGAGCTGCACTACGCTTCATCCATCCTCCGGACGTGAGAGCAGGGGACGCATCGCTTATCCTGTTGCCAAGGTATCAATATCTAATATATTGTCTATTGGAAAATGGAGGCGGGTGGCATGTCGATTCGCATTACGGCGATCGGGTTCAGCGTCCTGGCGGCTCTCGGCTGCGCCCATGCGCAGGATGCCGGGAAGCCGGCCCGCCTGGCTGCCGTCGATGCCTCGGGCAGGGTGCTGCCGATTGAGTCAGCCCCGGATTCGATCGAACGCATCGACAGCGCCTTCGCCGCCGCCGCGCCCTGCGCGGGCGTCAAAGCGATAACGCCGGACGACGCGCGCGTCCTCGTCGTGCGCATTGCCACGGAGGAGAATTTTTATCCCGACTTCGTCCAGGCGGTCGCCAAGAACGAAAGCCACTTCAATTCGATCGCCCTCTCGGACAAAGGCGCGTTCGGGCTGATGCAGTTGAAGCCGGAGACGGCACGACGCTTCAAGGTGAACCTCTGCGACCCCGCCGACAATGTCCGAGGCGGGGTTCGCTTTCTGCGCGCCCTGCATGAGAAATACCGGAATCCGCTCTTCATCCTCGCCGCCTACAACGCCGGCGAGGGCGCGGTGGAAGAGAGCCGCGGCGTCCCTCCCTTTCCCGAAACCGTGCGCTTCGTGGCGCAGGTCATCAACGACTTCTACGTCTGGCCCGGGCCACGCGGCCGAGGCCGCCGCGATGAGCGGAGCCCGATGGGCGAGCCGGATCTGATCGAGCCGGGAGCGCAAAGCGCCACCGCGGCTTCGCCGACGAAAGCCGCGCCGCAGGCGCGCTGGAACGACGGGTTTGTCATGCATGTCGACTGAAACGGAGGATCGGATGAGGAGATCGATGTCGCGTTGGCCCATCGCCGGGACGCTCTTGATGATGGGCATCGCCGACGCGTCAGCGCAGTCCAGCGGCGGAACGCTGCAACCGGTGCAGTCGACGTTGACGCAACTGGTGTCGGCGCTGACCGGGCCGATAGCGACCGCGCTTGCGACACTTGCCGTCATCGCCTGCGGTTTCTTCGCCTGGTCCGGTCGACTGACCTGGGGCATCGCCGGCAGCGTCATCTTCGGCATCGTGCTGGTGTTCGGCTCAGCGCAAATCGTCCAGTTCTTCCAATCGGCGGTCGGGCAATGACAGAAGACGACCTCGAGGAACCGCTGATCACGCCGCTCGTCAAGGCGTTGACGCGCGCGCCGACGCTGATGGGCGTCCCGTACATGTATTTCATGTTCAACGGCGTGGTTTCGAGCGTGTGCTTCTTGATCTCTCACAATCTCTTCATGCTGCTGGTGGCGATCCCGCTGCACCTGTTCGGCTTCGTCATGACGCTGCGGGACGACCGCATCTTCGAAATCCTCTTCGTCAAATCCACCAAATGTCCGCCCCGGTCGCGCGCCTTCTGGGCCGCGGACAGCTACTCTGCGTGAGGAAACGGCATGGTCGCGCGTGCTCTGCTCGATGAACTGACCTACGGCGGCGTGTCGCGGCGCGAGCGCCCCGTGGCGTCGCACGTGCCCTATACGCGCCACGTCGACGACAACATCATCAAGACCCGCGACGGTCTCGTCCTCACCATCCTCAAACTCGACGGGTATTCGTTCGAGACGTCCGACATGAGCGAGGTCAACGCGCGCCTGCTGGGCCGCAACGACGTCATTCGCACGCTCGCCAACTCCCGGTTCGCGCTCGCGGCCCACATCGTGCGGCGGGAGGTGCAGCCCCGCATCGAATCGACCTTCGACAATCCGCTCTGCCGCGAACTCGACGAGCGCTACGACGCGGCGCTTTCGCAGCGGCGCATGTTCGTCAACGATATCTACCTGACCATCGTGCGCCGCCCTCTGCAGGGGCAGGCCGGCACCTTCGACGTGATGCTCACCAGGCTGCTCGGCCGCAAGGACGAGGCCGGCGAGTCGGTCGCCGTGCAAACCGCCCTGACGGAGCTTCGCGACGCCGCGACGGCAGTCCGCGAAAACCTGGCCGGATACGGCGCCCGCCAGCTGGGGGTGGTGCGGCGGGAGGGGGTGTGGTTCTCCGAGCCGCTGGAGTTCCTGGTGCAGCTCATCAACGGTGGCCTCCCTCGCCCGATGCATCTGCCGCGCATGAACATCGCCGATGCGCTGTCGATGAAGCGCATCTTCTTCGGCCGCAACGCCATCGAAATCCGGGGCGCGGGACCGCAGGACACGCGCTTCGGCGCCATGGTGTCGATACGCGATTACCCGGCGCAGACCGGACCGGGCTCCTTCGACAATCTCTTGCGCGTGCCGCACGAGTTTATCGCGACGCAGACCTTCGCCATCGTCGATCGGCCCGAGGCAGCCAAGCAGATCGACCGCGTCTCGCGCCAGGTCGACATGTCGGACGAGGCCGGCTCCATCGTCGCCGAGCATCTCGACGGCGCGCGTGACGAGCTGCTCGCCTCGGAGGCGATCTACGGCGAGCACCACATGACGGTTATGTGCCTCGGCCGCGATCTGCCCGAGGTGGGGGCGGCCGTCACCGCGGTCGGCGCGGCGTTGACCGATCGCTCGGTGATCTGGACCCGGGAAGACCTGAATTGCGAGCCCGCGTTTTGGGCGCAGCTTCCCGGCAATTTCCAATACATCGCCCGCAAGGCCGTGATCTCCTCGAAGAATTTCGCCGGCTTCACCTCGCTGCACAACTATCCGAGCGGCCGGCCGGACGGCAACCACTGGGGGCCCGCGATCTCGGTCTTCGAGACGACCTCGCAGACGGCTTATTATTACAACCACCACGTCCGCGACATCGGCAACTTCACCGTGGTCGGCCCGACCGGATCTGGAAAGACGGTCTTCCTCTCCTTCATCGCGGCGCAGACGCAGCGCGTTCAGCCGCGACCGAAACTGCTGTTCGTCGACAAGGATCGCGGCGCCGAGATCTTCATCCGGGCGCTCGGCGGCCAGTATGAGACCTTGGTGCCGGGCGAGCCGACCGGCTTCAACCCGCTGTCATTGCCCGACAGCGCGCCCAACCGCGAATTCCTCTACCAGCTGTTCGCCTTCATGCTGCGGCCTGCGAACGGCGCGGACCTGACCGCGTCCGAGGAGCAGGTGATCCGCAACGCGATTGCCGCGGCGCTCACCGGCGGCCCGGCGGGCCGCACCCTGAAAGCCTTCTCGACTCTGTTGCGAGGGCGCATCAGGGCAGGGGAGGGCGATCTGCTGGCACGCCTCGAAAGCTGGATGCGCCCCGACCAGCGGGGTTGGCTGTTCAACAACGAGGAGGATCAGTTCTCGTTGTCGAGCGTGTTCGGATTCGACATGACGCGGGTGTTGGACGATCCGGCGATCCGAACCGCGGCGCTGATGTACATCTTTCACCGGACGGAGGAGCTCCTCACCGGCGATCCCGTAATGATCTTCCTCGACGAGGGATGGCGGCTCCTCGACGACGACGTCTTCGCGTTCTTCATCCGCGACAAGCTCAAGACGATCCGCAAGCAGAACGGCATCGTCGGGTTCGGCACGCAGTCAGCAGCCGACATCGTGCGATCGAAGGCGTCGAACACGCTGATCGAGCAGACGAGCACGAACATCTTCTTTCCGAATCCGAAAGCCGACGACGAGAGCTACCAGAAAGCCTTTCGCCTCTCCGGACGCGAGGTCGCCTGGATCCGCGGCACGGTCCCGGAGAGCCGCTCGTTCCTGATCAAGCACGGCCGCGACAGCGTCGTGGCACGGCTCAATCTCGTCAACCAATATCTAATACACTGAATGTTAGACACTCAGCGCATGAAGGCGCTTGCGTCCAAAAAAGCTGTCCGAATGAACTCTCCAACCTTCTGGCGCGCAGTGCCATCCACAAGCTCCTGATTGCGGCAAGACCGCAATTCGGCAAGACGGTAACGCCGGAGAACGGGAATGCCTCAACACCGTAACAACCTCATCCGACATCCCGGCAACGCGGCATCACCGCATT
The DNA here is from genome assembly GCF_000314735.2 of Afipia felis ATCC 53690. Classification (NCBI taxonomy): domain Bacteria; kingdom Pseudomonadati; phylum Pseudomonadota; class Alphaproteobacteria; order Hyphomicrobiales; family Nitrobacteraceae; genus Afipia; species Afipia felis. The sequence continues at coordinate 44,980 of NZ_KB375271.1, read as the reverse complement.
CGCAAAATCACCGATTAACGAACCAGTGCATTGCGACAAAACCGCAATCACGATCTACCGAAAAGAGATATTGCGTGATTGCCGCAAGTTCATTATGTTGTATGTTGTCATTCCGCCGACGGAGCTCACCGCCTAAGGAGGACCAAGTGCCGAGCATCTTCGCCGTGGCAAACCCGAAAGGCGGAAGCGGCAAGACGACCGTCGCGATCATCCTCGCCGGCGAGTTCGCCAAGCACGGTTACTCGGTCGCCATTGTCGATGCCGATCCGCAGGGATCCTCTTACCAATGGCATGCGTCATCGGTCGCGCGGGGCTTGAGCCCGCAGGGCGTCGACCTCGTGCGCGCGCCTGATGAAAAGGCTCTCGCCCAGGCGATCGATCGGCTGGACGGCTATGACGTCGTCGTCGTCGACACCCCCGGCTATTATGGCGATGTCTTGATCCAGTCGGCGCTCCGCGCCGACCTCGTTGTCCTTCCTTGCAAGGTTCACACCTTCGACGCTTCCCAGGTCGTGCGCACCATCCGCAATCTCGAACAGCATGCTGCCAGCTCAAAGCTGCCGATGAGCCAGCATCGTGTTCTGTTCAACGAATACGACAGCCTCGACCGCAACACCCGGCCCCTGAAGGAGGTCGTCGCCTATCTCGATGCAGAAAAAGTTCCCGTTTGCGCCAACGCGCTGTACCGGCGCGTCACCTATCGCACCATGACAAGCGGACACGGCACGTTGTACCAGATGAGCGACAAGGACGAATCGGTCCGCAAGGCCCGTTACAACGCCGATCAGGTCGTCCGCGAATTGCTCGCTGCAAGCCAAGGTGCCGACCAGGGCGACGCCGCATGACGGATCCCGACTCTGCACAGAAACCGGATCGCCCCGCCCTGCCCCGCGACGCCTTCCGCGCTCATCGCGTGAACACGGCGCCGATCGATACCCCCGCGGCAAAGCCGGTCGTGGTAACACCCGCCTATGAAGATCAGGTCGCTGCGCCAGCAGCACATCCGACCTCGACGGAAAGCGCGTCGACCCGCAAGCCATCACGCCCTCAGAAAGCCCGCGATCGAAATCCATTCGATGTCTACGGCGAACGATCCTCATCTCGGCCTTACGCGTTGCGCTTCCCCGATGCGATCGACCTTGTGGTCCGTCAAATGGCCGCCGAGGAGCGAACACAGCCGCTTCGAATCATCGACCGCATAGTTTACGACCACCTCAAACGGATCGGCCGGCTGCCGCCGTCGCACGAAACCTGACAGAGATGTCCGCGCTGAGGCCGCATGTTCGCGGCCACGCGACGCACCAAATGAGGGAAGCGACACAAGCAGGATCACCTTTACGAAAAGTCGTCCGGGAAGGAAGATGAGGGTGGGTCTCTGTCACGGGCAGCTTGCCCTTGCCGCCGAAGCGCCATCAGCATCGGCCAGACTGAGAATTTGCCCGCTGCGGCGCGCCGGGCCAGGATTCGGAGATAGCCTCCTGGATTCTTGATGGCGTTGCCCCGTTGCAGAATGGCCGAGAGCACTACACTGGCTTGTCCATCGCCCATTGCGATGCGGGCTTCCTCCCAGGCGCTTGGACTAATGCCGAGCATGGAACGAACGGTGGATGCGGTCGTAATGAGATCCTGCGGCGTGCGGATGCCACTGCGCGCATAGTCGACGATGTCGGGACAGAGTTCGACCACCATGCGAATAGGGATTGCGCTGGCCGTTCGAGCGTTGCTGGGGTCAGCCATCTCATGGGCGCCCGGTGCCGGGTCAGGTTCGGATGAACTAGGCTCCTCCGGGCCTGAGTTCTGAGTCCGATCGGCCGATGAAATTGGCGGGACGGGCTCGATCGGATCAAGGTGTTGTTCGAGAGCTTTGACGATCGCTTTTGCCAAGCTCACTAGTTCGACAACGATGGGCTCAAGAATCTCACATTTCGGGACGCGAGGAAGCCGGGTCAGGATCTCTCGGAACGTCCGATGATAGGAGGCCCAATCGGCGGCGACACCCTGCTCCACACCAGTCGCAATCATCTTGGCGATGTCACGCCGCGCCAAGGTCATCCGTTCGCGAAGAATGCCGAGCGCCTGGCGCTTGGCGATGGCGGCTTCGGCCGCGGCAGCGAATTCGTCGGATCGGGCCACGATCGGTCCGAGATCGAAGCCAAACGCCTGTTCGATATCGCCGGAAGGCGTCTTGCGTGCGTAGCGTTTGCCATTCGGACTATCCCTTCGGAGAACGAGTCCGTGATCGACAAGCGCCGCAAGATGGCGGCGCAAGGTCGAGGCTGCCATCCCATGCGCGCGCAAGGCAAGAAGCCGATTTGAGGGAAACACGACCAGATCGGTCGCGCCGGCAGTCAATACTGTGTCGGGATGAAACGAGAGCAGTGCGTTCAAAACCATAAGCGCGCGATCGGAGATGGCGAGCGATGCCCGCGCCTCACAGATGTTTCGGAACACCTGCCATTTGTGCGCGGGCTTGCCCTCGGGGAATTCTCTCACGCCGCGTTGCGCCTCGACGGTACTGAGCGACAGCGGTCGCCGCCCAAACGGCGTAATCGGATTTTGGTCAAGCATCTCCATTCGCGTCCTCTCGTTAGCGAGAGCGCGGGCAAACAAAGACCGTGGCGTAAAAACGCGAGTCCCCTTGAACTGTCGGATGGCGCGGGCTAAAATGCCTCTATGCGATAGGGGCATTGTTGGCGATTGGCGTCGCCAGCCCGTTCATCCTCATGAGAGACCCGGCTCTGCCGGGTTTTTCTTTGTCCGAACGCACCTCTCTTGGTTGAATCGAATCCGTCTATTATATTGAATGTTGACCGGCCGTCCAACATGGAGGCTTGACCGGCGGAGCGGCGGAACCGTTTGCGTTTGGAACTGCGAGGAATCAGCGATGGGTGAGAAGTGTTGCCGCCGAAAGGCAGCTCACGCAGCGCAAGGCAGCACCTTGCGGAGTGCGTTCCACGCAGGATTGGAAGCGCTCAGGCTGGAATCGGGGCTGAGCCGGCGGGAATTCGCGGAGCGGCTTGGCATTCCGCGATCGAGTTATTTCCACTTGATGACATCGGCAGCCAATCCCAGCCTCGATTACATCGAGCTCATAGCCGAGCGGGCGGGTATCGACCCGCTGAGATTGCTTCACCGGCAGGTTAGCCCCACGGCCGGACGCCGCGCGGACATCAGGGATACTCGGGCGGCAAGATGAGTCGTTTCAAAGATTTGCCTGTAAAATTCTCCAACGTCCAATATACTGGACCTCGGGCTTGGTGTATGTTCCCCGGCGTTTCTCCCGGTGGACCCGAAAGCCAACCTACCATGTCACCAGTCCGCAAACCCCAGGCGACCGATCATTCTGTTCTGAGTGAAATGCTTGCAGCCCGGCTCCAGCAACTCGAAATCGAGAACGGTGGGACGGAACGCTTCCAGCGAAAGCTAGGCCTTGCGCGCGGCACCTACTACACGATGGTGCGTGGTAGAGGAAATCCGACGCTCCGAACCATCGAACGCATCGCATCGAGCCTCAATATGAGTGTATTCGAATTGCTTGGCTTCAACGATACCGATGCCCGTCGTGCGCTGAATAAAAGCGGTATCGATTACGATGAGTTGGTTTCCGCAATCGAAAAGAAAAATCAAGCCGAGCGTAGCCTTGCGCGTCAGACGCGATCACGCAAATTGCCATACTGAAATTAGCACAACCGGAAGGCGGAAAGCGGCGGGGAGGCCAAAACCTCCCCGCCGATCCGCTATGCGGCGACGCGCTCGCTGGCTTGCGCCAGCCGGCCCAACTCCAGACCGATGAGATCGACGGTGTAAACCCGCTGGCCGTCGCGCTCAAAGCTGTTCTGCCGAAGTCGCCCGCGGACGTGGACCAAGTCTCCCTTGCTGATGTGCTCGTTCACGTAAGACTGGATCGCCTTTGTGAAGATTGTGACCTCGTTCCAGTGCGCGTCGTCCTTCCACTGACCTTTGTCGTCCTTGAACGGGTAGTTGGCGCAGATGCTGACGCGAACAGTCTTGCCGACCTGCTTGATGGTTCCGACCCGACCGATGAGAGTGAATTCGGCGATATTGCGCATTATCTTTCTCCATCTTGTGGGGCTGTGCCCCGTTGCGATGGCGATCCGTTCATGGCCGGGAAGACGAAACAGAGCCGGAGCCGCCAGAGGCGAGCGGAGGGCAAGCGCAGCGCTGCGCCCCGGCCGGAGCCACGAATTTTGGCGCTGCAGGCGCATGCGCGAGGAATGCTGGTCGGGGTCCCCGCTTGCGGGGGAAACCGGCAGGGGAAAATTCTTGGCTCCAGGGGCCGACGTGCCGTCGACGGCCATAGGAATCCAGCCATGCAACCGGGAGCGACAGCCCGAACAGGGGAAAGATCTGCGATCGTCGCCAGCGCCCGGATCTTCGGCGGACGGATCAAAAGGGACGGCCATGTGATCGTTGCGGCGTTTCGCACATTTGCCGACGGACGACATTTCGGAAGCGCCGACCTGTCCTGACGAGTACGATCGTCTTGGCGATTCCCAGGATGCGTGCGGCCCGCGCGGAGAGACCGAGCACTGCGGAACGGCCGCGCAGTTTCAGTTTTCCGCGACCCCCGGGGCGCTCGATCACCTGCTCGCAGCCAAGTGCGTCCATGGCTAAAGCTCAAGAATGCCAGGCAAAGCGAGGAGGTGAAGATGAGGTCGACCATTACGTCACGCCCGCCGCTTTTCGCTGAGACGCGAATTGATCTGCGACATCAAAATCGGGCCAAGCGAAAACTCTCCGGCCTCCGCTTTCCGGGTCAGTCCGCGGAGATAGCCGCCGGCGGATCTGATCGCAGCGCCGCGCTGCAGGATGCAGGCGACGACAATCGCAGCCGGCGTCTCGCCCAGCACAGTTTGCGCCTCTTCCCAGGCGCTCGGACTGATCCCCAGCATCGATCGAACCACTGCGGCGGTCGCGAGCAAATCCCGCCAGTTCGAAATCCCGCCCTTGGCGTAATCCACGATGTCTGGGCAAGCGTTCAGCACCATTCCCAACGGATACGTCCCTTCCGCCACCCTCGGTGGTTGAGGTTTGGGCTCCGCCCTCGCCGCCCTGCCTTCTCGAAGGCTAGGTTCAAGATCAATTAAGGGATCTGTATTTGAATTCTGTATGTGGCGCTCAGTATGGGACTCATTGGCGCTTGAATCAGTGGATTTGATGTGTGTTTTCAGAAGATTGAGGACGTCATCTGCAAGCTGTGACAGCTCTTCGGCGATCGGCTCGAGTTCTTGCCTCGTTGCGGTGCGTGGAATCTGATCGACGATCGAGCGGAAGGCGGCATGGACTTCCTGCCAATCGGCCGGCCCCTGCCCGTCTCGACGTGTCGGAACATCTTCCTCGATGCCGGTGGCGATCATCTTGGCAATGTCCCGCCGGCACAGCGTGATCCGCTCCCGGACAAGCTTGAGCGCCCGCGCTTCTGCCTCGATGTCGGCCGCCAGGCTCTCGAACTCCTCCGATCGAACAACCAGTGGCGAAATGTCGAAACCAAACGCCAGTTCGATCTCGCCGGCGCTGCCCTTCCGCGCATAGCGCTTGCCGTTTGGACTATCGCGCCGAACGACCAGGCCGGCGTCGACGAGAACCGCGAGGTGACGCCGCAGTGTCGATGCCGGCATCCCATGCGCCCGCAGCGACAACTGATGGTTCGACGGGAAGACGATCAGGTCGTCTTCGCCGGTAAGCGCGGTCTCGGGGTGGAAGGTCAGCAGCGCGTTCAAGACCGATAACGAGCGCTCGGAGACGCCCAGGCGCGGCCGCGCCGTGCAGATGGCATGAAATATCTTCCATTTGTGCACGACCTTCTCGGGCGGCCGCGCGGTGGCCACCATTTGGCTTGCCACATGGGCAAGCGTCAGCGATCGCCGCCCAAAGGGCGTCGTTGGGGAGTGTGACTGCATGTCTTTGCCTCAGCCGGGCAAAGAAAATCCGCTCGCCGAAACGACGATTAAATCGCGTTGAGACTCTTGACTGCGATTCGCGAAAGTGATTCTCTCTCAGTCGCCAAACTTGAAGAGAAGGCTTCCGGAACTCCGTTTCGGGGGCCTTTTTTCTTTTGCCGTGTTGCTCCTAGTAGATGGTTGATGGATGAGGCAGTTACGCCTCGTTGGCCTCCTTACGCTCGCTCGACTTGGAGAAGGTGTCGAACAAGTGCGGGAGCTGTTCGACGAGAAAGTCCGCGAATGAGGCGGGCACCTTCTTGTCGATGGAGAGTTTCAATTCGCGGTCTGCACGTTGAACTTGAGCGATTCGCTGTCCGTTAGCAGCCAGTACCGCAGCCGCGCGTTCGGTCCGGGAGGCATGTTTCGCGGCAGAGCGGCTAGCCGCAGAAAATGCGGCGAGAAATCTCCCATCCGAATCTCGGCCGGCAAATGCCGGGTCGCTGATTGTAGCTCTGATGCGTTTGACCACCGCGGGGTCCGCAAGCAGTTCCGAAAAGGTTTGCCATCGGCCACGACCGATTTTCGGAGCCTTGCCAATCGCGTCGACAATGTCGTGCGGGATCGCCTTCGCAACGGTGATCAGCTTCGACGCCTCAGCTCTGTCGATGGCGAGTGCATCTTGAACCACCGAGCGCTTGTGTCCGGCGTCTTCGATGTGCATCGCAAACATTGCGCGCTCGACGAAACTCAAATCTTCGCGCGGACCGTTCTCAAGGCCCTGGGCCACCACGAGCTCTTCATCCGAGAGGGGCTTGAGGATCGCTTTCACGAGAATGCCTAGCTCACGCGTAATACGAACGCGACGATGGCCATACGCGCTTTGATATCGCCCGGGCGCCGTCGGATGCTCACGGACGAGGATCGGTACTTCCTGCCCCCTTTGTGCAATCGATTGCTTTAGAACCTCGTCGGAGCTGGCGTCGTCGTCTCGAAAACGATCAGCGACCGGAGAAGGATCGACAAGGAGCGGGTTGATCTCGATGATCGTCGCGCCCGCGGCAATTTTGTCCCGGAGTTCTTGGTTTTCCTTTTCGACCTCCGAAAACGAATCCTTCAGCGATCGCACGGCGCCGGCTGAGACTCGCGCTGGCGCTGCGGAAGTTTTGTTGTCAGCAGACAACGGGACCGTGTGAGGGGCGGTGAAGAGGCTTTTGATTGTGTCAGTGCGCTTGCTCATCGCCCCCACACCTTCTTTATGAGTTGCGTGATCTCACCGTTGACAGCATCCACCGATTCCAGGGCTCGGTCGTATGCCCCTCTGCCTACGGATCCGCGATCTAGTTCGTAGAGTGACTGTTTGGTTAGGCCTGCGTTGGCGACTGCCGTCGACTTCCACACCGTCGCTTGCAGTACGTCCGACCCGAACAGGTTTCGTAGGAGCGCAACGATCTGGGCCTCCGGCACGTCATTTGGATCGTGGCGCGTGATGACGTAGCGAATGAAATCATGGTCGAGGCGGCCGCCCGCTTCCTCGATGACCGCCATCAGGTCGGAGGTCATAAGCAGAAACTGGCTCATCGAAGCGACATCCACCATTTGGGGATGGATTGTCACGAGCATCGCGGTGGCGGCGTTCAGCGCCCCCATCGTGAGGTATCCGAGCTGGGGCGGGCAGTCGATCACGACGACATCATAATCGTCTGCCACTTGATCAATCGCGGAAGCCAATCGACGGAAGAATAGGTCATGTCCCCGCTCCCGACGCTCGATCATCGCTCGGGGCGTATGGTGCTCGAACTCCATGAGTTCGAGATTTCCTGGCACCAAGCCAATTCCTTCGAAATATGTGGGGCGAACAACCTCACGCAGGGGCCGGCGCTGATCGTCGTAACGGATGGCCCCATAGATCGTCTCGTTTGGGCCGATATCAAATTCGGGTTGATAGCCGAACATGGCCGAGAGAGAGGCCTGGGGGTCGAGATCGAGAGCCAGTACCCGAAAGCCCGCCAGTGCGAGATACTGAGAAAGATACAGAGCTGTTGTCGTCTTCGCTGAGCCACCCTTGAAGTTCGCAACGGTGATGATCTGCAACTTTTCGTCGTCCCGGCGGCGCGGAAAAAACTCAAGCCGTTCCCGCGGACGCGCCTCGGCAAGGTAGGCGCGCAGCTCATTTATTTGCGCCAGTGTGTAAGACCGCCGCCCGCCATGACCGGTAGAGGGGATCGGGCCTAGGCCGTCCAACGAGAGCTGCCTGAGATATCCGTCCGATACGCGGACGATTTTGGCGACCTCGCCTGAGGTGAAAGAGCGGAGTGATTTGCTGGCTGCTGGAGGGAATAGCGTGGTGCTCAGCGAACGGAGCTGACCCGAGAGGATGCCCGCGTGTCGCGTGATCCGCGCGCTCGCCGTCTCATTTTCCTCGTCAACGATGCTCATTATGGCGACTCAAGACGGTTTCTCTGCGTCAGACGGTATTTGTCCGTCTTGAGAGAAGACACAATTCCCGAGTCGCCGCAACAAATTAAGGGTTAACGAGACCTTAACGTCCGATAGGTCACGCGAGGTCGACAGCATTTGTTGTCAGCAGACAACATCCGACTTCAGACGGGACGTTGTCTGCTGACAACGTTCTTTGGCCGCTCCGGGGCCTCACCTCTCTACCGAATATAGGCGAGATGCCCTGCCCTGGGCTCGCTCGGCGTCATTGTAGTAGCTCGCCGCCTGCTGCACCGACCGGTGCTGCGATTGCTGCATCGCTTCTTGCAAGGCCACCCCCTGGCGGGCCGCTTCCGTCAGATATCCTGACCGTAGCCCGTGCGCGGAAAACTCCCGCGGCTCGAGACCCGCTATCGCACAGCGCCGCTTGACGATGAGGTTGACCGATTGCGGTGTCAACGCCCGCTCCTCCAAGGCCTCCCAACGGTCGATAGCGCGGAAGATCGGCCCCTTGCCGATATCGGCACGCTCGAGCCATTCGCGCAATGCTTCGACCGGCGGACCGACCAAAAACACCCTGCCCGCCTCGTCCGCGACCCCGGTTTTGGTCCGGCCGAGCTGGATCGCCACGCACGGCAAAGTTGGGGAATGCGGATCCTTGGGGTCGAGCGGCACCGCGGGCTCGTCGGTGATCTGCTCGACCCGGAGTCGCGCCACCTCGCTCCGTCGGCGTCCGCCCGAGGCGAACGCGAGGAGCAGGATCGCCAGATCGCGGGTGTCGACGAGCCGGTCGGAGCAACATGTCGCGAGCAGCCGGTCGAGCACGTCGCGGGTCACCGCCCGCTTGCTCTTGCGCTGGCGCGGCCGGACGCTGGCCCGGACCGCGAGCCGTAAGGCCGCGCGAAGACTGGGGGCGTGGAACGGACCCTCCTGCCCTTTCCAGCGATGCAGCGTCCCCCAGTTCGCCAGCCGGCGCTTGACCGTCGATGGCGCGTGCGGTCCCTCAGTGCGAAGTAGCAACGCCGCTCGCAGCTCTGCCGCGACCTCGGCCGGCATGCCGTGTTGCGGGTCGGTTTCGCGCGCGGAAGGATCCCAGAGGTGATGCGCCACGTACTTCAGGGCCAGGCTTTCCGGCGCCGGCCACGGCAGCGGTGCTCCGGTCGCGGCCCTCGCCCAGCCCTCGAGGTAAGCCAAATCGGAGGCGAGCGCCCGCAGGGTATTTTCGCCCATGCCCTCGCGCGCGAGATGTTTCAGGGTCGCGACGTCGTCGTCGGTCAGGAGCTCGGCGAGCCGATCGCGCCGCTCCATCGGCAAGATTGCCGAGAGCGCGTCGAGCTGCAGGGCGCGCCGGGCTTCGGGGTCGGAGACCAGCACGCGGGAAGTGATGTCGTCCATCGGCGGCGCTCCGTCAGAAGCCGTAGCTTCGATCTGCCCAGCGCAATAGCACGCGGGCGTCAGGGTCGGGCAGGCGGACGCGCTGGGCCTTCAGGCCCTCAGCGATGGCGCGTCCGACATCGGGGTCAACCCAGTGGCCGTGGGTCATCAGGAAGAACCAGCCGAAGGGCAGGCCGATCGCGCGGTCCACGGCCTCGATCCGGTCCATCAGAAGGTGAACCGAAGCTTTGGGCGTCATGAGCAGCCGTTCCTTTGGTGGCTTCAATGGCCGCGGGATGAAGCCGACATCGCGCTCGTCCTTGTGCGTATAGTCGCGGGCGTCGAGCGCCCAATGGGCGAAGACGCGCTGCGGCCTGGCGCTCGATTCCTCCCAGTCCTGAAAGAACCGCAGCTCTCTTGGGACAAAGCCAAAATAGTCCGGAACCGCCTCCAAGAACGGCGTCTCGCGCGTTCCGCTCGGCCCGCTTTCGCGAATGACACGCCGCTCCAATTCGGGCCGCTTGGCCTCCCGCTTCTCCCGTTCAACGCGGCCGCAGCGATCGAGGAAACTGCGGACGTGTATCACCGCGCCGCCGGCGCGGCCGAGGAGCCGGTAGACCGGGCCGGACAGGCGATCGGAGTCCGGAAGCTGATCGGTCCGAGGCCAGCTCGGATCGAGCAGTTCCGATTCTCCCCAGGGTCGATAGTCCGGGTTGACGATCGGGCCGGCGCGCCATTCGATCTCGCGGCCGAGCGCTATCTGAAGATAGTCGGCCGCGCCCGGCCCGGTCGGTGCCGACACAAAGGCGCCGGAGCCGCGCCACTCCGTGATCTGCAGATCGGTCTCTTTCAGGCGCGACCAGACCGCCTTGATGTCGCCGCCGTCCTTGGCAATTTCGGCCGTCATCCACGGCCGTAATTCGCCGAGCCGCGTGCCGTCCGGCTGGAGGACCGACCTTGTGTCGCGCCAGTAATCGTCGTCGACGGGGGCGAACCCGAAGGCAAAGCCCGGCAAGGCGGCAGCCAGCGCCGGGAAGAGGTCGGCGTCGGCCGAGGCCGGATTGAGCCCGGCCAGGACGGTTTCGAGCGAGGCGGCATCCGGGAGGCGGGCAGGGGTGGTCATGCCGGCGCTCCTTCATCGATCCAGGGGTTCAGCAATGGCAAGCCCAGCGGCGCAAAATCCTTGGTGTTGCGGGTCGCCAGCACCAACTCGCGGTCAAGAGCGGTGGCGGCAAAAAACCCGTCCATCACCGAAAGCGCAAAGCCGCTGCGGCGGGCCTGCGCCATCAGATCGCCCCAGCGTTCGGCGATCCCCGGATCAATCGGCAGGATCCGCCCGGCGAAGCGCGCCGGCAGATCCTCCGCGAGCCAGGCGGTCAGCGCGTCCCGGCGGCGGCCATCGTCCATCAGGGCGATGCCGCGCCGGAGCTCGGCGATCGACGCCACGCTGATGAAGGCCCGGTCCTCGTCGATCGTATCGAGCCATGCGAGCACCTTGGAGTCCGGCGCCGGCCGGCGAACCTCCGAGAGCACGTTGGTGTCGAGCAGGACATTCATAGATCGAGGTCGCGCGGCTGGTCGCGGACCCGGTCGAGGTCGAGATCGGCGTCGCGCAGCGGCGAGGCCATCAGGAACTCGGCCAGCGTGCCCTTGCGGACGGTCTTGCGCGACCATTCCTCGGCCGAGACGATGACGACGCTCGGCTTGCCGTGGCGGGTGATGATCTGCGGGTCGCTCTGGGCGCGCTCGATCACTTCGGAGAGACGCGCCTTGGCGCCAGCGACCGTCCAGTGATCCGATTCGTGAGCAGGGGTTTTTCGGGGGATTGTCATGACTTGCTCCTGTGACCATAATGACTATCGTGACTATATGGCGAATCGCGGCGATTTTCAACGGGCGGTGTGCGGGGAAGACGTCCTTGCGCTAGTATCGGGGGCGAACGGAGGGAAGCGTCATGGGCGGTCACGCGAAACAAAACCAGCCGCGGCCGGCGCCGGCCGACGAAGCCAGTACTACCGGGCGCAATCGTCGGGCCGTTCGGACCGTCGATCTGACCGAGGAGGACATTGCCGCGATTGAGGCCAGCGAAATGGCACCCGGCTTCGAGCACCTTAACGCCGAGCTTGAGCCGGAGCCGGCCAAGGCTTTTCGCGACAATCTCTACGACGAGCCTTGAGCTCGGCCGACACGGATGTCGATCAGCGCCACGACGTCTGACGCGCCCAGCGAGCCCGTTCGGAGGAGGGGAGGGGGCTGGCAGCGGTCGTGTCCTCTCGTCGATCGGAGCCCCGGCGGGGTGATTTGCCGGGCTGAGGGCGCTCAGAATCGCTGATTTGCGCGGTGCCGTCCATGACTATCGATAAGAGGTAGTTATCGATAGTGAGAAGCATGCGCCAGAAGGCATCGCTATGACGGAAGCCAACGCCGTGATAGCTTCCGTTTCACCGATTCACGTTAAGGTTATCAAGACCTTGCCCTCCGCCTACCAGATCCCGGATCCGCTACCTTGGAGCCAGATCGCCGGCCCGCTCGCGGCGGCCGAAGACGCGCTGGCCCGCCTCGACGAGCGGCTGGCCAGGAGCCCGGTCCGCGACGGCTGGATCGCCCGGACCCACTTCTCAGACGCCGCTGCCGCCCTGTGGCTGGAAGGCGAGCTCGTCCATCTCGACGATCTCGTCCTCCACGACGCCGGCATGGACGTCCGCGCCCCGACCCACGAGCTCACGCGCGCCCACGCCGTTCTGCGAACGCGACGGCGCATCGCCGACGCCAAGCCCGACTGGGCGCTGTCGGTGGCCGGCCTGGCCGGGCTGCGGGGCAGGGGAGAGCAGGGCGACCGGGAGGAGGAACGCGGCAACCGGAATGAGGAAGAGGATGAGGTGCGCGATCGCGAAGACGAAGACAGTGAGGCGGATGCGCCCGAGCGGTTTCGCGTGGCCCCAGCCGACGACCGGATGGCCGACATCTTCGCGGCCGTCGACGCCGCGATCGCCCAAGCCGACCGCACGCTGGCCGGCGAGACAACCGATCGGCGCCCGAAGCGACCCGAGCGAGACCCGCTGGTCTACGATCTCGACTGGGACGAAGATGAACGTCTCGACGCATGGCGAGCGGTCGTGGACCAGACACGCAACCTGCCGCCGGCGCTGGCGACGGCGATCGCCGCCGACGCGTGGCACGCGCTGGAACCGCTACAGCACGCGCCATGGCTCGGCCGGCTGCTCGCCGCCGCGCTGCTGCGGGCGCGGGGAAAGGCGCGCTCGCACCTGCCTTGCCTCCATGACGGCCTCAAAGCGATCCCGCGCGAGCGGCGGCGGCCACGCGACGCGGCCTCCCGCCTCGCCGTTCAGTTGGAGGCGATCGCGGCCGCGGCCGAGGCCGGGCTCAAGGATCACGACCGCTGGCAGACCGCCCGCACGCTGCTGGCCCGCAAGCTCGACGGCCGCCGCTCGACCTCCCGGCTGCCGGCGCTGATCGACTATGTGCTGACCCGGCCGATCGTCTCAGCGGCCATGATCGCGAAGGAATTGAAGATCACGCCACGCGCCGCCCAGAATCTGGTCGCTGAGCTCGGCCTGCGTGAGGCGACTGGAAGAGGAAGATATCGTGCCTGGGGAATCCTGTAGCGACGGAAGCTCGCGCGGGCGAGATGGGTTTCCCACGCGCGATGTGCGCGCTCCAAGGAGCACTTGATCGACACGCGGCGAAAGGTCTGATAGCCATTTCTTAAAACAAGATCGGGTACGTTACCCGATCTGAGGGAGCGATCTTGCGCTACGTCACAACGCCTCACGCCTGCCAGCTCACCGGTCTTTCCACCGAAAGACTTCGGGAATGGACGAGCCGCCGCGCCTTGATTCCAGCCGACGTGAAACCCAGACGGAAGGGGTCTCCGGCCGAGTATACGTGGCAAACCATCCTTATTCTAAGGCTCGCAGTGACCCTGCGGGAGCAATTTCATATCGAACTCCAGGCTCATAAGAGCCTTTTCAACAGCCTGCGACGGGAGCTGCGCACCAAGTCGTTTATCGCCCTCTGGGGACAGAACGTGGCGCTCCTCGGCGGCGATCGATGGACATTCGTAGAGGACGCAGCCGATCAACTTCCGGCAGGCGACGTGCTGCTCCTTCGCCTGAACGCTCACCTGGATGTGTTGTCGGCGGGATTCGCATTGCCAAGTCCGGCTACCGTTCCCGGCCAATTCGATCTCTTCCCGGTCCAGGCCGTCGCTGGCTTGCCAGTCAAACAAGTGCGGCGGCGAGCCCCGAGCAAACTGACCGTTCTGGCACGGAGGCGTTCGGCATGAGGCGCGCCATTGACCGGGACAACCCGGGTTGCTCGCCCTCAGACCGCTTCACCACCAACAAATGTTCATGATATGTTCTCATTCTCGGGGCATGAATATCGGAAGGGACCAGCGTGACAATTTCGGCCCTGCAGAACTGGCTTGAAAGGCTCGGCTATGCCGCCGAGCCCGCCGTGCTGCATCGCCGGGGTGAGGACGTTCCGGAAGTTCACCCCTATGCACTGGAGATCAAGTCCCTTCTCAAGCCGGATGGGGTGATTCGCGCCCAGGCCGTCTTTGAGGTTGAGGGCGTCCCGACGGTGGTCTTTGTCGGCGATACGGACGAGCCACTCACCGCCGCCGCTTTGGACGAGATCCGCAAGCGGATATGGAACCAGAATCTCGCCACGGTGGTGATCGAGATCAAGGGCGAGACGGCAGTTGCCGTGCCGGCCCGAAAGCTCCGCAACGCGGAGGAAAGGCTGACGCTCGGCGAAGCGCGTCCCGATGGGCCGTTCTCGGCGTTCGACATCGCTTCGGCCAATCTCTCCCGCCGCGCACCCAAATGGTTTGACATCAAGGCGCGTGTCGATCGCAAGTTGCTCGCCAATCTCTCGAGCACCGTACTCAAGATGTCGAAGGTCGGATTCCGGGCAGCCATCGACGCATCGCTGCGGCGGCGCCACGCCGAGTTGCTGATGGGGCAGGTGCTCTTCATCTCATATCTCGAACATCGCGACATTGTCGGTGCGACCTATCGTCAGAGACGTGAGGTCGATCAACTCCATGCGCTCGTCGGTCAAGCCAACCGCAGTGGTGTCCGCAGCCTCATCGACGCGCTTCGTCAGGATTTCAACGGCGATTTCTTAGGGGGCGATCGGCACGATCCTTGGGCGGCGTTGAATACAGAGGGGTTCGCGCTGCTCGATCAATTCCTGCGCCGGACCGACATGACCACCGGGCAGGGCGATTTCTGGAATTACGATTTCAGCTATATCCCGGTTGAGCTGCTATCCGGCCTCTACGAATCTTTCCTGTCTCCCGACCAGAAGGCAAAAGACGGCGCTTACTACACGCCGCGTCACCTCGCGATGCTGGCGGTTGATCAAGCGTTCGTCACCTCGGCCGATCCTCTTTCCGAGACGATCTTCGACGGCGCTTGCGGATCTGGAATTCTGCTTACCACGGCCTACCGCCGTCTCATCGCGCTATCGGAGGCGCGCGACGGCCGCCAACTCAGTTTCAAACAGCGTCGAGAGCTTCTGGTCAAACGCATATTCGGCGCCGACATCAATCTGATGGCTTGCCGCGTCACGGCCTTCAGCCTCTATCTGTCGTTGCTGGAAGGTCTCAACCCCGCCGATATCATGGAGGCGCAGGAGCGCGAAAACGAGAAGCTGCCACCGCTGGACGGCAGCAATCTGCGCCACGGCCCAACGGCCGACTTCTTCGGACCCAAGCACGGGTTTGCGGACAAGCGCTTCACCCTCATTATCTCCAATCCGCCATGGTCGGAGCCCGAAGGCGAAGACGTCACGTCGGCCGACGTTTGGGCGGAGCGCGCTGGCGCCCCATTCGTTCGACGCCAGATCGCCGGCGCATACGCGCTGAGAGCGAGCGACTTTCTTGCCGAGCAAGGGCGCGTCTGCCTCATCCTGCCGATTGGACAGTTCTTAGGACCGTCCAGCGCATCCTTCGTCGCGCGCCTGTTCAGCCTGTTCCAGCCTGCGCGTCTTATCAACTTCGGTGATCTTCAGGGACTGCTGTTTCCGACCGCCGAGAACACCTGCCATGTATTCCTCGGGCAACGCCGCGCCGTCGAGGCGCAAATTCCATTTGGCGAGACTTTCGATTACTGCGTCCCGAAAGCGGACATGAGCCTGGCCTTCGGCCGCCTCACCATGCAGTCCGCCGATCGACACGTTTTGCAAACCCGCTCCGTCGCCCAGGATCCGCAGCTTCTCGTCACGCTGATGTGGGGCGACGCCAACGATATGACTCTGTGGACGCGCCTGACGGCGCGCGGAACGTTCAGCGACTTCTGGAAGGGGCCGCAACCATTCCGGCGATGGGTCAATCGCAAGGGCATTCATCTTAACGACAAGAGCCGCACGGAAGTCAGCGCCGGCCGGTTGCGCAAGATGCCGTTCGTGCCGGTGCCCGCGCTCAGCGCGGGGTCGCCCGTGTTGCATCCCGATCTCTTGAAGCCGTGGCCGAGGACGCAGACGACAGTCGTTGGCCTCAACGACGAGGTGATGGCGGTTTTCGACGGTCCCCGCGTGCTTTTCCCGGACGGGTTCTCGAAACTCGAACATACAGTCCGCGCGGTCTATTACGATGGCCCGGCCACTTTCACGCACAGCATCGGCGTCATTTCCGGGTCGAGCGAAGATGCGGCGCTGCTCCAGTTCGCCGCGGTCTATCTGCGATCGAAGCTCGCCCGTTACTTCCTCATGATGCGCGGCTGGAAGATGCTTTGCGAACGCAATGGCGTCCATCTGTCAGATGTCGAAACCTTCCCGTTCTTTGACGTCGACGCGGCACCCGATCCGAAGGCCGCTAAAGCGGCGCTCGCGAGGGTCGGCACTTATATGCAAAAGCTATCCGATTTGCCGGAACTCGATCAACGCCGCCGCTACGGCGAAATCCAGATTGCCCTCGACAAGGCCGTCTTCAAATATTTTGGCCTGCACGAGAGCGAGCAGGCGCTGGTTCGCGAAACCGTCGACATCCTGATGCCTTCGATCCGGCCGCGAAGTTTCAAAAGCCTCGACACGCCGGCTCAGGCCACCGCCCATCTGGAGGATTTTCGGACATACGGCGACGCGCTGGCTGCCTCCTTGACCACTTGGCGCGAACGGACCGGTGGCGGCGGACGGTTTCATGTCGCCGTTGTCGCCAGTGATCCGGCTCGCCAAGGCCCGTCGGGAATCGTTCGGGTGAGCTACGCCAAAGAGACAACTGCGCCGGCCACTTCCAGCGCTCAGCTTAATGACGATCTGGTCATCACGACGCTCGCTCAGCTTCGCGCAGCGGGGCTGATGGCGATTTCATCGGGCGATGCGCTTCAACTTGTCCCCGATGCACATGTTTGGATCGACGGGTCGCTCTATCTGGTGCGCCCGTTGTCTCGACGCAGTTGGACCGTACGGCAAGCGCTTCGCGATGCCGAGCACATCGTGATATCTGTTCAGAGCCGGTTGTCGCCCGTGATCCGTTCGGAGGTCGCGTGACAACCGGACATGATTGGCTTTCTGCCTTCCCGATCCGACCAGCAACCGACGCGGTCGATGCTTTACGAGAGAGTTGGCGGATTCTCGCCGAACAGCCGAGAGCCCATTTCCATCCGGGGATGAAGGAGCCCACGCTCACGAAAGCATTGAAGGCTTACGTCGAGAACGTCACCGCTCGGGAGCGAGGCTTGCTAGGTATGTGGGCTGCTGAAGGGGTCCTCCACAATATTGATATAGAAACGGCGAAACTCACCCAAGAACGCCGCACCGATATCGTCTACGGATGGAACGATGATACGCGACGGATCGAGCTGGTTTTCGAGTTCAAGAAGGTCGGCCGGCAAAAGAGCCACCGCACGCATTACCTTCGTGACAAGGGGTTGGGTCGTTTTGTCACCGGCATCTACAGCCGACGGCAGGCTGTCGCTGCCATGGTCGGTATCCTGATCGACGCGGAAGATGAGGTGGTCCCGCCGTTGCGCGATGCGCTCGCCGACAAGAAGCTCGTTACAGAATTGAGGATCCGGGCAAACGCATCGGGCAGTTCATATGAGCGTCCATCAGTATTATTTTCAACTGCGGACTTCGACACTGAACACGAACGTGACCCAGATCTTGCACCGAGCCACGGTACGATTCGCGTAGCCCATTTCTTTCTCGCTTTTGGTTATCCCACGAATACAAAGAAATCGGCAAAGCCTCGCGAGTGAGAATTTTCCGCTCTCAAGCGGATGAAACAGCGCGGCCGAAAATACCAGCTAATCCCTCGTACCGACCAGATGGAGGGTCCGGCAACCTTAAGGAGCACTTTAATTTTTCCTTCGTCAGAAGCAACCCAAGCCCCAGCGATCGAGGGTGATGGTTTTCTTTTTGCCGCAGACACCGCAAGAGGTTGAAGCGGCACAATCGATTCTGTTGACTCTCCCTGCAGGAGAAGGTCGCGGTGTGCGAAACGGACGTGCACAATATGCTTGGCGTTCCCCACTATGCCAGTGGCACAGTGAAGACGATCCGGAAGAAATCGTCGCGGCGAACAGCCGCCTCCGCGGGCATCTCGTGTGTCACCTTCGTTTGGGCGCTTGCGATGAGGTTGGGCTTGACTTACAATGCAAATGCATTGCATCGGCTAACATGACGACGCAAGGAGCCGGTTATGGCCAAAACGGCTGAAATCCTCGAAATCCCCGCGACCATCACGGAGCGCGGTCAGACGACCGTGCCCGCGGCCATCCGCAAGATGCTCGCCCTTGGCAAGCGCGACCAAGTGGTGTTTCGCGGGCTGGCTAACGGCACCGTCGTGATCGCGAAGAAGTCGGCGGACGACGGCGATCCGGTGATCGGCACGTTCCTCGCATTCCTGGCGCGTGATATGGCAAACGAGCCATCGCGAATTCGGCCGGTGCCGAAGTCGCTGGTCGCGCGCGGCAAGTCCCTCGTCAAGGGCGTCAAGGTCGATCTGGACGGGGCTCTGCCGGAAGATGAGGCGTGAGCAACGACACCTTCGCGGTCAACGGTTGGACGATCTACGCGCATCCGCTGTTTCTCGACCAGCTCGAGGCGATGATCGCCGCAGTCGAGAAGGGGCGCAAGAAAGACCCGAAGGGTTATAAGAAGAAACGCGCTGCAAAGCTACTCGCGGCCGTCTTGAAGGTGGCGTTCGAAGATATCCCAGGTGACCCGACCCGCGACGTGTATCGGCAGGGCGGCACGCTCGGCGACGACTACAGGCACTGGTTCCCCGCGAAATTCCTGCAGCAGTTTCGGCTGTTCTTTCGCTATCAGCAATCGGCGGATTCCAAGATCATCGTCCTTGCCTGGGTGAATGATGACTCGACGCTGCGCGCCTATGAAAGCGCCAACGACGCCTACGCCGTGTTTCGGAAGATGCTAGACCGCGGAAATCCGCCAGACACCTGGAAAGAACTCGTGGCAACAGCGTCGAGTGATGACGCCAAACGACGTTTGTCCCGCTCAACACGCGGGAGATAAAGATTGGGTCTCGCCCAAAGGCTGGTGAGTGGTGACAATCACAGCGCAAGCAGCATTCGAGCAAGAGCTGGAAATCTTCCGCAAAGAGGAGGAGACGGCGCAGCAACACTTTTATGCCTATCTATCCGTGCGCGAGCTCGCAGCCTCCGACTTGGCGGTTCTCAGGGCAATGAACACGACGCCACTGTTCTGGCTGACGACTCATCATGCCATGCTCATATCGGCCTTCATCGCGCTCGGTCGCATCTTTGATCAGAATTCCGCTCACAACATCAATAACCTGATGGCGCTCGCTTCAAAGGACCTTTCGGTCTTTTCGAAGCCAGCTCTGGCGAACAGGAAAGAGAAAGCCGGTTTGACGACGGGCGAAGCCGCAGCGTATGTTAGCGACGCGTTCGAGCCGACAGCGAGCGACTTCAGGGCGCTGCGCAGGGAGATCAAGGCGCAACGTGTGATTTACGAAGCGCGGTATCGGAACATTCGCGACAAAGTATTCGCCCACAACGAAATCTTCGATCTCGACGAGACCAATCAACTTCTTGCAAACACCCGCGTCGACGAGATGAAAGCGCTGTTCGGCTTTCTGCACGCACTCCATGAAACTCTGTGGCAACTCTTTCAGAATGGCCGAAAGCCGGGATTGAACGCGAGAGCGTTCGTGCTACCGCCAACGTCGATGACAGGTGCTCAGATGCTGCCCGGGGAGAAGGTCTTTCGAGAAGGCCAACGTGTCCTCGCGCATGTCGTGCGGGGCCTCGAAGCCGAAACAAAAAGCAGCCGATCCATGTAGCCCAAAGGAGACGGTGCGACATGCCAAAGATCCAGCTTTCTGCAACCCCGAAAGGCAATGGCTATCAGGCGACCGTGACATTTCCCGACGGAGTGTCGATGAGTTCAGAGGAAACCTATCCGACCATCGCCGAAGCCGTAACCGCCGCGGCGATCAAGCTGCTCGCCATGCCCGAACGTCTGGCGGCATTGGATCGAACAGGTGCGTGATCAGCGCCTCTTGGCAGGTTCCACCAGCACGTCGCCGTGGCACGCGAGCGGTGCGCACCAGCAAACGAGGTCGCGGCTGCGCAGCTCGCCGAGCGCATTCATCAGCGCGGGCTGCACGACAATCCAGGCGCGATATTTCGCGATGACCTCGGCGCGCGACCCATCGCGCCCGATGACGAACGGGTTGCCCCATTTGCTCGGGCGCCCAATGTAAACCTGCGTCGCACTCGAGCGCTTGCCGACAGCGCGCGCGTTCAAGACCTTGCACATGATCGTTCTCCTTTCTGCTCACGCGGGAAGGCCCCGTCTCGCGGCGGGACCTTCTGCGCGGCGTCTCAATCGCGGTTCGGACGAGACCAGATGAGCGAGTGGCCTTCCTCGCCTTCCACCTCGACCAGCGTGGCGTAGATCGGAGCCGCGAAGCTCGGGTCGTCCAGCTTGACCGAGAGATAGTCCCGGTTCTGCTCCTGGGACTTCTTCTTCCACGCGGCGCCGAACTCGATAGTTCCCGCGAAGATCCGGTAATCAGGGGCCTTTTCCGAGGTCCGCTCGGCCGGAACGATCTTGGCCTTCACGGTGCCGAGGGCGAGGGTCTTGACGGTGCCCACGAAGCCGTTGCCGTTCACGGTGAAGTTGCCGATGGTAGCCATGTTCGTGTCCTCTTTGGTTTCTCGGGCCGCGACCATCGCGACCTCGATGGCTGTCGTTGACCGGAGGCGATCGGACCGCTCCCGAAGGGCCGCCATGCAGTAGAGGGCGGCCAGGGCGAGGCTTTCTTGTCTCGCGAGGAATGGGCGCGCAGCGGCCAGGGGAAGAAAGCCGAGAACGGCCGTTGCGGTCTTGTGATCGAGGCGGAGCGCAGCGACGACGGCCTTCGGTTAGACATGCCAAATCGAGGACGCATTGGGCGCGTCAGGCCAAACGACGGGGATACGACTGAGCGACCGGCACGCCACGCTGCACGACGGCGGTACAGGGCGCGTTTGTGAGAGAGACTCGCACGCACCGCGTAGGCTTGTCTCCGGTCCAGCGGCCTCGACGGCAACCCGGGCGTCGCGTGATGACATCAGGCTCGGCCGCTGCAGGAAGGGCGTTGGCCCAAGGAGAGACCGGCATCTCGGACAGCCAGGCTCACCCGCCCGGCGCATCTGGCCTATGCGGCTCGATCAGGCGATGGACAAGCACCGCCATCCCGGTCGCCGGCCATTTCGCATGATGATGCACGCAAGAAAGGCCAGCCGCGAGGCGGGGCCTTCATCTTGTCGCGAAAGGTGAATTATGAAGCGCAGGGCATCCAAGCCGCGGATGGGTGCGCCTCATGCCGCTTGGTCGATCTCGGCCGACTTGGGCTGAAGCTCGTGCAGGTAGATCGCCGCGCGTTGCGCGTGCGCGGCCGCCGAGAAGATGTAATGCTTGTCGTTGGACAGTGCCTCCAAGCCACGATGCAAGGTAGCTCGCGCGATCCGCGCGCGGCTTGAGCTCGGGCACGATTGCCGAGGTCGGCGCTGAGGAAACACGCGCCAAGCTCGGCGCGTTATCTGAACAGCCAAGCTGTCTCAGTCGAACTCGCGCGCTGAAAGGCCGGATTTTCCCGAGCTTCCGACGGATGCACGTTCGTGAGACAGATCTTGTGCTTAACCAGCGCAGCAGGACAGCTTGGCGACATCCTTGCCGAACGACAGCGCCGCGAGCTTCAGGCCCTCGACGGTGGTGAGATACGGAAAGATCGTATCCGCGAGGTCCTCGACGGTAAGGCCCTGCCGGATCGCAAGCGCCGCAGTCTGGATGCTGTCAGCCCCTTCCGGCGCGAGGATATGCGCGCCGAGCAGCCGGCCGCTGCCGGCGTCTGCCACGAGCTTGATCAGCCCGCGGGTGTCACGAGCGGCGAGTGCGCGTGGTACTTGGTCGAGACCGATCGTCGATACGCGAATCGCGTGTCCGGCCGCGCGCGCGGCGGCCTCCGTCAGCCCGACGCTCGCCACCTGTGGATCTGAGAACACGATGGCGGGCATGGCGCTGTTGTCATAGCGCAGGCTGTCGCCGTTAAGAGCATTCTTGGCGGCGAGCTTGGCGCCGTAGGCGGCCATATAGACGAACTGGTCGCGGCCGGTGACGTCGCCGGCGGCATAGATGCCGGCCCCGGTGGTACGCATGCGGTCGTCGACGACGATGCCGCCCTTCGGCGAGACGGCGATCCCGTGTTCGGTGAGCCCAAGGCCTTCGATGTTGGGCGCGCGCCCGGTGGTGATCAGCACCTGATGGGCGTCAATCGTGGTGTTCTGTCCGTCGCGCGAAATATCGAGCGCAATGCCGTTCTCGGTCTTGCGGATCGCACGGTAGGCGATGCCGGAGATCACGGAGATCCCTTCGTCCTGGAAATATCCCGTCAGCGCCGCGCCGATCTCGGGCTCGGCCTCGGGGAGCAGACGAGACCGGCACACCAGCGTCACCTTGACGCCCGCGCGGGCGAACATCTGGGCGAGCTCCGCCCCGATATAGCCGCCGCCGATGACGAGCAACGATCGTGGTAGCTCCTCACGATCAAGCGCGGTCGTGCTGGTGAGATACGGCACGGCTTCGATGCCGGGGATGGCGGGTATCGCCGGCCGCGCGCCGGTCGCGATGATGATCTTGCCGGCGGGAATGCGCGCGCCGTCCACCTCGACACCACCTTCTATGAGGCGCGCCGCTCCTTCGCGATAAGCAATGCCGTTATAGGCGGGCAGCAGATTCGTGTACTTGGCATGGCGCAGTTCGGAAACGAGGATGTCCTTCTGACGAACGGTGCTGCGCCAGTCGGTCAGTTCGGCCTCCGCCGCGAGGCCGGCAAAACGTGCTGCTACGCGCGCATTGTGAAGCGTCTCGGCGGCTCGGATCAGAGTCTTCGACGGCACACAGCCGATATTGACGCAAGTGCCGCCGATGGTGCCGCTGCCGATGAGCGCCACCTGCGCGCCCTGATCGGCAGCTGCGATGGAGGCCGAGAAGCCGGCCGAGCCGGCGCCGATGACGACGAGATCGTAGGCGCCGCCATTGCGACAGTTCGTGCGAAAGCGGTCCACCACGACAGCGCGCTTCGATGTCGAGCCGACCGACCACTGTGCCGCCGTATCGAGGCCGGCGAGGCTCGGCCCGAACAGAGCGCGGCCAGCCTCGAGCCCTTCCTCGACCGACAGCCGAAATCCGGCCTCGTCCGCGGCCTGTTCACGGCGCCAGGCGGAGAGATGGTCGTCCGAACAGAAGAAGGCGGTCGTCGCGCACAGCGAGTTCGCAGCACACGCGCCTTCGTAGCGAACGCTTTGCCACACGACAGCGGTCCGCGGCTCGATCTGCGCCAGCGCCCGCCCTTGGTCCCGCGTGGCGATCCGGATTTGCGCACCGCAATGGCGGCAGCGCGATGCAATCGTGATATCGCGATCAGTCATGGCGCCAATGCCGAGTGCGTCGACCGCACACATTGCGTTGAGAACACGCCCGTCGAGTGTGACCCGGTAGCCCGCGTCCCTATCGGTGAAGGGATAGGAACCGACGATCCGCTCGCCGTCGAGCACGACCAGGTCGCGACGGCGGAGCTCTTCAAGCAGTGTCCGGACGGACGTCTCGTTCAATCCCGCTCGCTCCGCAAGCGCGCCCGTGGTCGGGGTTCGTCCATCTTCGGAGTAGAGTTCGAGCAGCGCAACGCGAACCCGATCCGTGGCGGGATCGTAGCCACTCCAGCGATCGAACACATGGTCGGACCCGACCATCGCTTGCAGCGCATCCTTGACCGCTGGTGATTTAACCACAGACCAATCCGGAAACGTCACGCCCGGCCGCACGGCGTAGCTCGGCAGTGTCTCGGGCGTAAGAATGACAGCCTCGATTCGCGACGAGGAGGAGGCACAACAATCGTTCATGGCTTCACGCCTTCCTTGTGAATCGTCGTCTCGCAATGGGCGGCCTCTGCGTGGCGACGATGGATCCAGGCGATGAGGCCGAAGCTCGCAGCCATCAGCGGAAGCACTACAAGGCCCTTACCGGCTAGCCACGCGCCAAGGCCCACAAAGGACAGGCTGACGGCAAGGAGCGGCGCGGCGCAGCGGATCGCGACCAGGACTGCACCGGCCATGCCTATACGGCTTGTAGTGCGGTCACTCATCTTAGCTGCCCCGCTGCCTCAGATGGGCTGGATAGCCCGCGTTCGTGCTAGCGGCCGCGATGGCGTCCGGGTTCGTCTTCGCGTCGTCGAAGGTCACGGTCGCCGTCTTTGCCTCGAAGGAGACGGTCACGTTCGCTACGCCCGGGACCACCGCCATCGAGGTCTTCACAATGTAAGGGCACGAGGCGCAGGTCATGTTGTCGACAGCGAAGGTGATCGTGCGTTCTCCGGCGAATGCGGTCGACGCCGTCATCATCGAGGCGATCAGGGTGAGTGCGCTCAAATATTTGTTCATTGGACGGGTCTCCTTTTGGTCTCAGGCGCCAAGCAGCAGCGGGGCGATGTAGTCGAAGGCGAAGGCGGCGATCACAAGTGCGGTTGCGATCCAGAGCGCGAGCTGGACGAGACGGTTGGAAATGGGGCGCGCGCAAGCGGCGCCCTCAGCGCAGACTCGCCGCGGCTTCCAGTAGACGAGATAGAAGCCGTAACCGAGAAGGCCTGCGGTTCCGGCGACGAAGATCGGTTTGTAGGGTGCAAGCGCTGTCAGATTGCCAATCCAGGCACCACCGATACCGACACTGAACAGGATCAGCGGCACGATGCAGCAGGACGAGGCGGCGAGCGCCCCGAAGATACCGCCAACGGCGATCAGACGCTGCCGTCCAACCTCCCTGCCTTCGGGCGCGGAGGGATCCGCCGCACGAGGCGCCATGCTTGCCGTTCCGGATCGCGATGCGACCATGTCCACTCTCTTCCTTGTCGAAATCCTAAGCGTGCCGTAGCATGCGGTCTGTAGTCGCTACAGGGTCAAGAAGGATTTTGCGATGCGCGATCACGCCGGGGTGAAGGGGCTGCAGCGGGCGGAACTCGCCCAGCGAACGGGCTGCAATCTGGAGACGGTGCGTTATTACGAGAAGGTCGGCCTTCTGCCCGAACCGCCGCGCACAACGAGCGGCTACCGCAGCTACGACACGTCGCATGAGCGGCACCTTCGCTTCGTGTTACGGGCGCGCGAGCTCGGCTTCTCCCTTGATGAAATCCGTGAGCTGCTGCGTCTCGTCGACGAGCGCAACCAGCCCTGTGCCGAGGCGCGCGCGGTCGCCGCTGCACACCTTGAGGACGTGCAGGCGAAGATTGTCGATCTGAAGCGCATGGAGCGGGTGCTCAAGAAGGTTGTCGCGCAATGTGCTGACGGCACGTTGCCGGAATGTCCGCTGATCGAGACGCTGTTCCGGGAGGGTGCGGTCAGCTGATCGCACCCGGTGGATTCTTTGAAACGGTCCGCTGAGGGGGCGCCTATGCGGCGCCCCTGACGTCGTGCCCATGAGCATTGGCTTGCAGGGCGTGCATCCAGTCGGTGATCTCTTGTGCCTTGCTCGCCGCGGTGAAGATGGCGCGCTTGTCGGAGCGCAGCACTTCGAGCCAGGAGGCGATGTAGCGGGCGTGGTCGGGTCGTGGCTCAACACTGAGGTTGAGGTCGGCGCAGATCATGGCGCTGAGAAGTTCGACCGTGCATTCTTCCATGGCGTAGGCGGCCGAGCCGAATCGTCCGGACAGATCGCGGTCGAGGCGATGTTTGGCGCCGGAAGCGTGACCGCATTCGTGGAGCAACACGGCGTAGTAGGCAATCGCATCCCGGAAGCAGGCGAAGTCCGGCATCTGCACGCAGTCCTTCGATGGGATGTAGCAGGCCTGCGATCCGCCGTGGCGAATATCGATGCCGAGGGCGGCGCAGAAGCGCTCCGCGTGTTCGATCCGCTCGACCTCGGGAAGCACCGGCAGCTCGGGCGGTGTGTAGCCGTCGACCTGAGCGGCATTGAAGACGATATAGCCGCGAGCAAACAGGCGCCGTGCGGGCTCGTGATGATTGTCGTCGCCATCCTGACGGTCTGTGTCGCTGCTGCGATCCGTCGTCTTCCAGAACACGACGAGGTGGCCGCGCTCGCCCTTGCGGACCTGCGCGCCGAACTCCTGCCATTGGCGATAAGTGCCCCAGATGCCGGCGGCATAACTGGACGCCTGCGCCGCAGCCCAGAGCGAGAGGATGTTGACGCCGCGATAGGCCTTGCGAGAGGCGACGTTGACGGGCGTGGTGATGGCCGATCCGTCGTGATGCCAAGGCATCCGGTACTTGCCGGCGCCAGCCTCAATGGCGGCGATGATCTGGTTGGTGACGCGCTCGTAGATATCGTTGCCGGTCTGGGCTTGGCTGCTGCGATCTGTGGTCATTGGTGCCTCCTGTGCTCGCCCTCTCCGTCGAGGGCGAAGTGGCAGGGGCAGATGCGGCGAGCCGGGCCGTCACACCCTGTTGACGGTCGCTGGTGCGGAACAGGGTTGACGGGCCGGCAGCGTCTGCCACAACCGAGCCCCTGCCTCGACGGGCGAGCACAGGAGACGTCGGCCATGACCGATTGCCGCAGAACTGGCCGGCGGTGAGATCTTGCGTGGCTCTCAGCCAGCGCCGTCTCGCGGCGAGCGCCGCAGCGGAACGACCTTGGCCTCATTCGATCGCACCAGTTCATCCTGGCCGGCAATCACCTCGTCACGCTCGGCAACCTCAACGTCAGCACCTGGATGTGTTGCGCGAGCGCGCGGGTCACCATCGATCAGAGGTGGGGTCAGCCAAGACGTTTGCGTTCGTTGTCACGCGTAATGGCCGCGCGCTGCAGCGGCAACAGGCGCAGGCGAGCAGGGCTTCGCCCTCCGCGATCGAAGTTTGCCAAGGCGCGCGACGACGCTCTATTCCGATTCATTCCTGTTTGCTCTTTCTTGCCGTCCCGCCGAGCGACATGACAAAAGGCCGGTCCCGAAGGACCGGCCGGCATCGGACGGTGAAGAAGATGGCGGGGCCGAAGCCCCGTCGGCGGCGTCAACCGAACGCCGCCATCTGAACCTCGGCCGCCTTGCGGCTGACGGTCTCGCCGGGTTGTTCGGGCTGGCGCTCGAACGGCTTCCAGCTCTCCCCGACGATGTGCTCGTAGGCGGCGACGGCGCCTTCCGCCGCCATGCGCAGTGCGTGCGCCTGGATGCTAACCTCGGCCGCGAATTCGCGCTTGCGCTGGGCCGCGGATTCGAACCCGACGGGTCCGTCGAGGTCCTCGTCGCGCGTGTCGTTGGCGAGCTTCGCTGTTGCCTGTCGCGCCTCGGTGACGGCGCGGCTGTAGAACTGGCCGGCGCCGTGCGCTGAGCCGACATAGGAGCCGACGATGCGTTGCAGGTGGATCTGCATGGCGCGTTCGTTGAGGCCTTCGTGGAGGGCATCGGCGGTCTCGGTGATGAACCGTTGGTGGAGATCGCGGATGCCGTCGCTGTCGAGGACGGGGAGGCCGAAGCTCTCGGCGATGCGGGTGGCCTGGGCGGCGTCCGGGCAAACGAGCCGGACCATTTCGACGGTGGTGCCGCGGCGCAGCGGGACGATGCGGGCGCTGGTGCGGGGTGCGCGAGCGGTTTTGGTCATGGTGAAGTCCTTTCCTGGGTTTCGCCGTCGGGTTCGATCCGGCCCCTGCCGGCTCCCCCTTCGGGTGCGGTCGCCCAGCGCCGCCGAGACGAGGGCCGCTTCAAGGTCCGGGGACCGCCAGGCGAGCGAGGTCCGGTTGCGGACAAGCGGGGTTCCAGCCTGCTGGAGCCCTGCGCCGGACGCGGCCGGACCTTGGCGAGATCGGCGGAAACCGGTCGCTTGCGACTTGGCCTTGAAGCGGACCGCCGGGGGCGCAGACCAGCAAACCCGAAGGGAGAGCCGACAGGGTGCGGGCCGGGTTGGCGATGCCGGAAAGATTCGCCCTGCCAGACCGCCGTCGCCGCGCCATGCTCGAGACGTTGGCTCAAAGCGCGCCGCGAGTTCAGGCACGGTCCTATTATGCCGCCGCGCCCTGCCGCTTTCCCGGGCGACACTCGGCTGGGCTGCGACAGTCGTGCGGGCGATCCGCATCTTGCGGGTTGTCACGAGCCTGACCGGACGCCGAAGCGTATCGGGCCCGCAACGCTTCGATCGCGGCATCCTGCCGGGCGAGCTTGCGCGAGAGGGTGTCGATCTCCGGCTGGCGCTCAGCCGTGATCGCCGCAAGGTTCGAACGGTAGCGCTCAAGGAACGCTGTCGAGTCGGGCGGCTTGCCGCGATGGTATCCGGACCGCTTGCGACCGAGCTGTGGAATCAGCGCCGTCATGCGACGGATGATCTGCCTGTCGATCATGTCGAGCTGGCGCTGCGTCTGGCGGCGCGCTTCCTCCATGCGTGAAAGCTGAGCAAGGCGTTGGGGAACGGCCGTCATGGCGACGTCCTCCCCTGCCAGGCGATGAAGCTCGACGGCCCGGAATAGACCGCGTGGCGGGTCTCATCGACGACGAAACCGAAGCGACCGATCCGGTACTCGTCGGATGGGACGAGAAAGCGTCGCTCCTCGGTGCCGGCGCCACGTCGGCCGCCCGGCGTGGCGACGACCTCGACGAAATCGGGGTGCTGGTCCGACGTGATCGCCGACGCGACGATCCAATCATCGGCGTGCTCCTGCTCGAAGGCACGCCGATCCTTCTCGCGGGACTCGCAGGGGCGAAGCACAGTGCCGAAGATCACCTCCCAGGCATCGGGCCAGCTATCCTTGATCGTGCGCTCCGCGCAGCGTCGCTCGTAGCTGGTGAACAGATGCGGGAAAGTGACCGCCACGATCGCCCAGCCCTCGTCTTCTTCATACCAGCCGCCCCGCGCGCGCAGCATCGAATGGACGCTGCGGTTGCGCGCGGCCGCGAGATGAAAGCCGCCATGACCTGCGGGCGAATGGCAGACGACGCCTTCTGCGTAGATGGTCGCGTGCTGGGAGCGGCCCCACGGCGTACTCGCCGTGGAACTGATCTCGCGGCGGCTCAGCGCGCGATTCTCGCGCTGATGCTCGGCGTTTTCCGCGATTTTGGCGCGGAAGGCCGCCTCGTCGGCGAGCTCGCCGGCGTGACCGTAAAAGTCGGATCGCTTCCACTCGGCCATCGGGTGGCCGATGCGCCACCCGGTGGCGAGATAGTGCCGGCCGTCGCGCACCGGCAGCATGGCGAAGGCGGTGTCGGCGACGCGAGCGACGAGAATACCGTCAGCCGCGCGGCCGAACTCGATCTGCGGAAATGCGATCGCGGATTCCGCGATCATCGTGGTGGAGGGAGCGGGCGTGCTCATGTGGCCGTCCTCCCTTGGAGGGCGGCTTCGTCCGCCGAGATCGCGCGCAGGACCGCGTTCGGATAGCCGTGCCGCGTCAGCCATTCTTCGGCGTCGGCGCGGTGACTTCCGAGATAGACCAGCTCGGCATCGTCGCCGGGCCGATCGAGCACGCGCACCGCGCCGACTTTCGGGCATTCTGTCACGACGAAGGTCAGGTCGCTGTCGACCGAGAAGGTGCGGTGGACGCGAAGCACCACGACACCGCCACCGCCGTAGTCGCCGGCATGCAGCGTGATGCTCGCGCTGATGACAGTGTTACCGACACGGCGTTCTGCCTGCTTGCGGATTAGGCGGCCGCTGCTGTTGCGGTGTTCCCAGGCCGCGAGCTTCTTGCGATGCCGCTCCGGCGGCCGCGGTATGCCGTCGGAAAACCGGATGATCGCCCCGAGCGGGGCGAGGTCGTAGATCGACTGTGCGGACATGACGTCCTCCTGTTCGTGGGAGTGGAAACGAAACCGCCGCCGGCTGAGCCGGCGGCGGGATGTCATTCGGATCGTTGGGTGGGGGCGGACTATTCCGCCGCCTCCGGGAAGGCCTCGGCGTCCGAAGCGTCGTCGCCATCGCCGTCCGCGGCTTCCGGGTCCTCGACCTGGTCGTCGGCCTCGTCCTCTTCGGCGACGGCGTTCGTCGCCAGCCAGGACGACACGGCGGCCTTGTCCGGAGCGAACAGCGCGGCCGCAGGCACGAAGCGGCCTTCCTTGAAGTGCTCGACCAAGGCCGTGCGGGTGTCCTTCACTTTCTGGCGGGGAAGAACCGGCGTGTCCTTGCACGAGCCTTCGAGCGCGGTGCGCGACAGGCACGACAAGAAGTCGTCGGTGCCCATGTTCGGCAGGAAGTTGTCCGCACCGACCACGTCACCGGCGACGCGGGCGACGATGCCGCTGTCGGTGCGGTTCTCCCGGCACGAAAGAACCTCGGCGAGGATCGAGCGCGCCGCGACGCGCAGCGTATCCATATCGAGGACGAGCTTGCCGTCCTGATCGAACAGCGTCACGGCATGGCGGGCGATGCGCCGGTTGCCGTAATAGGTCCCGCCGCTGCCGGAATCGACGGAAACGTTCTGGCCGGCGAAGGCGAGGATCAACAGCGCGATCAGCGTCTCGTCCTCGATCGGCGCGCGAGCCAGCGCCTCGTGCAGGGCGTCCGTCCGGAAGTCGCCGATCATCTCGAGGCCCTTGCGCGTCACGTCCGGACGCGGCTTCGAGACGGCGGCGGTCTCATCCGCAGTGTCAGTGCCGGCAGACCCGTCCTTGCCCTTCGGCTTCTTCG
The DNA here is from genome assembly GCF_000314735.2 of Afipia felis ATCC 53690. Classification (NCBI taxonomy): domain Bacteria; kingdom Pseudomonadati; phylum Pseudomonadota; class Alphaproteobacteria; order Hyphomicrobiales; family Nitrobacteraceae; genus Afipia; species Afipia felis. The sequence continues at coordinate 14,154 of NZ_KB375271.1, read as the reverse complement.
CCGCGGGCATGCGGTAATGCACGCTCTGCACCCGGCCGTCGCGGTCGAGATACATCGCCGTGCAATCCGACTTCGACGGCTTGCCGTAGACGCGCTCCGCCTTCGGCGGCAGCTTGACCTCGCCCCAATTCGTCGTCTCGGCGATGATGCCCTTCTTCGGCAGGTTGGCGGTCATCCACTCCTGCTGCGCGCCGAGGAACGCCTCGACATCCGTGGTGTAGCGGCTGTCCTCGTCCGCCGGCGCGAACAGGTCCTCGACCCACTGGATACCATAGGCCTGGGCAAGCTCGTCGCCGAAGCTGGCATGACGCGCGTACATGCGGGCCTTGGTCAGAGCCTGCGCCACGCTAAACCACGACACCTGCGGATCCGCCTTGGAGGGCTTGTGCTTCTTCCAGACCTCCTTCTGCTCATCGAGCGAGGCGGACGCGATGGTGCGGAGCTGCCGCTCGTCGGGCATGTCGCCCTTGACCATGTGATCGAGCATGACGGGCAGCACATTGGCGAGCAGACGGAGCTTCCTGATCAGCCGGACCGGCAGGGCCAGCGCAACGCCGATTGCTTCCTCGGTCCAGCCGAGCGCGACGAGGCGTTCGATCGCACGCCACTGGTCGACGGGATTGAGCGCTTCGCGGGCGATGTTCTCGATCATCGAGCGCATGGCGCCGTTGTCGTTGGCGGCCTCCTCGACGAGCACGTCGATCTCCTCGAGGCCGGCGGCGATCGCCTGCTTCACACGGCGATGACCGGCATTGATGACGTAGCCGTTGCCGCCGCCAGTCTCAGGCGTGATGACGGGCGGCTGGACGATGCCGACGGCCTTGATCGTCGCCAGCAGCAGGGCGTCGGCCTGCGGCGTCGACTTCGTCTGGCGCATACGGTCCGGATTCTCCTTCAGCGCACGCGGATCGACCTTGATGAGATGCATGGGATTTCTCCTGTTCGGGGTTTGCGGACCGCGCCTCGCGCGTCCTTCGTCTTCTTTCCGAAGACACCCCCCGGGCCGCGGAGCGGTCGGGCCGGAACAACTGCGGCCGAGCATCCCGCCTGGCCGGACCAGCAGGGCTTGCGAGCCCTGCGCAGGACGACGGGCCGGGATCGCGCAGGCGGCGGTTGAGCGTCAGCGCTGCCGGGCTGGCCGATCTGCGAGCGGGTTCCCTCTCCCCCAGCTTTCTTCTTGAACTCCGCTACTCTTGACGCTATATTGCGTCATAATAATTGGCATCGAGAAGGAAGTTTGAGCGATGGGTCTCGCCCAATATGCGGATAACGGCGTCTTCGCGCCGCGCAGAATTGCGGAAGCTTTCCGGACGACGAGCGAGGAGATCGCTCGCACAGCTGGATTGGGCAAGGACGCGATCCAGCGTAAGGATCGGGTTCGATCGGACAAAACCCAGCGGCGTCTGCGCGAAATGATCGAGGTCATCAACAAGGTTGAGTCGCGCTTTGGTACGGCGCTAATGGCTTATGCGTGGTACCGCTCCGAGCCATTGTCCGGTTTCTCGGGCCAGACCGCGATGCAGCTCGTGCGCTGCGGTCGGGCCGACGACGTACTCGACTATATTGATGCAGTCGACGCCGGCGTGCACGCCTGACCGTGCCACTCCGCTACGAAGGAAAACTCTATCGGGCATTGAACCCAATCTATGCACGCGAGCCGCTGTCGGGACTTGGCGCTGAGCTCTACGGTGGTCGGTTCAATCCAAAAGGCGTGCCAGCGCTTTATTCTTCACTGTCCATAATGACTGCGCTGAGGGAAGCCAACCAGGTCGGCAACCTGCAACCGACGACACTCGTCTCCTATGACGCGGAGATCGAAAATATCTTCGATACCCAAGACGAGGCCGCACTCATGGCTGAGGGGGTGGACGCCGCCACGCTCGCAGACGCGACGTGGCGTGATCAGATGAAAGCGAACGGAGAGGCGAAGACACAGGCCTTTGCAAGGCGACTTATCACCGCCGGATTTAACGGTCTGCTAGTCAAAAGCTTTGCGACAGGCGCGAGCGCAACGGATCTAAACCTCGTGCTCTGGCGATGGAGCGGCAACGCCCCGGCCCGTCTCGTCCTGATCGACGACGAGAACCGGTTGTCGCGATAGAACGCTTACGCCGCGATCCAATCGTTGCGACTTTCTCTATCATTCGCAAGGTCAGCTTGCACCTCCGCCAACTGGCGGCGCTTCTCGGCGAGCTCCGCGGCGAACGCGAAATCGCCGTCCTCGCGCGACCGGTAGGAGGCAAGTCGGCGATGCGCGTCGGCGAGACGCTGGCGATAGCGCTCCCGCTCACCCTCGAAATCATCGAGCGCATGCTCGAGGCGGGAGATCGCGCCGAGCGGCGTCACGGTGACGGGCAACTCGATCTCAACCTCGGCGCCGGTGCGGATCAGGGCGGTGCTGTACCGGTAACCGTCGCGGCAGAAGCGCTCGCCGGTATAGTCGAGGTCAAAGCCGCCGATCACGGCAATGGTGCTCTCGCCCTCCTGCTGAAGCTGCACCAGGGTCAGGATTTCCTTCATCAGCGCGCGGCCAGCCTCCTTGCGCTCGAGATGGCGCTTGCCGGCGATGCTCGCGGCGAAGGCATCGCCCGTTGTGGGAACGCGGCGCTCGATATCCTCGCCGACTTCCGCGATCCGCCGCGTCGCGAACTCGATGTCGCGCTCGGCGTCGCGGATCTGCCGGCGAACCGCGTGCTGGTCGTCGATATGCGCGGCGCGCAGGCGCTCGAACCGGGCGATGTCGGCCTCTAACCCGGCCTTCTGCATCAGCCGCTGGTCACCGCTGGCGATCGCCTTGGCCATGGCGAACTGGTTGGCCTGGCCTTCGCCGAGATCCTCGAGCCGGCGGATCGACGTGTCGCCCGAGAGCGCGGCGGCGATGAAGCGGGCCTTGCGCTCATTGTTCTGCCACATGCTGGCGTCGAGCGAGCCCTCGGTGGCATAGGCGAAGATGTCGATGACGTCGTGCTGATTGCCCTGCCGCTCGATCCGGCCCTCGCGCTGCGCGATCTGCGACGGCAGCCACGGCACATCGAGGTGATGGAGCGCCTTCAGCCGAAGCTGTGCGTTGACGCCGGTGCCCATCGTGTCGGACGAGCCGATGAGGAAGCGGACCTTGCCGGCGCGCACATCGCCGAACAGGCGCTGCTTGGCCTCGGACTTCTTGAAGTCCTGCATGAAGGCGATCTCGGACGCCGGCACGCCGAGGCGGATGAGCTCGTCTCTGATCCAGCGATAGGCCGAGAAGCCGCGTGTCTTCTCGACGTTGATGGTGCCGAGATCGGAGAATATCATCTGCGCGGCGCCGGGCAGCTCGTAAGGCTTGCCGTCGGCGCGCACGTAGCTGTTCGCCGACGTCTCCTGCCAGATGCGCAGGGCGTTGGCGACGAGCAGGTTCAGCTTGTTGTCCGGCTCGTTGTCGTTGTCCGGATCGACCAGACGCAGGTCGATCGCGGCATGGCGGCCGTCGGTGATGACGGAGAGCAGGATGTCGTCGCCCGGTTGCGGCGGCCCATCGCGCATCTCGATCGCCTTGATCCGCGCGTCGAGAACAAGCTGGTAGCGCTTGAAGGCGGACGTCGGCTTCGCGGTGAAAATCTGCCGCTTTCCGGTCGAGATCGCCGGAATTTTGACGCACTCGCGCAGGTCCTCCGGTATCACCACGTCGGCGAAAGAGCGGAACATGGCGATCAATTCGGGGACGTTGACGAAGGTCGCGAACCGCGTGACCGGCTTGTACTTGCCGTTGGGCTGGAGCTCGAGCTCGGTCGAGACATCGCCGAAGGTCGAGGCCCAGGCGTCGAACTCGTGCAGGCCGCGATCCAGAAGCGCCGCGTAGCCGAGGTAGCGTTGGACTGAGAACATCTCGCCGAGCGTGTTGGTGATCGGCGTGCCGGAGGCGAGGACGAGTGCGCGGCCCGGGTTCTTCGTCTCGATGAAGCGGGCCTTTACGTAAAGGTCCCAGGCGCGCTGCGAACCATTGGGATCGACGCCCTTCAACGTCGACATGTTGGTGGCGAAGGAGAGTTTTCTGAACTCCTGCGCCTCGTCGACGATGATCTGGTCAACGCCGATTTCCGAGATCGTCAGCAGATCGTCCTTGCGGGTGGCGAGCGCTTCGAGCCGCTCCTTCAATCCCTCCTTCAGCCGTTCGAGCCGCTTGCGCGAGACGCGGTCGTCGCCTTCCACCTTGGTCAGCAACGTCTCATAAAGCTCCAGCTCGTCCTGGATCATCTGCTGTTCGAACGCCGACGGAACGCCGACGAACCGGAACGCCGAGTGCGTGATGATGATCGCGTCCCAGCTGGCGGTCGCCGAGCGCGACAGGAAGCGATGCCGCTTGTCCTTGGTGAAATTCGTCTCGTCGGCGACGAGGATCCGGGCGCCCGGATAGAGCGCCAGGAATTCGCGCGCCGCCTGCGCCAGACAATGACCGGGCACGACGAGCATCGCCTTGGCGATCAGGCCGAGCCGGCGTTGCTCCATGATGGCGGCGGCCATCGTCATCGTCTTGCCGGCGCCGACGGCGTGGGCGAGATAGGTCGCGCCCGAGGCGATGATGCGCCAGATGCCGCGCTTCTGATGCCCGTAGAGGACAAAGGCGCCTGAGGCGCCGGGCAGCTTCAGATGCGAGCCCTCGAAGGCGCGGGGCACGATGTTGTTGAAGCGGTCGTTATAGACCCGCGCCAGGCGATCGGTCCGGTCAGGATCGGACCAGATCCAGGTCTGGAAGGCAGTCTTGATCTTTTGCAGCTTCTCCTTCGCCGCTTCGGTGTCGACGACGTTGAGAACGCGGCGCTCGCTGTCGCCGTCCTTGATGGTGTCGAAGATCTGCGGCACCGCGGAATTGAGCGCATCCGACAGAAGTTGCCCGGCGTGCCGTCGCTCGGTGCCCCATTCCGACGTGCCGGCGGCCATCCAGCCGAGCTGGCGGGCCTCGACAGTCCACGACGCCAATTCCGGCATGTGATGGATCTTGATCTCCGCGCCCATCGTCTCGTGAACGAAGGCGATGATGTCCGCGGCGGGAATCCACGGTGCGCCGAGGCGCGCGGTGATGTCGGATGGCCGCAGATCGGCGGGCTGCACGCCCTGCAACGCCGTGACGTTGCGCGCATAGGCGGGGTCGAGCGCGGCGGCAGCTTCAGCCGCCACGAGCTTGGAGCGAACCGCGCCGGAGAGATAGGCATCGGCCGTCTGCCACGCGCCGTCGGTCGGATCACGGAAGATGGCGCTGCCGAGTTCGGCGATGACGTCGTCCGCATCGCGATGCAGGAGTTCGGCGATATGGTCGGGATCGACACGGCCCCGCTCGTTGAGCACGACGGCGAGCGCATCGGCAGCGCTGGTGATGAGGGGCGACGCGGGCGGGGCGATCACCCGTTCGGTGAAGATCGGGCCCGGCTTCGCCGTGTCGGTTTCGAGATCGTAGTCTTCGATCGAAGCGACGAGCCAGCAATCGGGATCGTCGAGGAATGGCTGCAGGTTGGGCCGGCGATGCGTTTCGCGCACTCCGCCGGTTTCTGCGTCTTCGCTCGTCGAGACGACGGTGCTGTTGATCGGCCCGAAGGCGCGGACGAAGTTCGACCAGGCGATGCGTAAGCGGACCTGCGCGTCCTTCCACGGCCGGTCAAACTCCTGGCACTTCAGCACCTCGCGAACCGCGTCGCGGATCGGGATCAGCTTCTGAATGATCCGGACGTGTTTCTCCGGAACGCCGTCGGCGCTGCGGCCCTTGCGCACCGTGATGGCGGCGGGCTCGCCATCAAGGATCTGCATCAGGCCGCGGGCCTTGTCGAAGAAAAAGCTGCCCTCCCGCACATGGCGATCGGCATTCACATGGACGGATGCCTCGTGGTCTACTTCCTCCACGTCGAACTCGATCGGCTCGGGCTCGCCGTTATAGATGCCGTCCGGAAGGCGGGTAATCGCCTCGTCCAGCGCGAGGCGGAGATCCTCGCTGGGTTTTGGAAGACAGGTGTAGGTCTCGCCGAACGGGCCGGCGGTCAGCGCATGCATCCCGAGCACAAGCCCGCGATGGCGCGTGAACCAGCGGTTGACGCGAATGGCGCCCTCGTCCTCGGTTGCCGGACGCACCTCCTCGAGGTCGAGCCAGGACAGATCGCCTTCCGGCTCGCCGGGCTTGCGCCGGCGGAAGAACAGGATGTCGATGACGACGTCGGTGCCGGCATCGGCGCGAAAGCTGCCTTCCGGCAGACGGATCGCACTGACGAGATCGGCGTGCTGCGCGATGAGCTCGCGCGCCGCCCCGTCGGCCTTGTCCATGGTGCCGTGCGACGTGACGAAGGCGGCCAGCGCCCCCGGCTTCAGCAGGTTGATCGCCTTGACGATGAAATAATCATGGAGGCGAAGCCTGAGCGAACGCAGCGCGCGGTCCGATCGCACGGTGCGATCGGAGAAAGGCGGATTGCCGATCGCCAGATCGAAGCGTGGCGGCAGCTCGGTGCGCGCGAAATCGCTGCTGACGATGCGCGCGCGCGGCTGCAACAGACGCGCGATGCGGGCGGTGACCGGATCGAGCTCGACGCCGGTCACGTGCGAGACCTCGCGCAAATCCTCGGGCATCAGCGCCGGAAACAGACCCGTGCCGATGCCGGGCTCGAGCACGCGGCCGCCGCGCCAGCCCAGACGCCGCACTGCAGCCCAGATCGCCCGGACGATGAACTCCGGGGTGAAATGGGCATACTGGGTGCAGCGTGCGAGCGAGGCGTAATCCGCGTCGTCGACCGCATCCTGCAGATCGGCGCCGATCTCGTCCCAGCCTTGCGCGAATTCGGTTTCGCCCGGCCGGCGGAAGACGCCATTTGCGAGCTCCGAGGCGCCAAAGCCGGTGAAACGGATGAGTTGTCGCTGCTCCTCGATCGTCGCAGACCGCTGCTCCGCATCGATCTGCGAGGCGAGCCGGACCGCCGCGATGTTGTCGCGGGCGCGCTGCTTCCAACCCTTGGCGAGGCCGCGTTCGCCGGACAGATAGAAATTGTCGCCGCGCTTGCCGGGACCGGCCGCGGGCACCCGCGCTGATATGACCGGCGGTGTCGCTAGAGCCGGCGTTGACGGTGGTAGATCGTCGTCATGGTCGTCATCGCTGCGGGAATCGGCGAACGCGGTGACGCCGAGGCCGAGGCCTGACGAGAGCGCGGTGTTGCCGAACAGATCGAGGGTGAAGGGATCGTCATGCGCCATGGGGAATGTCCTTCTGTTGGGCGCGCGCAGCTGCCCATCGGCGCGGGCTGCGACGACGGCACGGCGTTGCGGAAGTGAGAGGAGGTCCCGGCGCAACGCCGGGTGCGGAAAAAGCGAAGCCCGGCGCGTGGCCGGGCTGTTCGCAAGTCGGAGAGGGAGAGGACAGGCTAGGCCGCGATCGTCTCCGGCAAATGGCGGAGCTGGACTGGCAGTTTGGCCGCTATCTCTGCGTCGGTGAGCGCGTCGAGCAATTTCAACACGGTGCCGAACCGCCCAGCATAGACGAGCACGGTGCGGCGGCCATGCATGGACGCGGGCCAGCGCTCGCCGGCATAGCCGCGATAGTCTTCATGCGTGCTCGACCAGATGTGCTCGAGCCGCTCATCGCGAGTCATGGCGCGAACCGGCCGCGACTCGCGCTCGATGATCGCTGCCTTCATCCGTTCCGGCGAAGTCCGATCCGAGAGATCGCAATAGCCGTGAAACCAGCGTCGCCGTCCGTCGATGGCGAGCGCGAAGAAGACACTGGTGACGCTGCCAGTCATGAACTCACGCATCGCGAATAGATCGCCGCGCAGGAACAGCGGCGGCAGGATGTCGAGCATGTGATCGTGCTCGGCCTCGGCGATCTCAAACCACTCACCGGCGAAGAGATGCGCGGCGTCGCCGGCAGCCCAGGTCGGATCGCCACGATGGCGGTTGAACATGCGATACATCTCATGGCGCGTGGCGACGCCCTGGAAGATCTTGCGGATTGTCGGGAGGGTGTGCATGGCGGCTCCTTTCGGCCTGGCGAACTGAGGCGCGAGCGATCCGCCTGATCCCTCGTCACTTCAGCCCTTCATCACCCCTCCGGCGGGCCGCCTCTCCGGTCCGGCGGGTCAAGGGCCGCGGCACGCGGGCGAAGCGCACCCTTGACGCGACGGCCGGGCATGCGGCATCGCGCCTTCAATTCTTTTGCTCTCTCCCATCCTTTCCCGCTCTTCAGCGAGGCGCCGCTCGGCATTCGCGATCGCCGCAAGCGCCGCCTTGAACACGGCCGAGCCGCGCTCCTCCGCGAGATCCGTCGATGCCACGACGGCAACGCAGGCGGCGTGGATATCGTTGTCGCTGACGGCATCGGACGCGAGTTTGGTCGCGGCGCTGTCATGGGCGATGACCTCGCCGACCGTCGTTCGTACTTCGGCCTCGTCGAAGCGGAGCAGGACGTGAACGCTGGGCGCGGCCGCAGCCGCTGCCGCTTCGCGGAATCCCGCGAGCATCTCGTCGGTCGCGCCTGACCTGATCGCGTCCGCGGTGATCAAGACGGCCATGCCGCCGAAGCCGTCCGGTCGCATCTTCGAGCAGGTGAAGGCGGAAGAGACGGCGACCTCATCGAGCGTCGGGGAGCGGCGCACGATGTCCTGAAAGATCGTCGCCCAGGAGATGACGGTCAGATCGAGTTCGACATGAGTCTCGCCGGCTTCTACCTCGGCCAGCCGATCGGCGACGATGGCGATGAGGACACTGTCAACGTCGGCCGAGGCGCGATACGCGTCGCGCAGCTCCGCGACATCGAGCTCGAGGCACTCCGCCGGACTTTCCTCGGCGAAGAAATAAAGGCCGTCGCTGTCGGGTTCGGCGCTGAAGATATGAGACAGGACGAGCCGCTCAAGCTGCGTCATGTCGCTGTCGGGAATCGTCGTCTGCACGACGGTCGGAACGTAATAGCTGGCCATGTCCGGCTCCTGAAAATGCAAAAGCCCGGCAAGGCCGGGCGGGATGTGCGGAGGGAAGGATGTGCGCCGGCGGATCAGTCGGGATCGCGGGCGCCGGCGAGGATGGCCTCGGCCTTGGCGATGGCCGGCAAGGCGCGTTCGCGCCAGTAGGCGCGATCGAGCGCCTCATCGTCGCCGCTCAGCACCTTCACCAAACCGAGCAGCACCTCGAAATGATCGGCCTTGCGCTGCAGCGTTTCGCGATAGTGCGACGGCACCGGCACGGATGGACCGCTATAGGCGGTGTCACGGCCTTCCCAGGCGCCGGTCACATAGGTTTCGCCGGCAGTTTCATAGTCGCGCTTCTCGTTGTCCCAGTCGTCGTCCTCGATAGCGAGGCGGCAGGCCTTAGCGAGGCTCGCCGCCACGTAGCTGCGCTGGCGATAGACCGGCAGGCGATAGGTGGTCTCGATCGTGAAGATGGGCATGAGGGTCGTCCTTCCCTTCGGGTGTTGCAGACACCCTCGGGCCGGCCGCATCGAAGGGTCCGGCGGGTCAAGGGCCGCGGAACGCGGGCGCAGCCTCCCTTGACGCGCCGGCCGGGCGTGCGGCAGCAGGGTTCATCCGGCTGCTGCTACCGGCTCCTCCGCCAATCGGCCGACGAGGATCTTCAAATCATCATTCCAATCGCCGGCGCGCGGCCGCGACCGCGCGTAGGACGCGCCCGTCTCAGCAGCGATCACGCGCAGGCGCTCGGCATAGACATCGCCCTGCCGATTGTTGTCGGTCGCGGCGACAAGTCGGGCGTCTGCGCGCATAGCCAGACCGCGGATGGCCTCCTCGCTTGCCGGGGACCAGCCTCCGCCGGTGCTGACGAAAAGCGTGTCCGGTCGCAGAACCTGGATCGCGGCGAGGCTGATGGCGTCGATCGCGGCCTCCGTCACGCAGACCCGGGACGCGGCCGCAGGACCGAAGCGGAACAGCTCCTTCGCTCCGCCGGTGGCGAAGCCGCGCCATTGCGATCCGCGCTCTTCCCAGCCGACCAAAGCCCCGTCGACACGGCGGTGCGCCGCCCACATGCTTCCCTGCGGCCCCTCGCGGAGGAGGCCTTGTTCGACCGCGACTGCCACGATCGTGTCGGGAATGCCGCGTTCCACCGTCAGGTAGCGCCAGGCCGGCGAGCCGGGGCGCGGAATGCCGCGGCGCATCCAGCGATCGGCAATGGGGTGCAGCGTCGTGGGGCGGGGCTCGCGCTGCCACGCCGGCGGGCTCGGAACGAATCCGATAAGCGAAGCGACATGGGCGCAGGCCTGGGCGAAGCCTTGCGCCCCGAGATGCTCGGCCAAATCGAACACGTCGCCTTTCGCGGTCGACAACGGGTCGAACCAGCCGCGATCGTTGTGAATGACGATGATGATCTTTGCGTCGCGGCGGTACTTGACCGCCCGGCGCGTGCTTTCCTTCAGATCGACCTTCCAGCCGTCCTGTTGGAGCAGGGCGGCGCATCCGACCCTGGCTCGTAATTCTTCGATTTCACTTTTCTCCATGACCTTCACCGGGCGCACATCCCGCGCCACCCGGTCCTTTCTTCAGTTGACGTCCCTTCGCCCTATCGCGAAGGCACGCCACCCGCCCGCCGCGAAGCGTGCCGGATGCAAGGGCGCGCTGACAAGCCGTCCAACATGTCGGACTCCGGCCGCGGCGAAGCTTCCCTTGCGGCCGGTACGGCGCCAGCGGCAGCGGTCACCCGGCTCAATGAGCCGGGGACCACGGATCGTATTCGTGCTTATGCGGATATCGACATAATCACGATTATGACCCGTTCGAGATTATGGAGAGCTGACACCTTAGACAGTCGGCCAATCCGCCAAAGCGCCGGGCGCTCAGCCCGGCGCTTCTCCTGTCGACTGCACATAATCAAAGGCTTTGGAGGAATGCCATAAGCTGATCTGGCGGCCGATAGCGGGCTGGTGCAGCGTTCACGGGCTGCAATCGACTGAGCGCGACTTCTTTCATTGCTAGGTCAGCTTCCAGATACATGTGGGTTGTCGTCGGGCTTTCATGCCCGAGCCACAGGGCGATTACGGTGATGTCGACGCCCGCCTGAAGGAGGTGCATCGCCGTCGTGTGGCGGATCGTATGCGGCGAGATCGCTTGGCCGGCGAGCCGAGGATGTTGTTGAATGGCATGCTTAACCGCCAGAGCGAGGCGTTGTGTTACGCTCGAGCGTGACAACTTCCCGCTCGCGCCATTTGGAAACAGGAAGTCGGAATCTTCGGCCCTGGCGAGCTGGCGCTTCCATTGTCGAAGAGTGCTGGCTGTTGTTTTCCAGAGCGGCATGCTCCGCCTCTTCCTTCCTTTCCCATGGAGATGTGCCACAGGCGATATGTCCAAGATGACGTCGCCGACCCGTAGATTGATGGCCTCCGATACTCGTGCGCCGGTGTTGTAGAGCAATGTGAACAGCGCACGATCCCGCCGCCCAACCCAACTTCGCTGATCGGGCGCCGCGATGATTGCCTCCATCTCTGGCTTGGTCAGAAAGCCGAGCACCGGTTTGTCATGACGCTTCGACGGAATTGCTAGGCCGTGCTCGATGGTGGCCAAGGCCGAGAGGTCGTGATGGGCAGCGTACTTCAGGAACGATCGGATCGCCGACAGGCGGGCGTTGCGGCTACGTACGCTGTTGCCGCGATTCCGCTCGAGATGATCGAGGAAGCCAAGGATCAACGTCGCATCCAAATCTCGGAGCGACAGACCGGTTGGCGACTTGCCGATGGATTTCTCCGCATAGAGCAGGAGCAATTTGAACGTGTCGCGGTAGGCTGCGATCGTGTTCGGGCTGACGGCCCGCTGTTGGTGCAAATGGTCGACGAAGAAGTGCTGCAACAACGTCGGAAACGATGAATGTAGGCTCGCATCAACCATGATCCACCTCCCCGGTCATGATTGCTTGTGCCTCGAAGCGTGCGCCGGCGACAGCCATCAACTCCGGCACGGCCTGCAAATACCAATAGGTATCCCCCAGGTTGACATGGCCCACATAGGTGGAGAGCGTCATCATGGCGTTGTCGACATCCGTGCCGTTCTCCTGCCACAGCATCAGGCGTCGACAGATGAAGGTGTGCCGGAGGTCGTGAACGCGTATGTAGCGATGGCCGCCGCGGGGAATGATCCTCAACTCGGCCGCAAAGCGAAGAAATACTCCTCGCACCTCGCTGTACCGAAGCACGCCCCCTGTCTTCTCGGACATGAAGAGCGGCGTGGTGATATTCATTGAACCATATCTGGCGCGTGCGCGCAGATAGCGTCGCAACACCTGGGTCGTGGTCGAGTGCAGGGGAACGAGCCGAGTCCGCTGGAACTTTGAGTGTCGGACTGTGAGGTGCGCCCGCGTGCCGTCAATGTCGCCACAGCGTAGGTTCAGTGCTTCGGATATCCGCAGGCCCGTAGCGGCCAGCAAACCAAAGAGCGTCGTGAAGGTTGCCGGCGTCAATCCTCCTTGTGGCGAGAGACGGCTCGCTGCTCCGATCAACGCCTCGACTTCCGCTGGTGTATAGATATGCGGTGCGAGCCGGCGTTTTGAACGACCGAAAGGAAAGCCGGCTGGAAACTCGGTGTGTGGATCGAGATCGGTGAGATAGCGTGCGAACGGGCGAAGAACGTCGACCCGTCTGGCCCATGTGTAAGGGTCATCGACCTGCGCTTCTTCCTTCGCCCATCGGAGAACTATGGCGGACGTCAAAGGCCCCTTGTGACCGCCCGCGTCCGCAAAACACGCGAAAGCCAATATTTGACTGCCTGGTCGTTTCAACGCGAAGCCGAGGCGACGGCGCTCTGCGAGGTAGGCTTCCGCCCGCGATAGCATGGTGTACGGAGCGCTCATGCCACGCTCCCCGGCCAGCACAGCGCGACCGCCGTGAGGCGCGAACTGTCAACACGGGTGTAGGTGGCCGACGTCACGATGCTGCGGTGACGCAGAACATCGGCAATCTGCTTCATTGGTGTCCCGGCATTGACGAGCCGAGTGGCCAGGGTGTGTCGCAGGATGTGAACGCGTGTGCGGTCCCAACCCAGCCGTTGATAGGCGGCATGAACGGCTTTCTGGACCACGCGCCGACCAACCGGCTCGCCCAAAGGGGCAACATGTCGAACGAAAATCTGGCGACATGTCGTCTTCGGCCGCTCGTGAAGAAGATAGTCGGCGATGGCCTCACCTGTCGCCCTTGGGAGCGGCAGCACGTCAGCTCGGCGGCCTTTGCCCGCGGTGATCCGGATGGTGCCGGCTTGCCAGTCGATGTCGTCTAGGCTCAGCCGGACGACCTCGCTGCTTCTGAGACCGAGATCGGCAAGGCATCGGACCATCGCATAGCCGCGCCGTCGCGATGGACAGGCCGCATCGAACGACCGGAAAAGCTGTTCCAGTTCGTCCCCAGAAAGTGCCTCGGGCAATTTGGTTTGACCCCAGCACGCTGGTTGAGGCACAGCGTGCATCAGATCGGTGACGTTGTCGCCGAGTAGTTTGCGATGGCGGAGATAGCATCGAACCGCGCCCGCCATGACGCGGATCGTACTCCTGCTCCATGTAGCGTCATCTAAAACGAAGCTTCGAATCGCCGATGGGCTGATGGATGTTGGATCGATTGGTCCCGATCCGAATTGAGCTTTGAGCAGGCGCCTGATGATCCGGCATCGGTGATCGCGCGTGCCTTGGGCCAAGCCCCAGACTTCCGTCATCTTCTCGTCGAACAACGCGAGTTCACGCGTGATCGGGTCGGCGACAGGACGGCGGATGATCCCCTTCGCGTAGAGGATGTGGATCAGGTGATTGAGGGCGGCCCTATTGATGATCGGGTTGCGCTGAACGGGGCGTGGACAGGTGCAGTTGGGCAAATGATCGGAAATGAATCGGCCGACGACTGCTTCGTCGACATTCTGGACCGCCCAGTCTTCCGAACGCAGCCAATCCCCGAAATGGAAGACGCTGGCGACATAACGGCGAACGCGTTTGGCCTGATAGCGCCTTGCTTCGAAGTGCTCGCGATAGTCTTGGACGATCGGTGCGAGAACGTTGGCAGGATCGTCAGGGCGGAGTTGAAGTCTGAGAGATGTGGCCATGCTTGATCTCCTCGTTGGTGGGAGATCATTCTGAAGCTGAGGATTATGTGCAGTCGACAGGAGAAGCGCCGGGCTGAGCGCCCGGCGCTTTGGCGGATTGGCCGACTGTCTAAGGTGTCAGCTCTCCATAATCTCG
>NZ_KB375270.1:3840000-4095224 GCF_000314735.2 Afipia felis ATCC 53690 | reverse complement strand
TTCTACTGTCCGGATTGTGAGAAGTGCCTGCGGCGCAGTGCTTAGATGATGGTGGGCGATGTAGGGCTCGAACCTACGACCCGCTGATTAAGAGTCAGCTGCTCTACCAACTGAGCTAATCGCCCGGTTCCGACCGGATTAAATGTCCGTGGAAGAGGCCGTCGTTTAGCAAAGGCCTCCCCCGATGTCCAGCAAAGGTGGCCATGATTTTGTCCGCAAAATCATGTCTTCGGCCCGGCTGTGGATGACGGGCGGCGGTCAACGGCAACCGCGATCCCCGGACGCAAAAAGCCGCCGGAAATCGGCGGCTTTTCCTCTTGTCCTCGTGGCCCTGCTCAAAGATTGCCGGTCTCGCCGTCTCCGCCGCGTTCACCGCGCTCGAAATGACGCCGCGGGCTGCCCTCCTCGCGTTCGAAACGATGCTGCATCCAGCCGTGACGACGGCCGGCATGCGTGAGCACCGCGAGGCGGCGCTTCTGCCCGTCATCGAGGCTCTTGTAGAGCGGATCGGCTGCGTCCGCGATGCGCTTCAGACCGGCTGCCGTCGCGGCCATGTTGTCGGCGCGCTTCTGTAACCTCGCCACCGGATCGGCAGGCACGCGCTGCTCGGCGGATTTGCCTTCCTGTTCGGCCCGGCGAGCCTGGCGCTCGGTGCGGCGCGCCTCGGTACGATCGATCCGCTGCTTGGCGAAATCGCGCACCGCGCTCTCGACCGCAGGCCAGTTCTTTTCCTGATCCGGCGTCAACTTGAGTCCCGCCTTCACGGCAGCAATACGTGCATCGACAAACGCGATCTTATCCTGCGCACTGAAATGCGGATGATGATGGTGGGAACGATGCTGGGCATAGGCTGCGCCGGAACCTGCGATCGCAAGGGCGGCAACGGCAGCGAGGGCGATCTTCTTCATGGGGCACTCTCCGTAAGGTGGAGAGCCAACATGGAGAGCGTTGCACCTGCGTTCAACTTAAACCCCGGTAAGGTGTTCAACCTTACCGGGGTTTAATCCAACTCGTCAGAGCATGCCGAGCATGCGCGGCAGCCACAGCGATATTTCGGGAATGAACGTCACCGCCAGAAGGAACATCAGCATCGTCAGCAGCCACGGCCAGACCGCGATGGTCAGTTCGGTGATGCCCATCTTGGCAATGCCCGACGCGACATAGAGGTTGAGGCCAACCGGCGGATGGCACATGCCGACTTCCATGTTCACCACCATCAGGATGCCGAGATGCACCGGATGGATGCCGAGCTTGACCGCGATCGGGAACAGCAGCGGCGCGGTGATCAGCACGATCGAACTTGCCTCCATGACGTTGCCTGCAATCAGCAACAGCACGTTGACGAAGATCAGGAACGTCACCCAGTTCACGCCATTGCCGATCATCCACGACGTCAACTGCTGCGGAATCTGCTCGCTCGTCATCAGGAACGAGAACAGCACCGCGTTGGTGATGATGTAGAGGATCATCGCGCTCATGTTGGCGGAGCCGAGCAGCACGCGCGGCACGTCTTTCAGCGTCATATCCTTGTAGACGAACACCGCGATGAAGAACGCATAGACTGCGCTCATCGCCGCCGCTTCGGTCGGCGTGAACCAGCCGGCATAGATGCCGCCGAGCACGATCACGATCAGAAGCAGGCCCCAGATGCATTCACGGAACGTCTTGATACGCTCGGCCCAGCCCGCGCGGGGAAGCCGCGGATAGTCGTTCTTCCAGGCGCGATAGAACGTGGTCACGCCCAGTAAGGTCGCCAGCATGATGCCCGGAATGACGCCGGCGATGAACAATTGTCCGACGGACGCCGACAGCACGCGTTCTCCATTCGGACCGAGCGCAACGCTGCCGCCGGTCGCGACCGAATAGATCACCATCACGATCGAGGGTGGGATCAGAATGCCGAGCGCGCCCGACGTCGTGATGACGCCCGCGCCGAAGCGCTTCGGATAGCCCTGCTCCACCATCGCGGGCAGCAGGATCGAGCCGATCGCGATCACGGTCGCCGGCGATGAGCCGGAGATCGCGGCGAACAGCGCGCACGCCATCACGCCCGCGAGGCCGAGGCCGCCATACCAATGGCCGACCATCGACGTCGCGAACCTGATCATGCGTCTGGCGACGCCGCCATGTGTGAGGAAATTGCCCGCGAGAATGAAGAACGGGATCGCCATGATCTCGAAGTTCTCGATGCCCGTGAACAGCTTCAGCGCCACCGACTCGATCGGCACCTGCGTCATCACGAACAGGAACGTCAGCACGGTGAGACCGAGCGCGATCGAAATCGGCATGCCGGTCAGCATCAAAGCGATGAGAAGAAGGAAGATGAAAAGAGTGGTCATCGCTGGCCCTCCGGCGTTGGGCCAATCGCATTATCGACATCGATTCCCTCGACATGCGAATGATCGTGATGCGGCAGCTCTCCTGTCCGGAAATAGGCAAAGGCGACCTGCAGAAAACGGAAGCACATCAGATAGGAACCGAGCGGCACGCACAGATAGACGATCCAGCTCGGCCATTCGAGATCCGGCGTGGTCTGGTCGGTCAGGCTGAGGCCATAGACGAACTTCGCGCCCATCGTACCGACCACGCCGGTGAACAGCGCGCCGCACAGCAGACCGAAAAGGATCGTGGCCTTGCGCGATTTCGGCGGCAGCTTCAGGACTAGCACGTCGACGCCGACATGGATGCCGGTGCGCACGCCGTAGGCCGCGCCGAACTTCGCCATCCACACGAACATGAAAATACATAGTTCCTGCGCCCAGGACATGTGGATCTGGTGCAGATACGGATAGAGAAACGAGACGCCCGAACCATAGCGGTGCAGGACCGCCAGGAAGATGATGACGGTCGCACCTGCGATCAAAAAGGTGATGAGAATTTCCTCGAGTTGATCGAGGATTTTCAAAAACAGCCGCACGGCAGCCCCCCGGTACCGAAAATCCGGCCTCTGGCCGGTCCATCACAGCACGATATGATTTATCGTCCGCTGGCAAGCCGTAAACGGCCCGGCTTGGCGCCGGGCCGTCAGGCTTTCACATCATTTTGCAGATGCAGCCGCTTCCTTACGGAACTCGGCGATCAGATCCTTGCCGACGCGGGTGCCGACTTCGTCCGCAACCGGATCAAGCGCCTTACGCCAGGCCGCAGTCTCTTCCGGCGTGAGCGTGTAGAAGGTGGTGGTACCGGCCTTCTTCATCGCATCCAGCGCCTCGTCATTTTCCTTCTGGGCGATGTCGTTGGCGTAGGTGGTGGCTTCCGCCATCGCCTTCTCAAGCTGGCCGCGGACATCCGCCGGCAGGCCGTCCCAGAACTTCTTGTTCACGATCACGGCGTAGCCGAGATAGCCATGGTTCGAGAGCGTAGCGTGCTTCTGCACCTCGTTCATCTTCTGGGTGTACATGTTCGACGGCGGGTTTTCGGTGCCGTCAACAACGCCGGTCTGCAGCGCCTGATAGACTTCCGAGAACGCCATGACCTGCGGGATCGAACCCAGAGCGCGCATCTGCGCTTCAAGCACCTTCGAGGACTGAATGCGCATCTTCAGGCCGCGGAAGTCTTCCGGCTTATGCAGCGGCTTGTTGGCGCTCATGATCTTGAAGCCGTTGTCCCAGTAGGCGAGGCCCTTGATGCCCTTCGGCTCGAGTTTCGCGAGCAGCTTCTTGCCGACGTCGCCATGCGTGACGCGATTGAGCGCTGCCTTGTCGGGCATGATGTAGGGAATGTCGAAAACTTCGAATTCCTTGACGCCGAGCGGGCCGAATTTCGCCAGCGAAGGGGCGAGCATCTGCACCGCACCGAGCTGCAGCGCCTCGACCTCTTCCTTGTCCTTGTAAAGCTGCGAGTTCGGATAGACTTCGACCTTGACCTTGCCGTTGGTGTACTTCTCGGCAAGCTCCTTGAACTTCTCGGCGCCCTTGCCCTTCGGGGTCTCGGGAGCGACGACGTGGCTGAACTTGATGACGATCGGCGGCGTCTGCGCATTCGCCGGACCAACCATGAAAGCAGCCGCAAGGGACGCAGCGGCAATAGCGATTTTCTTCATAGACTTTTTTCCTCCCAAGCCCATACAAACTCCAAAACCCGCTTGCAGCGGTAAGCGGGTCGCACCGGACCATCGCAGATCAGGACGGTCAAGCCTATTGATCGTTCGCAGCAGTACGACATAAAAAAAGCGGCGCACAGCGCCGCTTTTTTGCATTGGCGAAAGGGGTGTGTCAGCTTGCCGCAGCCGCCGGCACTTCGCGTTGACGGCGCGATATAATCTTGTTGAGCGCGCTCAGATAAGCCTTCGCCGAAGCCACCAGCGTATCGGGATCGGAACTGCGCGCCGTCACCGACCGGCCATCCTGAGACAGCCGGACCGACACTTCTGCCTGTGCATCGGTTCCAGCCGTGACGGCATGAACCTGATACAATTCCAGCTTGGCTTCGTGCGGCACCAGCGCCTTCACGGCGTTGAACACCGCATCCACCGGACCGTTGCCTTCGGCCTCGTCGATACGCACCTTGCCTTCGACCTCGACCTTCATGGTGGCGCGCTGCGGACCGTTGGTTCCCGCGATCACCGTCAGCGACACCAGACGCAGACGATCATGCGACTGCGCCAGCTCCTGATCGACCAGCGCCTCGATGTCCTCGTCGTAGATGTCCTTCTTGCGGTCGGCAAGCGCCTTGAAGCGCACGAAGGCATCCTGCAACTGGTTGTCGGCCAGTTCGTAACCCAGTTCCTTCAGCTTGTGCTGGAAGGCATGGCGACCGGAGTGCTTGCCCATCACCAGCGAGGTCTGCTTCACGCCGACGCTTTCGGGCGTCATGATCTCGTAGGTCTGCGCGTTCTTCAAAACGCCGTCCTGATGGATGCCGCTCTCATGCGCGAAGGCGTTACGGCCGACGATGGCCTTGTTGTACTGCACCGGGAACGAGGTCGCCGCCGACACCACCTTCGAGGCGCGGGTCAGCGACGTCGACTCGACGTTGCACCAGTAAGGCATCACGTCGCCGCGGGTCTTGATCGCCATCACGACTTCTTCCAGCGCGGCGTTGCCGGCACGCTCGCCGATGCCGTTGATGGTGCACTCGATCTGCCGCGCGCCGCCTTCGACGCCCGCCAGCGAATTCGCCACCGCCAGGCCCAGATCGTCATGGCAATGCACCGAGAACACCGCCTTGTCCGCGTTCGGCACCCGCTCGCGAATGGTCTTGAACATGCGGCGATACTCTTCGGGCACCGCGTAGCCCACCGTGTCCGGCAGGTTGATCGTGGTCGCACCGGCCTTGATCGCGGTCTCGACACAGCGGCACAGATACTCGATCGGCGTGCGGGTCGAATCCATCGCCGACCATTCGACGTCTTCCACCAGGTTGCGCGCCTGCGCCACCGTCGCGGTGATGATGTCGAGCACGTCCTCCTCGCTCTTGCGCATCTGGTGCGCCAGATGGATCGGCGAGGTCGAGACGAAGGTGTGGATGCGGCCGCGCTTCGCATGCCGCACGGCTTCGCCCGCACGGGCGATGTCGGCGGGGATGGCGCGCGCGAGACCGGCAACCACAGCGTTCTTGGTCTGCCGCGCGATTTCGGCGACCGCTTCGAAGTCGCCGACCGAGGCGATCGGGAAGCCGGCTTCGATAATGTCGACACCCATGGTGTCGAGCATCTCGGCGACCTCCAGCTTCTCCTCATGGGTCATGGTGGCGCCGGGGCATTGCTCGCCGTCGCGCAAGGTGGTGTCGAAAATGACAACGCGGTCCTTGCCGGACGTGGTGAGGCTGGTCATGAAATCGTTCCTTTGGTCAGGGGCGCCGTTCCGATCTGAATGGATAGGCGCAATTGGGGGTTCGAGGCTTCTTCACGGTCCCCTGAGTGCCCAGGCTGCATGCCCAGACGGCCCTCAGGGGCGGATAAGAAGCAGGAGCCCGCCAAGAAGCGAGGCACGAAGCTGCGAAGCGGCGACCGGGCGCGCAACGAGACCGGCGGCCAAAGCCACCCTTCCCTGTGCTGCGTAGGTCGTTTTGCTCGACATCGAATGCCTTCATCGCTTCCGGTGGCGCATGATCCACCCAAACCATTGATGCTTGGTTGAGGCCGCCATCCGCCGCTGTTTTAGACGATTTGGCTGTCGCCGCAACGCCAAATAAACGTCAGGAACGCTGTCCATTTGGCGCTACCGGCTCATGGCGGCCCACGGTCTCGGCAATCTCCTTCGGCAAAGGCGGCTTCGGAACGGCCTTCGGCGCAGCCGTTTTCTTCGCGGAAACGGCCTTGCGGCGGTTGCGAAGCGGCGGTCCCTCTTTTTCCAGGGCAATGCGCGCCTTCTTCAGTTCCGCCGGCGAGGCTTCCGACTTGGCCGGATAAGACAGGCCGAGCTTTTCGAGCGTTGAGACGATCGTGGAACTGATGACGAGACGCGAGAACCATTTGTGATCCGCGGGCACCACGTACCATGGCGCATAGGATGAGGAGCTGTGACGCAGGACCTCCTGATAGGCGGCGTAATACCGGTCCCACAACGCCCGCTCCTTGACATCAGCCAGCGAGAACTTCCAGTTCTTTGCGGGCTCATCAAGGCGCGCCAGAAAGCGCTTGCGCTGTTCTTCCTTCGAGACGTGGAGGAAGAATTTCAGGATCACCGTGCCGTTGCGCGTGAGATAGCGCTCGATATTGGAAACGTCCTCGAACCGTTCGCGCCAGACGCTCTTGGTGACGAGACGTTGCGGAATTTTCTGCTGCGCCAGAATTTCGGGATGAACGCGGACGACGAGCATTTCCTCGTAATAAGAGCGATTGAAGATACCGATGCGGCCGCGCTCGGGCAGCGCGATCATGCTGCGCCACATGAAATCGTGGTCCAGCTCTTTCGATGATGGCTGCTTGAACGAGAACACCTGACAGCCCTGCGGATTGACGCCGGACATCACGTGTTCGATGGCGCTGTCCTTTCCCGCCGCATCCATGCCCTGAAAGATCAGGAGCAACGACCAGCGGTCATGGGCATACAGTTTCTCCTGCGATGCACGCAGCCGCACCAGATTGGCCTGAAGCAGCTCCTTCGCATCGTCCTTGTCGACGCCGCCCTTTTCGTCGGTGCTGTGAAACTTTAAATGAAATTCGCGCGAACCATCGACCCTGAACGGATCCACATAACGTGAGAGATCGGTCTTGCCGCCGGACGTCTTGCCGTTCTTCTTGCCCATCATTCACTCCTTTGACGGTAACGCTATAGGACACGCAAAGGTCCACCAGCATCGCGCTTGCGCATGACGATTGCCAATGAGAATGTCTTTCGCGACACGATAGAAAGCAAACAATAATCCTTCCAAAATCCCGGAGAGCAAAAATGCTCAACTCCCGAACGATCTCACACCGCACATACACCAGGACCGCAAGCGCGGCGCTCACCGCCTTCGGCCTGTTGGCTCTTGTGGCCGGAACGGCTATCGCACCAGCGCATGCCAAGGATGTCTATCCGCATGCCAAGGAAACGATCGGCACAGGCCAACAACTCTATGACGGCCTGCTGACGCCCGATCTGACCGCGAACACGCTCCGCAACGTCGATCGCCTGTTCCCGACGCGGACTGTCACGCCGTCCGAACACCCGAAGGCCTTCAAGCCTGCCGAAAAGCAGATCAAGCAGGTCAAATTTACCGTCAACGGCAAAACCTACGATCTCTTCGACTTCCTTGCTGTGAACCGCGTCTCCGGACTGCTGATCCTGAAGGACGGCAAGGTTGCCTACGAGACCTATCAACTGGGCAACACGCCGAACACCCGCTGGACGTCGATGTCGATCGCGAAGTCGGTTACATCGACCCTGATCGGCGCGGCCGTCAAGGATGGCTACATCAAGAGCCTCGACGAGCCGGTCACGAAATATGTGCCGCGTCTCAAGGACAGCGCCTATGAAGGCGTGACCATTCGCGACGTGCTGATGATGTCGTCCGGCGTGAAGTGGAACGAAACCTACACCGATCCCAATTCCGACCGGCGTCACCTCCTCAAGGCGCAGGAATCGCAGCAGCGCAACGCCGCCATGGATGTAATGGCGAAGCTGTCGCGCGCGGTCGAGCCGGGCACCAAGTTCAATTACAGCACCGGCGAAACCCAGGTGGCTGGCGAAATTCTGCACGGCGCGATCAAGAAGCCGCTTGCGGAATATCTCTCCGAAAAAATCTGGAAGCCCTATGGCATGCAGGCCCCGGCCAAATGGTGGCTGGATTCGCCGGGCGGACTTGAGATCGCGGGCAGCGGCCTGTCGGCCACGCTGCGCGACTTCGCCCGGTTCGGCCAGTTCTATCTCGATGGCGGCGTCGCCGGCGGCAAGAATGTCCTGCCCGACGGATGGATGCAGGAAGCCAGCACGCCCAAGGTCCTGAAGGGCGGCACGCCGCTCGACTATGGTTACATGTGGTGGATTGCGCTCAGCGATCAGGCCCGCGCCGACAAGGCCTTCATGGCGCGTGGCATCTTCGGTCAGTTCGTCTACATCGATCCGACAGCGCATGTCGTGATCGCCATGACGAGCGCAGCGTCGAAGCCGCAGAACCTTCAATTGCTGACGCCGCAGCCCTTCTTCGATGCCGTGGTCGAGGAACTGAAGTAAGCGATCGAACCACAGCGGCATCTTATTCGGATGCCGCCGACAACATCACAGCGGCCTCGCGCATGCGGGGCTGCTGTTTTTATTGCAGTAGCCTTGAGGCTAGAAAATCTAGCGGCCGAACAGACCGACGATTGTGCCGACGCCCGTGGTGTGCCCCTTGAGCTTTGCCACCAGTTCGTCGCGGGTCAGTCCGGGCTCAAGAGCATTGGGTTCGAGGTCCGTCGCGATCAGGCTGAAATTGTAGTGATGCAAGCCGGTGTTCGCCGGCGGGCATGGCCCCAGGTAGAAATTGAGGCCTGCAGTATTCTTGCCGCCGACAAACTTGTCGGACGGCTGCCCGACATCGCCTTCCGCGAAACTGCGCCGATCCGGCGCGATGCCATAGGCAACCCAGTGATAGACACCGAGTCCCTTGCCGCCGTCGGGGTCGTAAACCACGAAGGCGAAGCTTTTCGTGCCCTCAGGAGGGCTGTTCCACGCGAGAGCCGGCGAAATGTTTTCGCCAACGCAGTTCGGGTTCGTCTTCAGAGCACCGGCATGCTTGACCGGCAGCTTTCCGCCATCCGTGAAATTCGGTGACGTCAGAACCAGGGGATCGGCCAACGATGCGACCGGCGCGCCCAGAAGCAGCACGCCCGCAACGGCGCAATATCCGGCAAACCTGAAACCAGCCATATCCATCCTCCCTGATTTTTATTTCTCAAAGCAAAAATGCGAAACGCGCGGCAGCCGATCAAGCCACCGCGCGCTCACATTGAGTTTATGGAATAAACTTGAGGCTCTTAGTTCTTGGCCTTGTCGACCAGAGCGCCCTTCTTGATCCACGGCATCATGTCGCGGAGACGCGCGCCGACTTCCTCGATCTGGTGCTTGTTGGCTGCCGCGCGGGTCGCCTTGAACGAAGCCTGGTTGACCTTGTTCTCGAGCATCCAGTCGCGCGCGAACTTGCCCGACTGGATGTCGTGCAACACGCGCTTCATCTCCGCCTTCGTCTCCGGCGTCACGATGCGCGGGCCGGTAACGTACTCGCCGTATTCGGCGGTGTTGGAGATCGAGTAGTTCATGTTGGCGATGCCGCCTTCATAGATCAGGTCGACGATCAGCTTCAGCTCGTGCAGGCACTCGAAGTAAGCCATCTCCGGCGCGTAGCCAGCTTCCACCAGCGTCTCGAAGCCGGCGCGGATCAGTTCGACGGTGCCGCCGCAGAGCACGGCCTGCTCGCCGAACAGGTCGGTTTCGGTTTCCTCGCGGAACGAGGTCTCGATGATACCCGCACGGCCGCCGCCGATGGCGGATGCGTAGGACAGGCCGAGGTCGTGAGCGTTGCCCGAGGAATCCTTGTGGATCGCGATCAGGCACGGCACGCCGCCGCCGCGCTGATATTCACCGCGCACGGTGTGGCCTGGACCCTTCGGCGCGACCATCAGCACGTCGAGGTCTTCACGCGGCTCGATCAGGTTGAAATGGACATTGAGGCCGTGCGCGAACAGCAGCGCCGCGCCCTTCTTCATGTTGTCGTGCAGGTGCTCGCGATAGATGTCGGCCTGCAGTTCGTCGGGCGTCAGCATCATCATGACGTCGGCCCACTTCGCGGCTTCAGCAACTTCCATCACCTTGAAGCCGGCGGCTTCCGCCTTCTTGGCGGTGGCAGAGCCCTTGCGCAGCGCGATCGCGACGTCCTTGACGCCGGAATCCTTCAGGTTCAGCGCGTGGGCGTGACCCTGGCTGCCGTAGCCGATGATGCAGACCTTCTTACCCTTGATGAGGTTCAAATCGGCGTCGCGATCGTAATAAACTCGCATGGTGCTTTCCTTGTGCGTGTTGGGCTTTTCAGGCCCGAAACGGGCCCTTCAGGACCGGACGGCCCTCGAAATTCCCGGGTTGTCTAATGCATTTTGCGGGGAAGTAAAATCAGGTTTTAGGTCGGGCGCGGCCTCTCACATGCCGTCCGGGCCGCGGGCGATGGCGGCGACGCCGGTGCGCGCCACCTCGACGAGGCCGAGCGGCGCCATCAGCGACACAAACTGGCTGATCTTGTCGCTGGCGCCGGTAATTTCGAACACGAAGCTCTCGGTGGTCGCGTCGATCACGCGGGCGCGGAAGGCATCCGCGAGCCGCAGCGCCTCGACGCGGGCATCGCCCGTGCCCTTCACCTTGACCATTGCCAGTTCGCGCTCGATGGAGCGGCCGGTCAGCGTCATGTCGACCACGCGATAGACCGGGATCATCCGATCGAGCTGGTGCTTGATCTGCTGGATCACCATCGGCGTGCCGGTGGTGACGATGGTGATGCGCGACATGTGTTTGTGCTGCTCGGTCTCCGACACCGTCAGGCTTTCGATGTTGTAGCCGCGACCCGAGAACAGGCCGATGACCCGCGCGAGCACGCCGGGCTCGTTCTGCACCAGCACCGAGAGCGTATGCGTCTCGTTCGGATCGTGCCGCTCCTCCATGAAATAGGCGGAGGCCGGTTGTTCGTTCGTCTGCTTGTCCATGGCCATTACACCAGTGCCTTTTAAACCAGAGCTTTGCCGCCGGCGAAGGCCGCCGCAGTCGCTTCATCGTTGGCTTCCGCGGGCAGAAGCATTTCGTTATGCGCCTTGCCCGACGGGATCATCGGGAAGCAGTTTTCCAGCGTCGCAACGCGGCAATCGAAGATCACCGGCTTCTTCACCTTGATCATTTCCTCGATCGCGCCATCAAGATCGCCGGGCTTCGTCACATGCATGCCGACGCCGCCATAGGCTTCCGCGAGCTTGACGAAATCCGGCAGCGCCTCGGAGTACGAGTTCGACAGGCGATTGCCGTGCAGCAGTTGCTGCCACTGACGCACCATGCCCATGTACTGATTGTTGAGGATGAAGATCTTCACCGGCAGGTCGAACTGAACCGCCGTCGACATCTCCTGCAACATCATCTGGATCGAAGCATCGCCCGCGATGTCGATGACGAGACTTTTGGGATGGGCGACCTGCACGCCAATAGCCGCCGGGAAGCCGTAACCCATGGTGCCGAGGCCACCGGACGTCATCCAGCGATTGGGCTGCTCGAAGCCGTAGAACTGCGCCGCCCACATCTGATGCTGCCCCACTTCCGTGGTGATGTAGGTGTCGCGGTTCTTGGTCAGTTCATACAGGCGCTGGATCGCGTACTGCGGCAGGATCACGTCGTTGTTCTTCTTGAATGCCAGCGAATTGCGCGCACGCCAGGTCGCGATCTGCGACCACCACGGCTTGAGGTCAGGCCGCTTTGTTTCAGCCTTCAACCCTGCCAGCAGATCGGCCAGCACATTGCCGACGTCGCCGATGATCGGCACGTCGACGCGGATATTCTTGTTGATCGACGACGGATCGATGTCGATATGGATCTTCTTCGAGTTCGGTGAGAACGCATCCGGCCGGCCGGTAACGCGGTCGTCGAAGCGCGCACCGACACACAGCATGACGTCGCAATCATGCATCGCCATGTTGGCTTCGTAAGTGCCGTGCATGCCGAGCATGCCGAGCCAGTTCTTGCCCGAGGCCGGATAAGCACCGAGTCCCATCAGCGTCGAGGTGATCGGGAAATTGGTCGCGCCAACCAGTTCGCGCAGCAGGCGCGTTGCCTCGGGTCCCGAGTTGATGACGCCGCCGCCGGAATAGATCACCGGCTTCTTCGCGGAGGCGAGCAGTGCAACCGCCTTGCGGATCTGCGCGGCATCACCCTTCACGCGCGGCGAATAGGAGACATGAACGTCATTCTTGCGCGGCGCATGATAGGTGCCGGTCGCGAACTGCACATCCTTCGGAATGTCGACGACGACCGGACCGGGACGGCCCGTGGTCGCGACATAGAAAGCCTCGTGCAGAATCTTGGCGAGATCGTTGACGTCGCGAACCAGCCAGTTGTGCTTGGTGCAAGGCCGCGTGATGCCGACCGTATCGCACTCCTGGAATGCGTCATTGCCGATCAGATGCGTCGGCACCTGGCCTGTGATGCAGACCAGCGGGATCGAATCCATCAACGCATCGGTCAGCGCGGTGACCATGTTGGTCGCGCCCGGCCCTGAGGTGACAAGCGCAACGCCCGGCTTGCCGGTCGAGCGCGCATAGCCCTCGGCTGCATGGCCCGCGCCCTGCTCATGGCGAACGAGGATGTGCTGGACGGCCTCCTGCTGGAAAATCTCGTCATAGATCGGCAGCACCGCGCCGCCCGGATAACCGAAAATGTGCTGGATGCCGTGATCCTTCAGCGCCTGCACGACCATCGCCGCGCCGGTCATCTGCCGGGATTCGTTTTTCTTCGTCTCGCTCATCTTTCGCTCCGCTGCGCGCCGCATGGCGCCGTCTTGGATCGCCAGCTCCAGATAATAAAAAAGGCCCCCGAGAGGACCCTGTGCACACCGCCTATCTTAGGGTCGCGTCAGCTCCCCCCGGCGATGTGCCCAGGTACGACTACGACAATAAGAAGATTTGTAATTTTATTGCTCATAAGTCGATTTCTATTTCCAAAGGTTGCGCGGTTTATAGACTTCTCCGGGGAGATGTCAAGGCTGTCTGACATCCACACTATAGCCACCGATCAGGCACCGGCGGAATGCTGAAAAGCGCATGGGAGCCGTCGGTTCGGAACAGACCGGAACGAGGGGTGGGGCCTGTTCAGGCTTCGGGAAGCGCGACGCCGAGTCTCGCCGCGAGCCACGTCCGCGCGGCATCGGGGGCGACCCATTCGAATTCCGGCAACTGGTGCCGAAACCAGGTGAACTGCCGCTTGGCGTAGTGACGCGTATCGATCTGGCCGGTGGCAATGGCCTCCTCGCGCGACAACTCACTCGCAAGATGGCGGATCAGCGCCGGGACACCATGCGCCTTCATCGCGGGCAACAGCGGATCGAGCCCGCGATGGCCAAGCGCCCCCGCCTCCTCCAGCGCGCCGCGATCCATCATCGATTCAAAACGACGGTCGATCCGCTCATAGACCACCTTGCGATCCGGCGCGAGAAACAGCGCCACGACGCCCTCTGGCGGCAGCAGCGGCGGCAGGCCATGCGCATGCCATTCCGCCAGCGGACGGCCGGTGGCTTCCACCACTTCAAGCGCACGGGCAATGCGGACGCGATCGCGCGGTTTCAAGCGTGCTGCCGCTTCGGCATCGCGCCTCCCGAGCTCCTCATGCAGGGCTTCGGGACCGTCTTGTTCAAGCCGACGTCGAACCGCTTCACGTACGGCATCCGGCACCGGCGGCACGTTCGACAGCCCCCGCGTTAGCGCCTTGAAGTAAAGCCCGGTTCCCCCGATGAAAATCGGCAGCCGTCCGTTCGCCTGCGTCTCCGCCAGCACCACCGTCGCGTCACTGACCCAAGCGCCCGCCGAATAATTCACCGCGGCATCGACATGGCCGTAAAGCCGGTGCGGAACGCGCGCCTCCTCCTCGACGGTCGGACGCGCGGTGATGACGCACAGATCGCGATAGACCTGCATCGAATCCGTATTGATGACGGTACCGCCTGCCGCTTCGGCCAGATCGAGCGCCAGCGCCGACTTGCCGCTGGCGGTCGGCCCTGCGATAAGCACCGCCTTCACATCATTCCGGCCCGAATTCATGTCCCTCGTCGCTACATTGATCTGCAACCCCGCGCAGCCCATGCTCGATAGCACGGTGCTGGAGGCCGCGCGCGCCATATTGCCATCATCCTCACTCGCCGAATGGCTCGATGCCGGGATCGCCGCCGACATCCCGTTCGAAAGCGAGGAGCCCATCCGCGCTATCGCCGACCGGCTGCATGGCGCGCTGCAGAGAATCCCGGTCGACGTCGTGGTGCAGCCGCGCCTCGCACGCCGCAAGAAGCTGCTGCTCGCCGACATGGACTCCACCATGATCGGCCAGGAATGCATCGACGAGCTCGCGGCCTTCGCCGGATTGAAGGATCATGTCGCGGCGATCACCGAGCGCGCGATGCGGGGCGAGATCGAATTCGAGCCGGCGCTGCGCGAGCGCGTCGCGCTGCTCAAAGGCCTGCCCGTGAGCGTCGCGGACGAGGTCTTCACCAAGCACATCACGCTGACGCCGGGCGGCCCTGCGCTCGTCAAAACCATGCGCGCGAACGGTGCACACACCTGCCTCGTCTCGGGCGGCTTCACGCTGTTCACCGAACGCGTCGCCGCCGCGATCGGCTTCGAGGAAAACCGCGCCAATACGCTCATCGTCGAAGACGGCAAGCTCGCGGGCCGCGTTCAGGAGCCGATCCTCGGACGCGCGGCGAAGCTCGCCACGCTGGTCGATCTGCTGGAAACATTCGAACTGGACGATATCGACACGCTCGTCGTCGGCGATGGCGCCAACGATCTCGCGATGATCGAAAAGGCCGGCCTCGGCGTCGCCTATCACGCCAAGCCCGCGGTCGCGGCCGCAGCAGCAGCGCGGATCGATCACGGCGACCTCACCGCGTTGCTTTACGCGCAGGGTTACAAGCGCACCGAATTCGTGACGGAGTGATTTGTTTCTTCCTCCCTCTCGCGAGGAGAGGGAGGAAAAAGATCAGTTCACGCTGAGCGCGACAAACCGCAATTCGCCCTCGGCGTTCGACACCAGCAGCAGGATCGACTTCTTGCCGTCCTTCTTGAGCTGGTCGATGCGCTTCTTGACATCGGCGGGCGAATTCACCGCCTCCTGCGCGACCTCGACGATGACGTCGCCCTCGCCGAGCCGTCGCTCGGCGGCATCGGAATTGCGGTCGACGCCGACGATAACCACGCCCTTGACCTTGTCCTTGAGCTTGTAGCGCGCGCGCAGATCCTTGGAGATCGCGGCAAGATCGAGCCCGAGCGCCTTCTGTGTCACCGGCTTGCTGATCTCGGGGGCCGGCGCCTTCAACGAAGCCTCGACAGGCTTGTCGCCGTCGTCGAGCCGGCCGAGCGTCACCTTGTGCGTTTCTTCCTTGCCCTTGCGGATCAGCACGACATCGACGGTCTTGCCGACCGGCGTATCGGCCACCGCACGCGGCAGATCCTTCATCTCACGGATCGCCTTGCCATCGAAGGAGGTGATGACGTCACCCGCCTCGATGCCCGCAGGCTTCGCAGGTCCCTTGTCGTCGACGCCTGCGACCAGCGCGCCACGCGGCGGCTTGATGCCGAGGCTGTCAGCGATTTCATCGGTAACCTGCTGAATACGCACGCCGAGCCAGCCGCGACGGACTTCCTTGTACTGCTGCAGCTGATTGACGATGCCGACAACGGTGTTCGACGGCACCGCGAAGCCGATGCCGATCGAGCCGCCCGACGGTGAAATGATCGCCGTGTTGACGCCGACAACCTCGCCATCAAGGTTGAACAGCGGACCGCCGGAATTGCCGCGATTGATGGCGGCGTCGGTCTGGATGTAGTTGTCGTAAGGCCCGGAATTGATGTCACGGTTGCGCGCCGAGACGATGCCCGCCGTCACCGTGCCGCCAAGGCTGAACGGATTGCCGATCGCAATCACCCATTCCCCGAGCCGCAGCTTGTCGGAATTGCCGAACTTCACCGCCGTCAGTTTCTTTTCCGGCGGCTGGAATTTCAGCACGGCGAGATCACTCTTCTTGTCGCGGCCGACCAGCTCCGCCTTGATCTTGGTGCCGTCGTTGAGAATGACGTTGATCTCGTCGGCATCCGCGATGACGTGATTGTTGGTCACGACGATGCCGCTCGCATCGATGATGAAGCCGGAGCCGAGCGAATTGACCTTATGCTGGCCCTTGTCGCCGCGGCGGTTCTTGAAGAAATCGTCGAAGAATTCATTGAAGGGCGAATCCGGCGGCAGGCGCGGATTGCTCTTGTTGCGGTTGTCCTTCTGGGGCGTCGCCTCCTCGCCCTTCTCGTCCCGGCCGTTAACGGTCTGGGACGTGGAGATGTTGACCACCGCGTCGATCACCTTCTCCGCGACATCGGCGATGCCGTCAGGCCCGCGCGCGAAAGCAGGCTGAGGGGCACCCGCCGCCATCATCAGAAAACCACCCGCAACGGCAAGCGGAAGCAGGCGGCTCAGTCGCACAAGCGCGTGGAACATCGAACAATGTCTCCTGGGAGGGAATGCCATTCAGGGCCGAGACTGCGCCCGGCCTTCTTGGTCCGCAAGCGTATCAACGCGGGGAATTAAGGCAAAATACCGGCGCCCGCCTACAGCACGCCGTAGCGTATCAGCCAGATCAGCATCAACCCCGCGACCGCAACCGCGAGGCCCGTGATACGCAACAGGTTCTCGGAATGCTCCAGCGCGGCTTCCATCGCGCGACGCATCGCCTGGGGAAACGCCGCAAAGGTCAAACCTTCGATGACGCAAAGGACTCCGAATCCAATCAATAGCTCTTTCATGACAGGATTTCACCAGAGACCCGAGAAAAGGGAAATCCCGTCGATGAGATTAATTGCGCTTATCTTGACGCCGCCGGGGCGGCCGGCCCGGCCGCCGTTCCATTGACTGAGTTGAAGAACCGGAAGAATTCCGAATCCGGCTTCAGCACGAAGCGGGTGTCGTTGTTCTTCAGGCTGGTCTCGTAGGCGGTCATCGCCCGGTAGAACGCGAAGAACTGCGGGTCCTTGGAATAGGCTTCCGCGAAGATCCGGTTGCGTTCGCCGTCGCCTTCACCGCGAACCTTATCCGCCTGCGAATTGGCTTCCGCGACAATGACGGTCGCCTCGCGATCGGCCTTGGATCGGATTTCCTGCGCCCGCTGCCCGCCCTGGGCGCGGAATTCGGCAGCTTCGCGCTGACGCTCGGTCTGCATGCGCTGATAAACTGCCTGGCTGTTCTGCTCCGGCAGGTCGGCGCGGCGGATGCGCACGTCGACAACCTGAATGCCATAGGCATCCGCCTGCTTGTCGAGTTGGTCGCGGATGCGGCCCATCAGCACTTCACGCTCGTCGCGGACAACCTGAATGAACGTCACCTCGCCGAGCACACGGCGAAGTGCTGCGTTCAGCAGCGCCGTCAACTGGACGTTGGCGGCCGAAATGGAACCGACGCTCTGATAGAAGCGCAGCGCATCCTTGATGCGGTAACGCGCGAAGGCATCCACCACCAGACGCTTCTGGTCGGAGGCGATGATTTCCTGCGACGGATTCTCCAGGTCGAGAATCCGGTTATCGATGCTGATGACCGTGTCGATGAACGGCGCCTTGAAGTGCAGGCCCGGCTCGGTGATCGGAGCGCCGACCGGCGCGCCGAGGCGAACCACCAGCGCCTGTTCGGTCTGCCGGACAGTGTAAACCGAGCTGTAGCCGACGATGATCAGCAACAGCAGAACGACGAGGGCGACAGCGCCTGACAGTCCGTTTTTCATCGGCTTGCTCCGCTCTGCGTAGCCGGCGCGGCCGGTGTTTTACGGTTGAGTTCATTGAGCGGCAGATACGGCACCACGCCCTGCCCCGACGGGCCGGAGTCGAGAATGACCTTGTCCGCCGGTCCGAGCACATGCTCCATGGTTTCGAGATAGATGCGCTGCCGCGTCACTTCAGGTGCCTTCTTGTATTCGTCATAGACGCTGAGGAAGCGTGCCGCCTGACCCTTGGCTTCGGCCACCGCCTGCTCCTTGTAGCCCTGCGCCTGCTGCAGCACCTGAGCGGCGCGACCGCGGGCGTCGGGAACGACGCGGTTGGCGTAGGTCTGCGCTTCGTTCTGCAAACGCTCGAGGTCGGCGCGCGCCGCCTGCACGTCGCGGAACGAGTCGATCACCTGCTGCGGCGGATCGACCTTCTGCATCTGCACCTGCTGGATCAGAATGCCCGCACCATAGCTGTCGAGCGTCTTCTGCATCAGCTGATGCACCGCGCTTTCGGTCGTGTTGCGCGCACCGGTGAGAATCGGCTGAATGTCGGAGCGGCCGATGACTTCGCGCATCGCGCTCTCGGCCACCGCCTTCACCGTGCCTTCGGGATTCTGGATATTGAAGAGGAATTTGCCGACGCCGTCCGGCGCGATCCGCCACAACACCGTGAAGTCGACATCGACGATGTTCTCGTCGCCGGTCAGCATCAGGCTTTCTTCAGGCACGTCGCGCACCACGCGGCCGCGGCGGCCACTATCATCGCTGACCGTCATGCCGATGTTCAGCGTGGAGACGCGCAGCGCCTTCGGCAGCAACACGGTCTCGACCGGATACGGAATATGATAGTTCAGGCCAGGCTGCACCGTGCGCACATGCTTGCCGAAACGCAGTACAGCGCCAAGCTCATCCGGCTGCACGCGGAAAAAGCCGGACAACAACCAGATCGCGATGCCCGCAATGACGATCAGGGCGATGCCCATGCCGCTCATATGCCCACCGGGCAGCAGATGCTGAAGCCGGTCCTGGCCGCGGCGCAGAAGATCCTCGAGGTCGGACGGCTTAGGCCCTTGCGATTGCGGACCCGAGCCCCAGGGGCCCTTCGGACCCGGACCCCATGGACTTCCGCCTTGATTCTTCCAGGCCATCAGCAAGCTCCTTCGCGCCATCTCGCGGCAGCGACGTTTTATAAAAGACGAAGAGCCGCGATACAACGCGGCCCTGCGCAGCCTCTAGCAGCTAATCTGCGTGAGGAAATTGTCAATGCAAACATTGGCTGGAGGGGTTAACGGGAGGCCGCGCGGGCATATGTCGCATAGGAAAAATCGGCGCTGTCCTCGGGTGCGCGTGTGGGACGATTGCGCGATGCCTCTCGCCATTCTGCCGCGCCAAACCGGAAGAACGTATCTCCATCCGGTTCGGCATGGACATGCGTGATCTCCAGCCGGGTCGCGCGCGGCATCCACTGCTGGAAAATATCCGCGCCGCCGATCACCATAATCTCTGAGACACCACGTCGCAGGATATCGCCGAGCGCGATCTCGTAAGCGGCGTCAAGCGAGGGCGCCACCACCGCGCCCGCCGCGCGAAAATTCGGGTCGCGCGTGACCACGATGTTGGTGCGTTTCGGCAGCGATCTGCCGATCGAAAGAAAAGTCTTGCGGCCCATGATGACCGGCTTGTTCAGCGTCAGCTGCTTGAACCGCTGCAGGTCCGAGCGCAGGTGCCAGGGCATCGCATTGTCGCGGCCGATCACACCGTTGTCCGCGACGGCGACGATGAAAACGATCTCGGGAACAGCCCCCTGCGCGGTCACACCGCGACCTCGGCCTTGATGTGCGGATGCGGATCGTAGTTTTCGAGTTTGAAATCCTCGTAACGGAATCCGAAAATATCCCGCACCGCCGGATTGATGCTCACAGTCGGCAGCGCGCGTGGTGCGCGCGTCAGTTGCAGGCGCGCCTGCTCCAGATGGTTGGAATACAGATGCGCGTCGCCAAGCGTGTGGATGAATTCACCAGGCTTCAGGTCTGTCACCTGCGCTATCATCATCGTCAGCAGCGCGTAAGACGCGATATTGAACGGCACGCCAAGAAACACATCCGCTGAGCGCTGATAGAGCTGGCACGACAGCCTGCCGTTTGCGACGTAGAACTGAAACAGACAATGGCACGGCGGCAGCGCCATGTGATCAACATCGGCTGGATTCCATGCGCTGACGATCAGCCGCCGTGAATCCGGCGTGGTACGGATCATGCGGATGAGATTCGCGATCTGGTCGATGCTGCGGCCATCCGGTGCCTGCCATGAGCGCCACTGCTTGCCATAAACCGGGCCGAGATCGCCGTTGGCGTCCGCCCATTCGTCCCAGATCGTGACACCGTTATCCTGCAGATAGCGCACGTTGGTGTCGCCCGCGAGAAACCACAGCAGTTCGTGGACGATCGCCTTGAACGGCAGCTTCTTGGTCGTCGTCATCGGAAAGCCAGCGGCGAGATCGAAGCGCATCTGATGGCCGAACACCGACAGCGTGCCGGTGCCGGTGCGGTCGCCCTTCTGCGCGCCGTCGCTCAAAATCCGTTCGAGCAGGTCGTGATACTGATGCATGGCCGTAATCTATGTCGTCTGGGCGGAACGGACCACATCCGGGGCCGAATCAACAGCCGCTTTCCGGCGTTGTCCCATCAAAAGTAGGCACCACCTGCCCTGCCCAGAAGCCTTTTCGCGGGATCAGACGAGCCCGGCGTAACCCAGAATTCCCGCCACCGCGAGCAGCCAGAGCGGATTGATCCGGGTTCCCACCGCGACCGCCGCCGTAACAAGCGTGACAAGCGTGGCCGCCAGCGAGGTGTCGACCGTGACCGCCAGCACATAGCCGCCCGCGGCCATCAGGCCGATCGAGACCGGCACGAACGAGGCCTGGATGACGGAAGGCCAGAACGAATGGCTGGAGCGGTGGAAGAAGTTCGCCACGAAATAAGCCAGCACGCCCGCCGGGCCGCACATCGCAAATGTCGTCACTGCGGCGCCGGTCAGTCCCGCGACCTGATAGCCGATCAGCGTCACGATCAGCACGTTGGGTCCCGGCGAGAACTGGGCGATGGCGAACATGTCGGCGAACTGCGCGTCGGTGAGCCAGTGGTTCACCTCGACCGCGACGCGATGCATCTCCGGGATCGTTGCGTTGGCGCCGCCGACCGCGAGCAGCGACATCAGGCCGAACGTCCACAGCAGATTGAGATACGTGCCGAGACCCGGATTCATGCTGCCCGCCTGCGCCAGAAATAGGTCACGACAATACTGAGCGGCAGTGCGATCAGTACAACCGCCGCCAGCGGCACGCGTCCAAGGCCGACTGCGGCGAACACGGCAATCATCAATGCGATTTCGACCGGATTTTTCCGCTTCAGGAGCGGCCCAATCATACGGACGATGACGGCCAGAAACAGACCGACAGCAGCACAGGCGATGCCGTTCAGGGTTCGTTGCAAGCCCGGCAGGTCGCCGAAGTGAGTATAAAGAATGCCGAGCGTCGTCACGATCAGCGTCGGCGGCAGCAGCAGGCCGAGAAACGCCGCGAGACTTCCGGCGGCGCCGCGAAACCGGCCGCCGAACACGATCGACAGATTGACGATGTTGGCCCCCGGCAGCAGATGACAGAGCGCAAAGGCTTCGTTGAATTCGTCCGGGGTCATCCAGCGGTGCTGTTCGACGATCGCGCGGCGGGCCCACACCAGCACGCCGCCGAAACCAGCCAGCGACATTTTCGAGAAAGCAAAAAACAGCTCAAGCAGCCCCGGCGGCTCGGCGGCGAGATCGCTGGCGACCATGTCAGACGGCGGAGCGGGCTTGTTCATGGGATCGGTTCAGGCTGGCAAAAAATGGCGACGGGCACTCGTTTAAATGTGTCGTATCGTCCGGCCAATTCTTTTCCGACGGCGCGCGGCAGTCTCCATTCAACTTTTCGAGGGCGCGCGATGCAATGGATCAGGCTACCCGACAGCCTGTCGAAAGCCCGGCCGAAGGGGCTTTTGTCGTCACGCTTTGCACCTTATATTGAGCCTGCCGGTTCGCCGGCTATGGAAATAAATGGCCGTCGCAATAAACCATTCGGACCCGGGGGCAGCACCCGGCGCCTCCACCAAAGTTCCGCAGGCGGAATTTCGGCGGGGGCGAAACAGGATCGACGAGGGCGTAAAGGGCGTGTTTTTTCCCGGTATTGTTCCGCCGTTATCGGGCTTCTCAATAGTTGCAAACGACAACTATGCTCCGGTTGCTCAGGCTGCGTAACGCAGTTTGAAATACCGACTTAAAGTCCTGATGGATTAAGCCCTGTCAGGCGGGGTTCGGAGGCACCTGGCAACAGAAGCCTCCACTTCATCTTCAATCGGTCTCTTTGTGTCTTTAACAGAAGCGTCCCATCGGTCACGGTGCCGGTGTGAATTTAGGTGTCTTCTGGCCTCAAGCTTGCTGACGCAGCCCATGGGAGAAGGTAGTCTTGAGCGAAAGGGTTTGTTCACGAAAAGAGTGGCCAACATCGCCCTCTCCCGCGGACAGACTTGCTAACCACCACCCGCATGGAACAAAAGTGCGAGTCGGCTCCTCTCCATTCCGGCACGCGACACTTCGACGTTTTTGACAGGACCGACCGATGGCCACCGACCTGATCCGCTACGATGTTCTGACCCGCGACGCGCTGCGCGGCGTCCTGCGCCGCGTGCTGACCGACGCTGCCGAACACGGATTGCCGGGAGACCATCATTTCTACATCACCTTCCTCTCCACCGCGGAAGGCGTGAAACTGTCGCCGCGCCTGCTGTCGCAATATCCGCAGGAGATGACGGTGATCCTCCAGCACCAGTTCTGGGATCTGGTCGTTACCGAGGATCATTTCGAAGTCGGCCTGTCGTTCGGCGGAATTCCCGAGCGACTCGTGGTGCCGTTCAGCGCCATCACCCGCTTCTTCGATCCATCGGTGCAGTTCGGCCTGCAGTTCGAGACAGCGGAAACCGCGGTCGGCGACGCTGAACCCGTCACGGACGACGTCGAGAAGGTTGCGCCTCCGACGCCGCCGGAGTCCTCACCGGACAATCCTGATGACGATGGCGGCGACGACCATCCGCGCGAAGGTGCGCAGGTGGTGCGGCTGGATCGCTTCCGCAAGAAATAATAACGTCTCTAATCGGACCTCTCGTCTGCCCGTGCGGCATGGCTTCGGCCTGCCGCTTTCGGCATACTCGCGCCTGAAAGACGGAGCGAGATATCGCGGCATGCATGCGTCGCGATCTGCACGAGGCGAACATGGCACAGAGCAAAACCACCCGCACTGAAACCGACACCTTCGGGCCGATCGAAGTCGCATCGGACCGCTACTGGGGCGCGCAGACCGAGCGCTCGCGCAATAATTTCAAGATCGGCGCCGAGCACATGCCGTTGCCGCTGATCCACGCGCTCGCCATCGTCAAGCTCGCCGCAGCGCAGGCCAATCTCGAACTCAAGCTCATCGACAGGAAGCTCGCGGACGCCATCATCGCCGCCGCGCAAGAAATCATCGACGGCAAGCTCGACGACCATTTCCCGCTCGTGGTGTGGCAGACCGGCTCCGGCACCCAGACCAACATGAATCTCAACGAGGTCATCTCAAACCGCGCCAACGAGATGCTCGGCGGCGAACGCGGCACTAAGTCGCCGGTTCATCCGAACGATCATGTCAACATGAGTCAGTCATCGAACGACTCATTCCCGACCGCAATGCATATCGCCGCAGCCCAGCAGATCGCCCACGATCTGATCCCGGCGCTGGAAGAACTGCTCGGCGCGTTGCGCACCAAGCAGAAAGAATTCGCCTCGATCGTGAAAATCGGCCGCACACACACACAGGATGCAACGCCGATGACGCTCGGTCAGGAATTCTCGGGCTATGCCGCGCAGGTTGAAAGCGGCATCGCGCGCATCAAGGAAAGCGCGAAAAGCCTTTATCCGCTGGCGCAGGGCGGCACCGCGGTCGGCACCGGGCTGAATGCAAAGCCGGAATTCGCCGCGCTGTTCGCCAAACATGCGGCGACGATCACTGGACTTCCGTTCGTCACCGCGCCCAACAAGTTCGAGGCGCTCGCCTCCAACGACGCCTACGTCTATGTCCACGGCGCTATCAACGCGACCGCGACCGGCCTGTTCAAGATCGCCAATGACATCCGCCTGCTCGGCTCGGGCCCTCGCTCGGGTCTCGGCGAACTGATTCTGCCGGAGAACGAGCCCGGTTCCTCCATCATGCCCGGCAAGGTCAATCCGACGCAGTGCGAGGCCATGACGATGGTGTGCTGCCAGATCTTCGGCAATCAGACCACACTGACCGTCGCAGGCAGCCAGGGACATTTCGAACTCAACGTCTACAAGCCCGTGATGGCCTACGGCATGCTGACATCCATTCGCCTGATGGCGGATGTGGCGCGCTCATTCACACAAAATTGTGTGATCGGAATCCGAGCCGACGAAAAACGAATCGGCGACCTGATGCAGCGCTCGCTGATGCTGGTGACCGCGCTCGCGCCAAAAATTGGATATGACAAAGCTGCGAAAATCGCCAAGACGGCTCATGCAAACGGCACGACGCTGAAAGAAGAAGCGTTGAATCTCGGATTTGTCACCGCCGAGGAATTTGATTCCATCGTACGGCCCGAACAGATGACACATTCCAACAAGTGAAACACAAACGAGCCGTGGTATACGCAATACCTCTTGCACCGTTTTGGCCTTCTTTCTTCTAAAGGCGTGGCGTTATGTGGCTACCGCTCTTATGATGTGTCGGCTGGAGCGCAGGCAGAGCAGCTCTTCGCCAGTGGGACTTGTGGTCCCGGCGATTTTGATATTGATGCTCTGATCCGCGACCGGCGGGTTCGTTTTCCGCAATCACGAGATTCCTGTGGGTGAACTGGTTAATTTAAAAAAGTTCAAGAAGCGCCAGGAACGTGAGCGCGCCAATGTGGAAGCGAGCAGTCAACGCGCCAAATATGGGCAAACAAAAGCCGAAAAGAATCACCAACGTGCCCTCAATGAACGCACCGAGGTATTTCTCAATCAACATCTACGCGATGACGGAAAGTCTTCATGAAATCCCCTGTTGTTAAACGCTCCATCGTCGTTGCCGGACACAAGACCAGTGTCAGCCTGGAAGAGGCTTTCTGGAACGGCATGAAGGAAATTTCGTCGGCACGTGGCATGACATTGTCCGAGCTCGTCGGCGAGATCGATGGCCAGCGCAAGCAGGGCAATCTGTCCTCGGCGATCCGGCTGTTCGTGCTGGATCATTACCGTTCGATGACGCAGGGCCCCTCCCAGTCGAACGATGCGCATGATTCCGTCCGTGAGCCCGTGATGGATTCCCAGGCCGCCGAATAAGCGGCTGCGGGAATTTACGGATCCATCTCCGCAATATTCTGACTCATCCCTTACGGCTTTCACCGAATACCGGCGGCTGCCTCCTTGGGGTACGATATAACTGTCATGACGATTCAAACCGATCGCCATGACAGAGGATCGTCCCGGGCATTGGTCTGATTTGCGCGTGACGGTCGCACCATCCTGACAATATCCGCCTCGCAGTCCGCGAGAAGAACCGCACGGCTTTGGCCGGCGACTGCTCGCGCATGCGCCTCAGAAGGAGTGACGGTGATGATCAGCCAGCGTGATGTGACAGCCCCGACGACCGACCCTGTGAAGGAATTTGCTGTCGTCAAGCGGTCGGTGGTGGTGGACGGGCACAAGACCAGCGTCAGCCTCGAGGATGCGTTCTGGTCGAGCCTGAAGGACATCGCCGCGCGGCGCGGACTGTCGCTGTCGATGCAGATCGCCGCCATCGACCAGCACCGCCGGACCAGCAATTTGTCGTCCGCGATCCGGCTGTTCGTGCTCGATTACTTCCGTGAGCGCGCGATCAGCACGATGTTCATCGGCGAGCGGGTAACGGCGCCGAAACTCACATCCGCGCACTAGAAAGACGTTGCCGGCGCGCGGCGCGGCCGCATCGTGCCCGGCGCGGGCTTGATGTCGATCGGCGGCGGCAGCGGCAAGAGTTGCGCGCCCGCGGAAGGTTGCTGCGCGCGGGGCGCATGCGGCACCGCCGGCTTCACATGTGACGGCGGCGGTACCGCTCTGTGCCTGCGCGGATCGGCTCCCGGTATCTTGACCTCGGCAGGCGGCAGCGTCTGCTCGGGTTGCACGGGAGGGGTGGTTTCCAGCGCTGGCTGCGGCGGCGGCAACGCGCCCTGCTTTTCCAGCGCGTCGAGGCGTTGCGTTTCCCGCTCAATGGCGCGCAGCGACAACCAGGACGACAGCGCCGCGACATCAACATCGCGCTCCACGCGATCCGCCGTGCCGCGCAGGAAAATCTGGATGTCCGGCGCATCCTTCATCGCACCGGACATCGCCCTCAATCCGATGCGCAGATCACCCTGGTCCTCCGGAATGTCGTAACTGCCCGAGATCGTGGCGCGGGCGGTATCCGACTGGAAAACCGTCGGATCGGCATGCACGCGCGCGTCCTTGATGATGAACGGCACCTCCACGGACGCCACCGCAAGCGGCGCACGGTCGAGCGCCGCGGCGACAGCTGGTCCAAGATTGTTCTTCGCAGCAGGATCTTCAGACGCCTTTTCCGCCGCGTCGAACGCTGCGACGTCGAGTGCCGGAAGCTGCGCGCCGGTCAGAGTCAGCACACCGTTGCCCGACAGCGCGTTGCGCAAGGCCGCCGCGCTGCGTCCTCGCGTCGCCAGCGTCATCCGCATCGACGCTTTGCCGG
This sequence comes from Afipia felis ATCC 53690, assembly GCF_000314735.2. Taxonomy (NCBI): domain Bacteria; kingdom Pseudomonadati; phylum Pseudomonadota; class Alphaproteobacteria; order Hyphomicrobiales; family Nitrobacteraceae; genus Afipia; species Afipia felis. The sequence continues at coordinate 4,068,547 of NZ_KB375270.1, read as the reverse complement.
GCGGCAACCGCAGCCCACGATATTTCAGCGCGGCAGCATCCGCGTCTTCCAGCTTCAGGCCGGCGTCGATGGCGGTCTCTGACGGGCCGCGCTTGATCGCTGCCGAGAGCGACGCCGTACCGCCGCCGACCGTTCCCTTCACATCGTCGAAGGAGATCGACGATCCATCCCCCCGCATTGTGCCGCTGACCGCCGCAAGGTCCATGCCGCCGGGCAGAACCGCCCTCCCGGCCTTCAATGCCACCGATCCGCGCCAGCCAATCAGGCCTTGTGCAAGCGGGTCCGTCGCCGCGCGCTCGTCCGCGCCGAGCATCCAAGCCGTCAACGCTTGCATGTCGAGCGTTTCGGTTTCGACAGCACCGGTGAGGTTTTGTTCGCCCTGACGCGTCAGAGACAAGTTGCCTTTCACCGACGCAGCGCCGAGTTTTCCGGAAAAATTCTCCAGCGCGAAAGCCTCACTGGTCACAACAAGGCGGGACGAGAGATCACTGACGGTCTGCTGGGGCTTCAGCCATGGGGCAAGCGCGGCACGTCGCACCTTGAGATCGAACATCCGCTTCTTCGGCTCGCCCGCGACGGACGACAGGCTCGCCTGCAGCGGCGCGACCTCGTGGCCGAGAATTTTAGCCCGCGCGAAATCGAGATCGACGTGTGCCGCGTAGCTGCCCTTGTCCTGCCACGCTGTCAGACGCCGCGTCACATCGGCAAGACTATCGACATCCACTTGCGGCGATTTCAGCGTCGCATCAATCCGCTTGCCGGTGCGCGCGATGCGGCCCTCGATCCGGTTACCACCGAGATCGAGCTTCATCCCGTCGAGCACGAGACGCTCCTTGCCGAGCGCCATCGTCGCCGCAAGATGAAGCGGCGTTCGCGCGCCGTGCGCCGTATCCGCCGTGCCGAAGCCCCAGTCGGCGAAACCCTGTGCATCACTGGTCTTGATATCGAAGGGACCGGAAAACTGCCCACCCTCCTTGCCCGCCTGCATCCGGCCGCTCAGCGCGAGCCGCGCATCACCGGGACCGCTGAAGGCAAGCTTCGTGAGAGCCCACTGCTCCTTCGTCCCATCGAGATCGACCGCGACTGCGCTGATCGCCTGTCCGGCGAGCGTGACGCGATCAGCCATTGCCGAGATCTGCGAGGGCCACGGCAAAGCCGGCAGCGCCGCGATTGCATCTGTCAGGAATTCGACCGGCGTCTTGCCGTGCTCCGCCTTGTTGTCGTTGAGAGCGCGGTCGAGATCGAGCTGGCTCGCCGCAAGCTTCACACGCAGCCTGCCGGGGCGAAACGACAGCGTGCCGTCGCCCGACAGCTTCGCGCCGGTCGCTTCGGCACCGTAGAGAACCTCGCCTTGCGTAAACGCCGCACCGGACGGATCGAGCGTGGTGCGCGCGGCGACCCGCCATGGCATTTCCGCCGCTGCGGTGAGCGTCATCGCGCCATCGAAATGCGGAACGCGATTCTCGAAGGTCAGCGCACCATCCAGCGACGATGCCATTGCGCCCGCCTGCGCGGAATCGAGATCGAGCCGCAGGCGTGTTGCCTCGCCTTCGCTCGCTTTCGACAGCGTGAGCCGGAACGGCTGCCGCATGCCCCGCAGCAGGACATGCCCCTCGCCGCGCAGATTGCCGCCGAGCGAGCGCACATCGCCGCTGAAATCGAGACCGTCAAGCCGAAATTCCGAGTCGCTCGCCTCGTCATGCAGCGCGATGCGGCCAGAGAGATCGAGCCGGTCGATCGCAAGCGCACCGAAATTGAATTCGCCTTTCGAAGGCGCAATGACACGCCCCTGCTTATCGAGGCCGATGTCGAGCGCGAGGCCGTCGAGCGACAATTGCGTCGCGCGCCATTCGCCGCGCAGCAGCGAGCCGAGGCTGAATTCGACATCGAGCTTGTCGGCATGCAATTTCGTCGGATCCTTTGGCGCGCCGACCGAGAGCTTGTGCAACCGCAGGATCGGCGCGGGTAGCAGCCGTGCATCCAGCGCACCCTCGACGCGCACCGGCGCGCCGACCACGCGCGTGGCCTCCGCCTCGAACTGCGGCTTGTACTTATTCCAGTCGACGAACAGCGGCGCCGCCAGCGCTGCAACCAGCGCCATGATGGCAGCGATCGCCAATCCGAGCAGCGTCGTCTGCAATATAGACCCCGCAGAAAAGCGGCACGGTCAATCCCGCCGCGCCTGAACCGCCGCCATCATAAAGAAAAGTATGGCGAACTCACAACGCCGCAAAAAGGCTCACGGCGACGGAATGATCTTGCCGGGATTGAAGATATTCTGCGGATCAAGCGCTGCCTTGATGGCGCGCATGGCCTCGATCGCCTCAGGGCCGAGTTCGGGAACAAGGTACTTCTGCTTGCCCTGCCCGATGCCGTGTTCGCCGGTGCAGGTGCCGCCCATGCGGTGCGCCCGCTCCGTGAGGCGATGCAGGAATTCATGCGCGCGCTGCACCTCGTCGGCGTCGTTGACGTCGCACAGCATCAGGCAGTGGAAATTACCGTCGCCGACATGGCCGACGATCGGCGCGATCAGCTTGAAACGCTCGATGTCATGTTCGGTTTCGCTGACGCAATCCGCGAGGCGCGAGATCGGTACGCAGACGTCGGTCGACATCGGCCGCGAACCGGAACGAAGCGCCGCCGCCGCCCAATAAGCGTCGTGACGCGCCTGCCACAGCTTGGTGCGGTCCTCGGCGTGCGTCGTCCATTCGAACGCACCGCCGCCGCAATCCTTCGCGATTTCAGCAAATGCCGCCGATTGCTCAGCGACTTCGGCCTCGCTGCCATGGAATTCCAGAAGCAATAGTGGCGTCTGCGGCAAGGTCAGTTTCGAGTAGGCGTTGCAGGCGGCGACCTGTGCGGCATTGAGCAGTTCGATCCGTGCCAACGGAATGCCGGTCTGGATCGCCAGAATCGTGGCGTCGCATGCGCCCTTGACGCTGCCGAACGAACAGGACGCCGCCGCGATGCTCTGCGGAATCCCGCGCAGCCGCATGGTCATTTCGCAAATAATGCCAAGCGTGCCTTCCGCGCCGATGAACAGATGCGTGAGGTCGTATCCGGCGGAGGATTTTTTCGCGCGCGTGCCGGTGGTGATGATCTCACCATCTCCGCGCACGACCTTCAGCGCCAGTACGTTGTCGCGAATGGTGCCGTAGCGCACCGCATTGGTACCGGAGGCGCGAGTCGAGGCCATGCCGCCGAGCGTCGCGTCCGCGCCCGGATCGATCGGAAAGAACAGTCCCTGATCGCGCAGATTCTCGTTGAGCGTCTTGCGGGTGATGCCGGGTTCGATCACGCAATCGAGATCTTCCGCATGCACGGCCAGCATGCGGTTCATCTCGCGCAGATCGAGACAGATGCCGCCCGAAGGCGCGTTGACCTGCCCTTCCAGCGATGTGCCCGCGCCGAATGGAATGATCGGCACGCGGTAGCGCGCGCAGATTCTCACCGCGTCCTGAATGTCCGCTGCGCTGCGCGCCAGCACCACCGCGTCGGGAAGTTGCGGCGCGATCCATGTCGTGGTGTGCGCATGCTGTTCGCGCTGCGCTTGCGAGGTGAAGAAATCGCGCTTGAAGCGCGTGGCCAGAGCTTCAAACGCATTGCTTAGAGTCTGCGGCGAAAGCCGCGGTGCCGTCGTCGTATTCAAGGCGGGTGTCCTGCAAGAAACTTGCAGCAACCGTCGCAAACGAGAACCGGCCGGTCAAGCCGACCGGCCGGTTCACCACGCTACTCTCTTTTCTACTGACGCCTTGTACTAACGCTACACCGTGGGGCGTCCGCCACGCATCAAGCCCACCAGCGCCGAAACCGCGAACAACACGATGGCAACAAAAAACACGATCTTGGCGATTTCGATCGAGGCACCGGCGATACCGCCGAAGCCGAGAAGGCCGGCAACCAGCGCGATGATGAGAAACGTCACAACCCAACTCAACATGGCAATCTCCTGTGTCCGATCCGGAGTCGTTGCTCCTTTGCGAAACCAATCCGGGAGGGATTTGAAAGTTCCGGGCCATTGCAGCCGCCAAAACCGCTAAAAAATACGATTTTTGGGGAACAAAACGCCTCGGGACAGCATGCGGATGCCTTCTGTACGTAGAGGCGCGGAACGCCTATATCTGGACATATCCCTGATCAAGAAGGCTCCCTTTCGCGCTCCCGCGGTGCCATCGTGGGCCAATCGATTCGCATGACCGAACCTGTCCGCCGACCGTTTGCCGATGCACCTGCCCACCAGCCTGCCGCTGGCGGCATAGCTGCGCGCGCCCGCGCGGCAGCAGCGCCGCAATATCTGAGCGCGCTCAATCCAGAACAGCGCGAAGCGGTGGAGACGCTGGATGGTCCCGTGCTGGTGCTGGCAGGCGCGGGCACCGGCAAGACGCGCGTGCTCACCTCGCGCATCGCCCATATCCTCAGTCAGGGCCGCGCCCGGCCGTTCGAAATCCTGTCGGTGACCTTCACCAACAAGGCCGCGCGCGAGATGAAGCACCGGCTCGGCGAAATGCTCGGCCAGACGGTCGAAGGCATGCCGTGGCTCGGCACCTTCCATTCCATCGCCGGGCGCATCCTGCGCATGCATGCCGAACTCGCGCAGCTGAAGTCGAACTTCACCGTGCTCGATGTCGACGACCAGATTCGTCTGCTGAAGCAATTGCTGCAGGCGGAAGGCATCGACGACAAGCGCTGGCCCGCGCGCATGCTCGCCGGATTGATCGACGGCTGGAAGAATCGCGGGCTCACGCCGTCGCAGGTGCCGTCCGGCGAAGCGTCGGTGTTCGGCAACGGCAAGGGCGGCAAGCTCTACACCGCCTATCAGGAGCGGCTGAAGATTCTCAACGCCGCCGACTTCGGCGACCTGCTGCTGGAAAACATCCGCGTCTTCCGCGAGCACCCGGACGTGCTGCGGCAGTATCAGCACCGTTTCAAATACATTCTGGTGGACGAATATCAGGACACCAACGTCGCGCAGTATCTGTGGCTGCGTTTGCTGGCTCAGGCGCCGTCTCAGCCACCCGCCATTCCGGGACAACCATCTCTGGATTCCGGGTCCGCGGCTGCGGCGCATCCCGGAATGACGAATCCCAAAAACATCTGCTGCGTCGGTGACGACGACCAGTCGATCTATGGCTGGCGCGGCGCGGAAGTCGACAACATCCTGCGCTTCGAGCACGACTTCCCCGGCGCGAAGGTCGTGCGACTGGAGCGCAACTACCGCTCCACCGGCCACATCCTCGCCGCCGCCTCGCATCTCATCGCGCACAATGAAGGCCGCCTCGGCAAGACGCTGCGCACCGAGGATGTCGACGGCGAGAAGGTCACCGTCACCGGCTCATGGGACTCGGAGGAAGAAGCCCGCTCGATCGGCGAGGAGATCGAGCAGTTGCAGCGCGCGGGGCAGAAGCTCAACGAGATCGCCATTCTGGTGCGCGCCTCGTTCCAGATGCGCGAGTTCGAAGACCGCTTCGTCACGCTCGGCCTGCCCTATCGCGTCATCGGCGGCCCGCGCTTCTACGAGCGGGCGGAAATCCGCGACGCGCTGGCCTATCTGCGCGTCATCAATTCGCCCGCCGACGATCTTGCCTTCGAGCGCATCGTCAACACGCCGAAGCGCGGCCTTGGCGACGCCACCGTGCAACTGCTGCACGACATCGCGCGCAAACGCCGCATTCCGCTGACCGAAGCAGCGCGCGCCGTCATCGAAACCGACGAGATCAAGCCGAAAGCGCGCGGCAGTCTGCGCGACCTGCTGGCGAGTTTCGACCGCTGGAGCACGCAGCGCGAGATCATTTCCCACACCGAGCTGGCCGAAATCGTGCTCGACGAGAGCGGCTACACCGAGATGTGGCAGAAGGACCGTTCCGCGGACGCCGCGGGCCGGCTGGAGAACCTGAAAGAACTCGTGCGCTCGATGGAAGAATTCGAGAACCTGCACGGCTTCCTCGAACATATCTCGCTGGTGATGGATCGCGAGGGTGGCGCGGACGAAGACGCGGTGTCGGTGATGACGCTGCATTCCGCCAAGGGGCTCGAATTCGACAACGTATTCCTGCCCGGCTGGGAAGAAGGCCTGTTTCCGCACCAGCGCGCGCTGGACGAACAGGGCCGCGCGGGGCTGGAGGAAGAACGTCGCCTCGCCCATGTCGGCATCACCCGCGCGCGCAGGCGGGCGATGATCTATTTCGCCACCAACCGCCGCATTCACGGTTCATGGTCCACCACCATTCCCTCGCGCTTCCTCGATGAATTGCCGGCCGATCATGTCGAGATCGCCGAATCCAAGGGTGGCTCCGGATGGGGCGGCGCCGGCGGCTTCGGCTCCTCGCGCTTCGATAATATCGAGTCCTTCGGTTCGAGCTACGCGACGCCGGGCTGGCAGCGCGCCCAATCCAACCGCGGCCGCAGCGGCTTCAATGAAACCGGCGCGCGCTACAATGCGGGCGGCCGGGGCCGCAAGCCGCTGACCATCGAAGGCGAACTGATCGCGAAATCCACCGGCACCGACTCGGAGTTCGGTGTTGGCGAGCGTGTCTTCCACGAGAAATTCGGCTACGGCCGCGTGGCCCGCGTGGACGGCAACAAGCTCACCATCGCCTTCGACAAAGCAGGCGAGAAGAAGGTGATCGACAGCTTCGTGACGCGAGCCTGAGGCGCTTCAAAACCGCCTGCCCACCTCTTGTTTCGACCTGTCCGAGCCTCTATCTCTCCGCGACCCGCATTCCCGCGAGCCCCGCATCCGCATGCCAGCCATCATTACCGTCTCCAACCTGACCAAGACCTATGCGTCGGGCTTCACAGCGCTGAAGAACATCAACCTGGAGATTCGCCAGGGCGAGATTTTCGCGCTGCTCGGCCCCAACGGCGCTGGCAAGACCACGCTCATCAGCACGATCTGCGGTCTTGCAATGGCGAGCAAAGGCACCGTCACCATCGGCGGCCACGACAGCGTCACCGATTACCGCGCCGCGCGTCAGATGATCGGCCTCGTGCCGCAGGAATTGCATACCGACGCCTGGGAAACCCCGATGGCGACCGCCGCCTTCAGCCGCGGTCTGTTCGGCAAGCCGAAAAACACCGCGCTGATCGAGAAGATTCTGAAAGACCTCTCACTGTGGGACAAGCGCAAGAGCCAGATCATCACGCTTTCGGGTGGCATGAAGCGCCGCGTGATGATCGCGAAGGCACTCGCGCACGAGCCGCAGATTCTGTTTCTCGACGAACCGACCGCGGGCGTCGATGTCGAACTGCGCAAGTCGATGTGGGAAGTGGTGCGGGAATTGCGCGATTCCGGCGTCACCATCATCCTGACCACGCACTACATCGAGGAAGCCGAGGAAATGGCTGACCGCGTCGGCGTCATCAACAAGGGCGAGATCGTTCTGGTCGAGGACAAGGCCACGCTGATGCGCAAGCTCGGACGCAAGCAGCTGACGCTGCATTTCAACGAGCCAGTCGCCTCCCTCCCCGCCTCGCTTGCCGATTATCCGCTCGAACTGTCGGACGACCGCAAGGAACTGACCTACACGTACGATACCAAGAGCGAGCGCACCGGCATCACCACGCTGTTGAACGATTTGCGCGCCTCCGGCCTCAACTTCAACGACCTCAACACGACGCAATCCTCGCTCGAGGAAATCTTCGTGAATCTGGTGCACAGCGCATGAACCTTTACGCCGTCATCGCCATCTACAAGTTCGAAATGGCGCGCACTTTCCGCACGCTGTTACAGAGCGTCGTCTCGCCGGTGATCTCGACATCGCTGTATTTCGTCGTGTTCGGCTCGGCGATCGGCTCGCGGATTCCGGAAATCCACGGCGTCAGCTACGGCGCGTTCATCGTGCCGGGCCTCATCATGCTCTCGGTGCTGACGCAGAGCATCGCCAACGCGTCGTTCGGCATCTACTTCCCGAAATTCACCGGCACCGTGTACGAATTGTTGTCCGCGCCGGTGTCGGCCTTCGAGGCTGTGCTCGGCTATGTCGGCGCGGCGGCGACCAAATCCATCGCGCTCGGCCTCATCATTCTGGCGACCGCCGCGCTGTTCGTGCCGCTGAAGATTGCGCATCCGATCTGGATGCTGACCTTCCTCGTGCTCACCGCACTGACCTTCAGCCTGTTCGGCTTCATCATCGGCATCTGGGCGGACGGTTTCGAGAAGCTGCAGGCGATCCCGCTTCTGGTGGTGACGCCGCTGACATTCCTCGGCGGCAGCTTCTACTCGATCGGCATGTTGCCGCCGGTCTGGCACTTCATCACGCTGTTCAACCCGGTGGTCTATCTCATCAGCGGCTTCCGCTGGAGCTTCACCGAGGTCGCCGATGTCAGCGTCTATCTCAGCGTCGGAATGATCCTCGTCTTCCTGCTTCTCAGCATGGGCGTGATCTGGTGGATCTTCAAAACCGGCTATCGCCTTAAAAGATAAGGTGATCTCCAACCCGCGAACGGCAATGGAACCAATGTAGCCCATTACCGTCGGACTTAAGTACTGTGCGCTCCACTAGGCCGTTGTGATAAGACAATTTGTCGCACATGCCTTCTGGAGGCTCATCATGAAATTTCTCCTCCTCCTGCCGTTCATCGGCCTTCTCTGGGTCCCGTTCTACAACTTCCACGACCCCGTCCTCTTCGGCTTTCCCTTTTTCTACTGGTATCAGCTCGCCTGGGTCCCGCTGACCTCCCTGCTGATCTGGCTCGTCTACCGCTCGATGCCGCGCGACGAAGCCTGACCCATTTCAGAAAATCAGGGATTGACCATGAGCACGCACATCGATTGGACGGCTGCAGCCGTATTCATCTTTTTCTTTCTTCTCGTCACCGTCATGGGATTCATGGCGGCCAACTGGAAGCGCGGCGACGTCTCCAGCCATCTCGACGAATGGGGCCTCGGCGGACGCCAGTTCGGCACCTGGATCACCTGGTTTCTCGTCGGCGGGGACTTCTACACTGCCTATACCGTGATTGCCGTTCCGGCGGTCGTTTACGCTGTCGGCGCCTACGGCTTCTTCGCGCTGCCCTACACAATCATCGTCTACCCGATCGTGTTCGTCATCATGCCGCTGGTCTGGAAGAACGCGCATAAGAACGGCCACGTCACCGCGGCCGATGTCGTACGCGGCACCTCCGGATCGCGCGCACTCGAACTCGCGGTCGCACTGACCGGCATTGCCGCCACAATGCCCTACATTGCCCTCCAACTCGTCGGCATGGGCGCCGTCATCAAGGCGATGGGACTGACCGGTGAAATCCCGCTCACAGCGGCCTTCGTCATCCTGGCGTTGTACACCTACAGCTCCGGCCTGCGCGCGCCCGCGCTGATCGCCTTCGTCAAGGACATCATGATCTACATCGTGGTGTTGGTGGCGGTGGTGATCGTTCCGGCCAAGGTCGGCGGTTACGGCGCGGTGTTCGAGGCTGCGGGCAATGCCTTCGCTGCCAAGGGCGGTGCGACCGGCCTCACACTGAAGCCAGAACAGATCCTCCCTTATGCGTCTCTGGCTCTGGGCTCGGCACTGGCCGCGTTTATGTATCCGCACACGCTGACCGGCGTGTTCGCCTCGAAATCGGCCGACACCATCCGCAAGAATGCGGTGCTGCTGCCGGCCTATACGTTGCTGCTCGGCCTGATCGCATTGCTCGGCTATATGGCCTACGCCGCGAATGTGAAGGTCGCATCCGCGACGGATGTCGTCCCGGCCCTGTTCAACACGCTCTTCCCGTCATGGTTCGCAGGCTTCGCCTTCGCCGCCATCGGCATCGGCGCACTTGTTCCGGCCGCGGTGATGAGCATCGGCGCGGCCAACCTCTTCACCCGCAATGTGTGGAAGACGTTCATCAATCCGAACATCGACCATCCGGGTGAAGCCCATGTCGCCAAGATCACCTCGCTGGTGGTCAAGGTCGGCGCGCTGGCATTCATTCTGTTCCTGCCGACAAAGTTCGCGCTGGACCTGCAATTGCTCGGAGGCCTTTGGATTCTCCAGACCTTCCCAGCGGTGGTGTTCGGCCTCAAAACCAACTGGTTCCGCCCCAGCGCGCTGCTGCTTGGCTGGGCCAGCGGCATCGGCTGGGGTTCGTGGGTCGCCTTCAACCACGGGCAAGGCCTCAAGCCGCTTGCGTCGTTGACCTTCGGCGGCGACACCTATTCGTTCTATGTCGGCCTTGGCGCGGTGATCTTGAATGTCGCCGTCGTGGTCGTGATCAGCGCCATTCTGTCGGTTACCGCTCCAAGAGCCGCAACGCCAGTGCACAGCTGATCGCTACCGCATATCACAAATATAAAACGGAGCCGGTTCGACCGGCTCCGTTTTATATTTGGGTCATCACGCTCAGTAGCGATGACGGCGATGATGATAGTGACGGCTGCGATGATAACGCCGATTGTGATAGTGCCGACTGGGTCTGCCGATTACGCCATTAACGGCGCCGACCGCACCACCGACACCTGCGCCGATCGCACCACCCACGACGCCGCCGACCGGCCCTGCGGCACGATTGCCGCGATGTACACCTTCTTCAGCGCCGCCAATGATGCCCTGCGCATGCCCGGCCAGCGGCGCCGCGAGCAGCATCAGAAGCGCCAGGGCCGAGGCCCACGCAAAAGTTCGATTGGCCGGTTGAACGGCGGAGGTCACTGCTTTCATTTTGGGTCTCTCATGTTGAAAGGAGGCAAATGAACGACGCCATATCAACGCCCTAACCGCGCCAAGGTTTCACGCAAACGTCAACGCGGTTAACGGATCATTCCGTTGAGCCGCGTGTTCTCACATCTATCTTTGTCCCGCTGGAAAAAGCCATCTTCAGCACTTACGTCCAAGGCAGTATCGGCCACCTGGCACCCGGCCGCTGGAGATCGGTAAAATGCGTAAAATTGTCATTCCCGTTGCGGCGCTGTTCATGGCGGCGAGCGCCTCAATGGCGCGTGCGGCGGTCGACATCGAGGTCAACAAGGACATCCAGCAGATGACCGTCATGGTCGATGGGCAGGTGCTCTATCGCTGGCCGGTGTCGAGCGGCAATCCCACGCATGAGACGCCGGACGGAAAATTCCAGACCTTCCGCATGGAAGAAAATCACTTCTCGAAAGAGTTCGACGATGCGCCGATGCCGCATTCGATCTTCTTCACCAAGCAGGGCCACGCCATCCACGGCACCGATTCCGTCAGAAGTCTTGGCATGCCGGTCTCGCACGGCTGCGTGAGGCTGTCGCGCGCCAACGCGACGACGCTGTGGAATCTGGTCAAGAAGGAAGGCCTGCTGAAAACCACCGTTCACCTCACCGGCTCGTCGCGGGTTGCATTGGCACGCACCCAGCGCAATGTGGCCAGCCGTGGTGGGATGCTCGATGCCGACGCCAGCGCGGATCAGCCCGTGGATACGATGCCACAGCGCGTCGCGCCCGGCGCGATGTACGACCGCCCCGGTGGCGATTCCTATCAGCAGCAGGTGCAGCGTCAGCCTTACTATAATTACGGCAACAACGGATATCGCGGCGGCGCATCCGCACCCGATCCGCGCGATCCGACCCGACGCATCTACATCGATCCGCGCTATAGCCGCGACTATGACAATAACTATGCCCAGGGCGATGGATCGCGTTACTATCAGCGCCGCTCCTATCGCCCGCTGTTCGGAAACGATGACGACGACTGAGGCCTGACGACACATCTCGACAGCGGGTCAATTATCCCCATCGCGAAGACGGCGGTACACCGCGCCCAGCACGTTCGAGTAATCGTCGGTCCACACCCGCTGCCCGGGCGTCGGCGGCGTAGGTTGCCAGACGTTATCCGATGCCAGCGCGCCGACATCCTCCGGCTTGCGCGCCGACACAACAACATTCGTGGTGAAGATGTATTCGGCGTCGCGGCCACTGTCCTCGTTGTAGATCCAGCTCGTCAGCCCGTTGGCGTCGGCGATGCCGACCACAACGCTGGCCAGCTCCAGATGCCGGTTCGAGACATGCATCACCACAGCGCCACCCGGCGCGAGCTTGGCCTTGTAGATCGCCATCGCCTCTTTCGTTGCCAGATGAATCGGGATCGCATCCGATGAATAAGCATCAACGATGATGAGATCGTAAGCCGCATCCGGCTCGCGCGCGAAGGTCAGCCGCGCGTCTCCGATCACCGGCTTGATGTCCGGCATGCAGGCCGACAGATAGGTGAAGTATTTCGGGTTGCGGGCAGTGTCGACCATGGTCTGGTCGATCTCGAAAAACTTCCACGTCTCGCCGGGCTTCGCCTGACAGGCGAGCGTGCCCGCGCCGAGGCCGATCGCCGCCACCCGCAACGGCGCCCCCTTGCGCGCGCGGATCGCCGCAATGGCGCGGCCGATACCACCGTCCTTGTAATAATAGCTGATCGGCTCCGGCCGGCCCGTCAGCGGCGTGCCGTCATCCGCCTTGAATTTTTCCGCGCCATGGATCGTCGTGCCGTGCATCAGCACGTGATATTGCCCGCCCGGCGTCACCACGATCTTGTGCACGCCGAAGAAACTGCGCACGGTCTCCACGCGTCCCTCGTCCAGCGGATAGACCCGCACCAGCACGAGGCCGAGCGCCACCAGCACAGCGAACTGAAGGCGATCGAGTCGCATCACGACGACCAGCAACGCGGCAATGGCTGCGAGCGAACCGATCGCCCAGACACGCCAGCTTTCGAGAAACACTTCCGCGGCATCCGTGCGATACGCCAGCGCGATCAACACCAGCGCGGCCACCACGGCTGCGAGCCAGAGCAATATCGCCCCGCGCCGCGACGGCTGCCACGGGCGGCACAGGGCCGCCAGCGCCAACAGGATCGGATACTCGGCGATCCATGAGAAGGTGAACGGCGCGACCAGTCCCGCGAACAGGCCCCCGATCATGCCGCCGAACGACAGCGCCACATAAAACCCGGTGAGATAACGCGCCGGCGGGCGGGTGCGCGCCAGTTCGCCATGGGACGCCATCGCGATAATGAAGAAACAAAGCTGATGGCCGCCAAGCGTCAGCAGCAGGTTCTGCTCGCCGCCGATTGCCAGCAGCAACACGACACCTGCAATGGCAAGCGGCTGCAGCTTCAGCATCCAGCGATGCGGCAGCAGCGGCCGCGACTGGAACACCAGCACCCATGTCAGCAGATAAAGCGACAGCGGTAGCACCCACAGCAGCGGCGCCGCCGCAACGTCCGTCGAGATATGGGCGGTGACCGCGATCAGCAGCCCGGAGGGAACGGCGGCGAGAAACACCCACCGCCCCCATTGCAGCCATGTCGGCGCGGGCGCAGTCGCGTCGCTCTCGCCCGAAACAATGGCCATTGGCGGCGCGCGCAACAGCAGCACACCGCAAGCGCCGATCAGCAGGATCAGAAGACCGTAGCCCACAGTCCAGAGTACGTTCTGCGCGCGCAACGTCAGCATCGGCTCCAGCAGCACCGGGTAGGACAGCAGAGCGAGGAAGCTGCCGATATTCGAGGAAGCGTAAAGGAAGTACGGATCCGGCCCGTCCGGATGGCCGGTGCGTACGAACCACGCCTGCAGCATCGGATTGTTGGCGGCAAGCGCGAAAAACGGCAGGCCTATCGAGACCCCGAACAGGCCGAGCAGCCAGAAGGCATAGCCGCTCGCAGGCGGCTCCGCCCACCCTGCGGAGATCGACAGTGGCAGGAACGTAAATGCGATCACCAGCAAGATGAGATGAACAACGACCGGCGCCGTCCGGCTTTTCAGGGTCATCAGGACGTGTGCGTAGGCGTAGCCGCCGAGCAGCAGCGACTGGAAGAATACCATCGCCACCGACCACACCGCGGGCGAGCCGCCGAGCCGCGGCAGCACCATTTTCGTGAACAGCGGCTGCACCGAAAATAGCAGCAGTGCGCTCAGAAAAATCGTCGCGGTGTAGATCGCAAGCACAATGCGGTTGCGCGCGGCGGGCGATGCCGCATCGGCCGGTGACGGGGAGGTCATGACAACTCCGCAAGCGGCCGCAAGGCCGGAAACGTCCGGAAACGCCGTTCCCGCCAGTGGATCATAGCGAAGATGAACGAACAATAACCGCCCTGTGACCATCCCCAGCGAGAGAAATCGCTCGCCTGCGGAAGAGAGCGCATTTAAGAAGGCCGGATGTCACGGTACGACGCGATCATCATCGGCGCCGGCCATAACGGCCTCACCTGCGCGGCCTACCTCGCGATGAATGGCCTCACGGTCAAAATCGTCGAGCGGCGCAAGGTCGTGGGCGGGGCAGCCGTGACGGAAGAATTTCACCCCGGCTTCCGCAATTCGGTCGCGGCTTACACCGTGAGCTTGCTGAATCCCCGCGTGATCGCCGACCTCAATCTCGCCGGGCATGGCCTGCGCATCGTCGAGCGGCGCGCACAGAATTTCCTTCCCTCCCCCGATGGCCGGTATCTTCTCACGGGCGAAGGGCGCACCCATCAATCGATCGGAAAACTGAGCGAGCGCGACGCGCTGCGCATCGACGCCTTCAACCGTGAACTCGAGATCGTCGCCGATGTGCTGCGGCAATTCTTGCTGCGCGCGCCGCCCAACGTCACGGAGGGATTTTCGCTCAACAGCCTGCGCGAAGCATTCAATGCGCTGGAGAGCGGCAACATCCTGCGGCGGCTGTCACTGGAGCACCAGCGCCTGCTGCTCGACCTGTTCACCCTGTCGGCAGGCGAAATGCTCGACGACTGGTTCGAGAGCGATCTCGTCAAGGCATTGTTCGGCTTCGACGCCATTGTCGGTCACTATGCGAGCCCCTACGCGGCCGGCTCCGCCTATGTGATGCTGCATCACGCCTTCGGCGAGGTGAACGGCCGCAAGGGGCTGTGGGGCCATGCCATCGGCGGCATGGGCGCGATCACGCAGGCGATGGCGTCATCCGCCCGCAGCCACGGCGTCGAGATCGAAACCGAGGCCGGCGTCCGCGAAGTTCTCGTCGAGAACGGCCGCGCCATCGGCGTTACACTGGATAACGGCGACACGCTGCGCGGCCGCTATGTCGTCTCCAACGTCAACCCGACACTGCTTTACACGCAACTCGTGCCGCAGGCCGCGCTGCCCGCACCGTTCGCTTCGCGCATCGCGAAATATCGCAACGGCTCGGGCACCTTCCGGATGAACGTCGCGCTCACTGCGCTGCCCTCCTTCACCGCCCTGCCCGGCATGGGCGATCACCTCACCAGCGGCATCATCCTCGCGCCGTCGCTCGGCTACATGGATCGCGCCTATCACGATGCGCGGCAATTCGGCTGGAGCCGCGAGCCGGTGGTGGAAATGCTGATCCCCTCCACGCTCGACGACAGCCTTGCTCCGTCGGATGCGCATGTCGCGAGCCTGTTCTGCCAGCATGTCGCCCCGGAATTGCCGGACGGCAAATCATGGGACGACCACCGCGAAGAAGTCGGCGATCTGATGATCGCGACCGTGGACCGCTACGCGCCCGGCTTTGCGCGCAGCGTCATCGCCCGGCAGATCCTGTCGCCGCTCGATCTCGAACGACAGTTCGGACTCATTGGCGGCGACATCTTCCACGGCAAACTGACGCTGAACCAGTTGTTTTCGGCGCGGCCGCTGCTCGGCCATGCCGACTATCGCGGGCCGCTCAAAGGGCTCTACCATTGCGGCTCCGGCGCCCACCCCGGCGGGGGCGTCACCGGCGCGCCGGGCTACAACGCAGCCCAGACCATCCTGCGCGACCATCAGGGGATTTTCGCTTAGCAACCCTGTGGAAAAGCTGTTCACAAGCCTGTGGAAAGTCCGTGGACAGGCTGTGGAAGCCCGTACTGAAAACAACGCTCTTGAAGACAGTTAGGAGATATCCGGGATGGCAACCGAGAAGATAAAAGGCCCCGCCTCGTATTTTCCTTCCATTGAGAAGACATACGGCAAGCCGATCAGCCACTGGCTAACGGTTCTCGACGGCATGAAGGAGGAAAAGCACATGGCGATGGTTGCCGCCCTTAAGTCGAAACACGGGATGGGCCATGGACATGCCAACGCCCTGGTTGCCTACCATCGCGCGCAAAATGCAACCTGACTGGATGTGACGATTCCGACCGCTTGCGCGTCAGCGCTTAAGCATTCCCGGACGGCGGCTCATCCCTATGCCGGAGCGGGTCGGCAGCCTCGTCATGGCCGCTGCGGCTGCTGAAAAACATCAGCGCCATCAGCCCGCAACCGATGACAAGAGAAAAGAAGGTGCCGAGGCCAAGCGCGATCCAGCCGTGTTTGCCCATCTCGACATTGCCGCTGGCATTCCAGACCATAACGGCCCACACGCCGGTTACGACCAGCAGGGCTACCAAGGCAACAACGACGAGTGCCCGGCCCAGACTGAGGTTGCGCATGGTGATTATCCCTTGGTTTGTTCTGAAGCCTGTTTAACATCTATTCTTGGTGCATCAAATTTAAACAGATCAACCGGTGACGAATATGTGACCCTGCTGGGAGAAGAAACGCCCCTGCAGGCCGCAAGATGCCTTTCTACGCAAGACATTTTACAGGTTCACGTTACAGGTTCACGGTTTGGCTCGCGCTTTGTTCCGATATCCTGTAGGCATCACCGCACCGGGATCACGCGCGGCCGCCTTGCGACCCGACGCAGGCCGTGCAACCTCCGGCATTATTTACAGTTGAGCTTTCATGAACTCCTCCGCAGCGCCCTCCGGCCCCACCCATCACGCTACCTGCAGCGCCGGGAACGAGGCCAGCGCCAACCGGATCGTCGATACGCTGTCGGAGGTCTTCGACAATGGCGAGATCGTCGTCTCGGCTTTTGAACGCCCTGGCACCAGCGAATGGGACATCTCGCTCTATTTCGAAACGCCGCCCGACCAAGCCGCCATTCGTGCCCTGGTCGCTCAGGCGGTCGGTGACGCGATCGCCGCCGCGCTGGTTTTCGACACGGTGGAAGCAAAAGACTGGGTAAAAGCGAGTCTTGCCGACCTGGTACCGGTCAATGCCGGGCGGTTCGTGGTTCACGGCCATCATGACCGCGACCGGATTCCGCCGAACAAGCTGCGGATCGAGATCGAAGCCGCGCTCGCCTTCGGCACCGGCCATCACGGCACTACGCGCGGCTGCCTCCTGCTGCTGGACATGGTTCTACGGCAACGCATGCCGGAACGCGTCCTCGACCTCGGCACCGGCACCGGCGTGCTGGCAATCGCCGCCGCCAAGGCGCTGCACCGGAACATCCTTGCCAGCGACATCGATCCCCGCTCGGTGATCGTCACGAAGGAGAATGCCGCGCTCAACGGGGTCCGGCGAGATGTGGAGGCGATCCGCGCGATCGGTTTCGGGTCGCCACGCTTTGCGCAAGCCGGCCCGTTCGACCTCGTGCTCGCCAATATCCTCGCCAATCCGCTGCGCAAGCTCGCAGCACCGATGGCAAAGCATCTGGCGCCTTCCGCCTTCGTGATTTTATCGGGCCTGCTGCCGCCTCATGCGCGCGGCGTCGTTGCGGCGTACCGCGGTCAGGGTCTGCGGCTGATCCGCCGCTATGAACTCGACGGCTGGACCAGCCTGCTAATGCAGCGGATCGCTTAAAACTTGCGCGTGCGTTTCGGCGTCACGTCGCCTTCGGTATAGCCGATATTGCGGGCGTCGCGTTGCAGACGCGCTTCCGTCAGCCGGTCGAGCAACTCGATAATCAGACCGCGCCGTTTGGCGACCATGCCCAGCAGCGCGCCTTCCTCGCTCGAAACCGGGGGCAACCTTTCCCGCGGCCATCTCTCGAATCTGAAAGAGTGCATTTCCAGCCTCCCAGTTGAAACGGTTCAACTCCGGTCACTTGCCCGGCCAGCGTGAGAAACGCGCAGATGCCGCCGTTGTTCCGGCGCTCGCCTTCCGCGCGGGCCGTGGTAATTTACAAGCATTGTTCGTGCCATGTTGCGCTTGGAAGGTTGCCGATGTTCGAGGCCCAGTTTCAGAATTTCGACGAGCCCGAGGGCGGCACCGCGCTTGCGGCGCGTTTGGCAGCATTCCGCGAAGAGATCGTGCAGCGGGGGCTTGCCGGGTTCATTATTCCGCGCGGCGACAGCCAGCAGAATGAGTACGTCGCGCCCTCGGAGGAGCGCCTTGCCTGGCTGAGCGGCTTCACCGGCTCCGCCGGGCTTGCGATGGTGACGATCCGTGAGGCCGCCCTGTTCGTCGATGGCCGCTATACGCTGCAGGCCGCCCAACAAGTAGACAGCGCCTCGTGGAACATCGTGTCGCTGACCGATCCGCCGCCGGAACAGTGGCTGACGCAGCACATCAAGTCGGGCGAGCGCTTCGGTTTCGACCCCTGGCTGCACACCACGGCGGCGGCCGAGCGGTTCGCGGCCGCCTGCGAGAAGGCCGGCGCCGAACTTGTGGCAGTGGAGGACAATCTGGTGGATGCGGTCTGGAGCGAACGCCCCGCCCCGCCGCTCGGTCGCGTCACCGTGCATGCGCCCGAATTCGCCGGGGAGAGCGAGGCAGACAAGCTCGCCCGCATTCGCGCCGAGATGAAGCGGCTCAGCCTCGACGCGCTGGTGCTGTCGGACTCGCACGCGGTGGCGTGGACCTTCAATATCCGCGGTGCGGACGTGGCCCATACACCACTACCGCTGTCTTACGTGCTGCTGCCGAAAGACGGCCAGCCCACGATCTTCATCGATTCCCGCAAGCTTTCGAACGAAGCGCGCGCACATCTGGCCAGCTACGCCGATATCGCCGGGCCGGACGCATTGCTCTCCACGCTTGCTGCGGCATCGAACGAAAAGGCCGTCATCGGCCTCGACAGCGCCACTGCCGCCGATGCGTTGAGTCGGACAATCACAGCCGCGGGCGGCATCGCCCGCCGTCTTGCCGATCCCGTCACGCAACTCAAGGCGATCAAGAACGCCACCGAGATTTCCGGGGCGCGCACGGCGCACCGCCGCGACGGCGCGGCGCTGGCGCGTTTCCTCGCCTGGATCGATCATGAAGCGCCTAACGGCGCGCTGACCGAGATCGACGCCGTGGAAGCGCTGGAAACGTTCCGGCGCGATACCGGCGCATTGAAGGACGTATCATTTCCCACCATTTCAGGCACCGGCCCGAACGGCGCGATCGTGCACTACCGCGTCACCCGCAAGAGCAACCGCCGCATCAAGCCCGGCGACCTGCTGCTGATTGATTCCGGCGCGCAATATGAAGACGGCACCACCGACGTAACCCGCACCATCGCTATCGGTGAGCCGACGGCGGAGATGCGCGATCGCTTCACCCGCGTACTGCGCGGGCATATCGCGGTGGCAAGCGCCATCTTTCCCGATGGTGTCCACGGCGCGCAGATCGATGCGCTGGCGCGGCAATTCCTCTGGCAGATCGGCCTCGATTTCGAACACGGCACTGGCCATGGCGTCGGCAGCTACCTTTCCGTGCACGAAGGTCCGGCGCGCATCTCCAAGCTCGGCCACGCGCCGCTGCGCCGGGGCATGATCCTCTCGAACGAGCCGGGTTACTACAAGGCAGACGCCTATGGCATCCGGATCGAAAATCTCGAGCTGATCGTCGAAGCCAAGATCGACGGTGCGGAGAAGCCGATGGATACTTTCGAGACGCTGACGCTCGCGCCGATAGACCGACGATTGATCGATGTTGCGCAATTGAGCGCGCAGGAGCGCATCTGGATCGACGATTACCATGCACGGGTGCGGCGGGAGATCAAACCACTGGTCGATGAAGCCACAAAAGTGTGGCTCGACGCGGCGACAGCGCCGCTGACCTAATAATCCTCGAATCAACGCAAGAGTCCGGCCAACGTGACCACCGAAAACACCACGATGCCAGCGGCTGGCGCGAGACAATCGCGCACTGTCCTGATCCTGCTGGTGGCGATGAACGGTGTCGGTCCAGTATCGCTTTACTTGCTGGTTCCGGTCCTTCCCTTCCTGGCACGGCTGTTCGACACCTCCGTTGCATCAGTGCAACTCAACGTCGTGCTGTTCATGATAGGGCTCGCAGTTTCGCAGCTCATTACCGGACCCTTGTCAGACCGCTTTGGCCGCCGCCCGGTCCTGCTCGCCGGCCTCGGCCTGAGTGTCGCCGCGACGATCGCCTGCATCTTCGCACAAACGCTGCCGCAACTTGTCACGGCGCGGTTCTTTCAGGCGCTTGGCGGAGCCTCCGGCATGGTGATGTGCCGCGCCATCATCCGCGACATTTATCCACGTGAACAAATCGGCGGCATGATCAGCCTCGTCACCGCCGTGATGATGATCGCGCAGATGATCAGCCCGCTGATTGGCGGCGTGCTCGACATCAATTTCGGATGGCACTCGATTTTCTATTTCATGGCCGCGGCATCACTGCTCGTCACCGTAGGCATCGCGCTCGGCCTGCCAGAGACAAGGCGCCGTCAGGTCACCTCCGACGACCCGGGATTCTTCAAGGACTTGCGCGCGCTATCATCGAGCCGCACTTTCATCAGCTATGTGTTCTGCGTGATGCTGGCTTCGGCGATTATTTTCATTTTCGCCGGCGGCGGCCCCTACATCGTGGTCGATCAAATGGGCCGCTCCACCGCAGAATATGGACTTTGGTTCGCCACCGCTGGCGTCGCCTATATGACCGGAAACCTGGTCTCGGTGCGGCTCTCGCCGCGCTATGGCATCGACCGCATGATCCGGATCGGCCTTGTCCTGCAAATTGCGGGCTCGATCATCAACGTGCTTTGGGGCGTCCTTGGCATCAATCAGATGCCAACGTGGCTGTTCGGCACCCACATGATCGTGATGGTCGGAAATGCATTCGCGATGGCAAATGCCGCGGCGGGCGCGCTCAGCGTTCGCCCGCGAGCGGCAGGCACGGCGGCAGGCATCATGGGATTTCTGCAATTCGGCTGCGGATCGCTGTTTTCCGAACTCGGCGCTTATCTCGGCGGCGATTTCGCCACGCCCTTGCCGGTCAATATCGCGATCCTGCTGACCTCGATGGCCTGTGCGGCGGCTATCGTCTTCATCCTTCCGCGCAACACCAACCCGGTCAGCACCGAGGAGATGATCGAGGCGGAAGAAAGCGAAGCCGGAATTATGTAGCGCTTTCGCCGCCCCCGGTGAGCGAAAGCCATTCATCCTCGGTCAGCACCGCGACCCCAAGCTCGCGCGCCTTGGTGAGCTTGGAACCCGCCTCCTCACCCGCGACAACATAATCAGTTTTCTTCGACACCGAGCCCGACACCTTCGCGCCCAGCCGTTCGGCCTGCGCCTTGGCTTCGTCGCGGGTGAATTTCGTCAGCGAGCCGGTAAAGACAACCGTCTTTCCGGCGACGGCGGAATCCGTGCGCGCCTGCTCTGCGGGCAGCACATCGATTTCGTCGAGCAATTCGCCAAGCGCCTTGACGTTGCGTTTCTCCGCGAAGAACTCGACCACGGCATCCGCCACGATATCGCCGATGCCGCCGATATTGTTGAGATCGATATAAGCTTCGGATGCGTTGCCTTCTTCGGTCTGCACCGCAGCCGCTTCCGCCATCGCCGCACGGAAATTCTCGATAGTGCCATAATGACGCGCCAGCAGCTTGGCGTTGCCTTCGCCGACATGGCGGATGCCGAGCGCGAAAATCAGACGGTTGAGTTCGATCCTGCGCCGCACATCAATCGCGGCAAACAGGTTGCGCACCGAAGTTTCGCCATAGCCTTCGCGATCCTTCAGCTTCTTTGACGCTCGTGCGTCCCGCTTCGCGAGCGTGAAAATGTCGACGGGATGCATGATCAGGCCGTCGTCGTAGAATTCCTGGATCTGCTTGTCGCCGAGCCCCTCGATGTCGAAGGCGAGCCGCGAGACGAAATGTTTCAATCCTTCCACCGCCTGCGCCGGGCAGATCAGCGCGCCGGTGCAGCGGCGCACCGCCTCGCCCTCCTCGCGCACTGCATGGCTGCCGCAAACCGGGCAAACATGCGGAAAGGAATAAGGCTTCGAATGTTTCCGCCGCTTCTCCGTCACCACGCTGACGACCTGCGGGATGACGTCGCCCGCACGCTGGATCACTACGGTATCGCCCTCGCGGATATCCTTGCGGGCGATTTCGTCCTCGTTGTGCAGCGTCGCGTTCTGCACCACGACGCCACCGACCGTGACCGGCGTCAGCCGCGCCACCGGCGTCAGCGCGCCGGTGCGTCCGACCTGGATGTCGATCTTCTCCAGCACGGTCGTCGCCTGCTCGGCGGCGAATTTGTGCGCGATTGCCCAGCGCGGGCTGCGCGAGATGAAGCCCAGCCGGTTCTGCCAGTCGAGCCGGTCGACTTTGTAGACGACACCGTCGATATCATAGGGCAGCGCCGCGCGTTCGGTCTCGATCTCGCGGTAATATTTCAGCAAAGCCTCGACATCGCCGCACAAGACCATGCGCGGATTGACGACGAAACCGGCCTTGCCCAGCCATTTCACCATCTCGAACTGCGTCGGCGCTGGCATCTCGCTCATCTCGCCCCACGCATAGGCGAAGAACTTCAGCGGCCGCGATGCGGTGATCGCGACGTTCTTCTGCCGCAGCGATCCGGCGGCGGAGTTGCGCGGATTGGCGAAGATGGTGTCTTCAGCTTCGGCCTGCTTCTTGTTGAGCGCGATGAAATCCTCGCGCAGCATGTAGACCTCGCCACGCACCTCGCAGACCGCGGGGACGTCCTTGCCTTTCAGCGTGTGCGGCACGTCCTTGATGGTGCGGACGTTGGCGGTGACATCCTCGCCTTCGAAACCATCGCCACGCGTCGCCGCATTCACAAGCTCGCCGTTCTCGTAGCGCAGCGACAGCGACAAGCCATCGATCTTCGGCTCAGCAACAATCGCAAGCGGCTCATCGGCACCGAGGTTGAGAAAGCGACGCACGCGCGTGGCAAACTCCGCGACGTCTTCGTCACTGAAGGCGTTACCAAGCGAAAGCATCGGCACGGCATGGCGGATTTTTGCGAATGCACGCGACGGCTGCGCGCCGACCGTCTGCGAAGGCGAATCCTTCGCCACCAGTTCCGGAAAGCGTTCTTCGATAGCGTTAAGGCGCAGGCGCAGCTTGTCGTAGTCGGCATCGGAAATCGTCGGCGCGTCTTTTTGATAATAGCGCTCGTCATGCATCGAGATTTCGAGCGCAAGACGCGTCAGCTCCACCTTGGCCTGCGCCTTGGTGAGTTTGTCGACCGGCGTTACCGCCTTTTTTGCCTTAACAGCCATAGACAATCGTCACGCCGTCGCGGCCTTGAGCAACTGCTCGGCCGCCGCGCGAGCCTCGCGCGTGATCTCCGCGCCGGCCAGCATGCGGGCGATCTCCTCGCGGCGGTGCTCCTTCACAAGCGGTGCGACGCGGGTGGCGACCCGTTTACCCTTATCGAGCGCCTCCTTGGAAATCAGCAGATGCTGGTCCGCGCGCGCGGCCACCTGCGGTGCATGCGTCACGGCCATCACCTGCACCTTTTCCGCCAGTCGCGCGAGCCGCGCGCCGATCGCATCCGCCACAGCGCCGCCGACGCCGGTATCGATTTCGTCGAACACCAGTGTAGGCGCGGAGCCGCGATCCGACAGCACCACTTTCAGCGCCAGCAGGAAGCGCGACAACTCACCACCGGAGGCGACCTTCATCAGCGGCCCCGGCTTGGTGCCGGGGTTGGTCTGCACCCAGAATTGCACCCGATCAAATCCCTGCGGCCCCGGCGATTGCGGCTCGCTCTCGATCTGGGTCGAGAACTTCGCGCGCTCGAGCTTGAGCGGCGCAAGCTCGGCGTTGACGGCCTTGTTGAGCTTCTCCGCCGCCTTGGCGCGCGCGGCCGAAAGTTTCTTCGCGGTCTCCAAATAAGCGGCATCCGCCGCACTCGCCGCCTTCTCCAAAACCTTCAGCTTCTGCGCGCCCGCATCGATCAGGCCAACATCGGCCTTGAATTTCTCCGCCAGCGCCGCGAGGTCGTCTACCGGCGTGGAATATTTACGCGACGCCGCCCGCAGCGCGAACAGCCGCTCCTCGATCCGCTCGAGTTCGGCGGGATCGTAATCGGCGGCATTGATCGCGGCGTTGAGATTCTGCTCGGCCTCGGCGAGCGAATTCAGCGCGGCATCCATCGCGCGGACGGCATCCTCGACAAGCTTCGGCGCGCTTGCGACGCGGCGCTCCAGCCGCCGTACGGCCGCAGCCAATGACGTCACCGGCGATTGCGGTCCGGCAACAGCCGACAGCGCGTCGCGCAGGTCCTCGGAAATCTTCTCGCCTTGCATCATCGCGGTGCGGCGCGAGGCCAAGTGGGTCTCCTCGCCCTCCGCCGGCGCGAGTTTCATCAACTCCTCAGAGGAGTGACGCAAATAGTCGGCGTCCCGTGCGGCGCGTTCCATCCCGGCGCGATGCTCCTCAAGTGCATCGCGCGCGGTGCGGCGCGCGTCCCACAACGTTTCGACATCGCTGACGCTGTCGTCGAGCCCGGCGAAGGCGTCGAGCAGCCGCCGATGCGTCGCGGCATCGACCAGCGCGCGCTCGTCGTGCTGGCCGTGGATCTCCACCAGCGTCGCGCCGATGGCTTTCAGAGTCTGAACGCTGACCGGCTGGTCGTTGAGGAAGCCGCGCGTGCGGCCGTCCGCAAGCTGCACGCGGCGCAGGATCATCTCGCCCGATTCGGGATCGTCGAAGCCGTTCTCGCGCAGGATCGCAAATGCCGGATGCTTCTTCGGCAGATCGAAAGCCGCCGTCACCTGCCCCTGCTCCGCACCGTGGCGCACGAGGCTCGCATCGCCGCGCCCGCCAAGCGCCAGCGCAAAAGCATCGAGAAGAATGGATTTTCCAGCGCCGGTCTCGCCGGTCAGCACGGCGAGGCCCCTGGCGAAGTCGATATCGAGCCGCTCGATCAGGACGATGTCACGGATCGAAAGGCGGGCCAGCATTGCGGTGAAATCCTATCCGAGGCCCAGCTTCTTGAAGGCCTTGCTGATGTAGGAGCCCTGGTTCTCACGAGGCTCGACGCCGCCCGACTTTACAAGATTGTAGGCGTCTTTGTACCAGCGACTGTCCGGAAAGTTGTGGCCAAGCACGGCGGCGGCGGTCTGCGCCTCGCTCACCACGCCGATCGCCATATAGGCTTCGGTCAGGCGCGCCAGCGCTTCCTCGACGTGACGGGTGGTCTGATACTGCGTCACCACGACCTTGAAGCGGTTGATCGCGCCGGTGTAATCGCGCTTGTCCATGTAATAGCGGCCGATGGTCATCTCGCGGCCGGCAAGCTGGTCGCGCGCGCCCTCGATCTTCTTCTTCGCAGTGGTCGCATATTCCGAGTTCGGATATTTGCGAATCACCTCTTCCAGCGCAGCGATGGCCTTTTCGGTGCGGGTCTGGTCACGGCTGACGTCGGGGATCTGGTCGTAGTTCGACACCGCCACGAGATATTGCGCATAGGCCGCGTCCGGGCTGCCGGGATGCAGGCTGATGTAGCGGTTGGCAGAGGCGATGCACTCGTCATAGTCGCCGCTCTGGTAGGCGGCGTAGGCCGACATCAAGAGCGACTTGCGCGCCCAGTCGGAATACGGGTGCTGACGATCGACTTCCTCGAACTTCTTGAGCGCACCCTTGCGGTCGCTCTTCTCGTTCAGAAGATAGAGGCCCTCATTGTAGAGTTTGTCGGCGGGCTGATCGACAAAGGTCTCGTCCTTGGCGAAGTACTTGTCCCACAGGTTGCCGGTGCCGCAACCGCCGAGCGGCGCGGCGAGCGCAACCACACCGAGGGCGAAGCAAAGCTGGCGACCCAGTCGGTCGATAAGAGGCCGCTTGGGCGAATGGCGCAAAGGCGTCGTCATGTGTTTCGCAAGACCTGAGTAAATCGACCGGAACGGAAAACCTGTCCGGCGTCGCCGGAACCCCTAAGCCCGAATTCTCGCCGGCCTATGTAGCTGAAATCGCGTTCCCAACCAACCGGATAGGGAGACATTTCGCCCGCATTAAGGCGGTTCTTACAACGTCCAGAGACGATTTGGACGAGATGCCTGTGCCCCGAAGGCGCCAGGACCAGGGACGTCAGGAGACGTCGGGCGCGAAGGCCGGCGCGACCATGCCACCGCCGAGCATACTGCCAACCGCATCCGACACCGAAGCACGGGCGCGGCGTGCCGCCACCGGCTCGGCCTCGACCACCCGCCAAGCATGGCGATCGGCCATCAACGCGGTCAGAACGGCATGGTTGAGCTTGTGACCGCCGCGAACCGAGCGATACAGGCCGATCAGCGGCAGGCCCGAGAGCGCCAGATCACCGATCACGTCCAGAACCTTGTGGCGGACGCATTCGTCGGCGTAGCGCAGGCCTTCGGTATTCAGCAGACGGTCTTCGTCGAACACCACGGAATTATCGAAGGAGGCCCCGCGAGCATAACCCGCCTTCCAGAGCTGGGCGACGTCCTTCATGCAGCCGAAAGTACGGGCACGCGCGATGTCGCGGCGGAAGGTATCCGGCGTCATATCAAAATTGTAGGCCTGACGGCCGATCAGCGGATTGTCGAAATCGATCTCCACTTCGGCGCGGAAACCGCCTGCGTAAGGCCGCAACTCGCCGGACGATTCGCCGAGTGTCACCTGGATCGGCTTCAGGACTTCGATGAACCGGGAGGGCGCCGACTGCTCGACGATGCCCGCACGGTCAATCGCCGCGACGAATGCCGCGGCGCTGCCATCCATGATCGGAATTTCGGGACCATCGACCTCGATGGTGGCGTTGTCCACGCCCATGCCGCGGAGCGCGGCGAGCACATGCTCGGCGGTGGACACCACGGCGCCGGCCTTGTCGCCGAGCACGGTCGCGAAAGCAGTGGCGGAAACGGATGCGGCCAGCGCGCGAACCTCGCGCTCGGTGCCGTCGGCGTCGGTACGGATGAAAACAAACCCGGCATCGACGTCCGCCGGTCCAAGAACGAGATTGACGGGCTCACCCGAATGAACGCCGACGCCCGTCAACGAGACGTGCGAACGGAGCGTCTTTTGCCGGCTGAATTTCATCCCCGCCTTCACCTAACTTAACAGACCCCAGGAAATGCGCACATGAGACCTACATCCCCGCAGGTCTCGATTTCGCGGCATGGAGGCCAGAAAACCGGCCAGTGATTCCCGAAGTCCCCCCAACGTGGTTTGGACCTTACTCATTGCAGCGACCGGCGCCACTCACGGTTGTTTACCGATTGTTACCCCAAAGACGCCGCATCTGACGCGCGATCCTGCCACAATTGAACAAGTCCCCGCTACCCGGCCTTCTGTTCGATCACATCTTTTTCCCTTTCCGAATCAAAAGGTTGTGAAACTGATGTGAGAGCATCCCGCCCCGATACGAAAATGCCCCGGCTTTCGGCCGGGGCATTCGCAAGGGTCGATTGTTACAAAAATCAGTTGGCCTGACGACGCAGAAACGCCGGGATGTCCAGGTGGTCATCCACAGAAGCGGGAGCCGCCGGAGCCGGACGACCATGCTGGTCGAGGCCCTGAGGCGCCGGGCGGCGTCCGTACTCGGACACCGGCTCGCCCATGCTCGCCGGATTCGGACGCTGCTGCTTGCGCTCAGGCAGCGGCGGCATCTGCGGCATGGCCGGACCGGACGAGCGGGCGGCGATCGGAGCCTCATGCGCCTCGTCGCGGCGGCCGAGGCCAACATTGGCGAGGCGCTGCAGCAGCGAGGTTCGGGTCTTGTGAGGATGCTCCTCCCGGATGTCACCGCGAGCCTTGCGAATCTCGTTCTGGGCCGGCATCGGCAGCTCATCGAAATTCGGCATGCGCGGTGCGCGAAGCGGAACCCGCTCAGCGGACGGCGGAATGAACGCGGCCGCAGGAGCCGGCTCATGCAGTTCCATCGGTTCTTCCTTTTCCGGGAACAGCGACGGCTTCGGCGGGATCGGGCGGATGCTGACATCGCCGTAGGACGCAGCCGCAGGCGCGGCCGGCGGCGCAGGCGACACAGCTTCCGCGATCGCAGCGAGCGCGGCGCGGTCGATCTGCTCGGCCGTCGCACGGGTCCCTGGTGCAGGAGCTGCGGCCGGAGCAGCAGCTTCGGCCTTCTGGATCCGCTCTGCGACGCGCATGTTATCGGCACGCAGACGCGCGGTGAGTTCGGCGAGACGGTTTTCCGGGCTGCCGGTCGAGGCAGCGGCCGCAGGGGCCGTAGCAGGCGTCGCCTTGGACGCGACTTCCTTGTCGATACCGGTGGCGACCACCGAGACGCGGATCAGGCCGTCGAGCGCCTCGTCGAAGGTCGCGCCGACGATGATGTTGGCGTCGGCATCGACTTCCTCGCGGATGCGGGTCGCCGCTTCGTCGACTTCGAACAGCGTGAGGTCCTTGCCGCCGGTGATCGAGACCAGCAGGCCACGGGCACCACGCATCGAGGAATCATCGATCAGCGGATTGGCGATCGCGGCTTCGGCGGCGGCCAGCGCGCGCTTCTCGCCCGTCGATTCGCCGGTGCCCATCATCGCCTTGCCCATCTCCTTCATCACCGCGCGGACGTCGGCGAAGTCGAGATTGATGAGGCCTTCCTTGACCATCAGGTCGGTGATGCAGGCAACGCCCGAATACAGCACCTGATCTGCCATCGCGAAGGCGTCGGCGAAGGTGGTCTTTTCGTTGGCCACCCGGAACAGGTTCTGATTCGGGATGATCAGAAGCGTGTCCACCACCTTCTGCAACTCGATGATGCCGTGCTCGGCCGTGCGCATGCGGCGCTGGCCTTCGAAGTGGAACGGCTTGGTGACGACGCCGACGGTGAGGATGCCCATCTCGCGCGCAGTCGCCGCGATCACCGGAGCAGCGCCGGTGCCGGTGCCGCCGCCCATGCCGGCGGTGACGAACACCATGTTTGCGCCCGACAGATGATCCTTGATCTCGTCGATCACTTCCTGTGCCGCGGCCGCACCGACATCCGGCTGCGAACCTGCGCCGAGGCCCTGCGTCACCTGCGTGCCCATCTGCACGAGGCGCTCCGCCTTCGACATCGTCAGCGCCTGCGCATCGGTGTTGGCGACGACGAAGTCGACACCCTCGAGGCCAGCCGTGATCATGTTGTTGACGGCATTACCGCCCGCGCCGCCGACGCCGAACACAGTGATTCGCGGCTTCAGCTCGCGAATGTCGGGTTTTTGAAGATTGATGGTCATGGGATGCCTCTCGTTACGCGTGCGCGCTTTCACTTCGGCGCAGCGCCGAAGACGTTGATGGAATGAAGTCGTTCGGTGTCATCAGAAGCCCTCGCGAAGCCATCGTCCGACCTTTCCGAAATAACCGTTGGTCCCTGTCATGAGGTGCCGCGTGTGCCGCGGTTCGATATATTCGAGGTGTGCGAATTGCGGATAAACCAGCAGACCTGCCGGCACCGCGAACGACGCGCTCTTCGCCTCGCCCGGCACCTTGCCGAATCCGAGGGGGCGGCCGATGCGCACGGGACGGCCGAGAATGCGGCCTGCCAGATCGGGAAGTCCGGTCAGTTGCGAAGCACCGCCGGTCAGCACGACCTGCGCGCGAGGTTCGCCTGCAAACGGGGACTGTGCCAGCCGATCGCGGACCATCTCGAAAATCTCCTCGACCCGCTGCTTGACGATGTTCGCGATCGTCGCGCGGGTGACAATCTGCGGCGCATCGCGCTCGTAATCGTCCGCAGCCGGAACACTCAGCGTCTCGCGCGCGTCGACGCCACCGGTCAGTACCGTGCCATATAACGTCTTGATTCGCTCGGCATCCGCAATGCAGACCCCAAGTCCGCGCGCCAGATCCATGGTGACATGCTGCCCGCCGAGCGCGAAGCCCGACGCATGCACGAACTGTCCGTTGGAATAGGTTGCAATGGTTGTCGTACCCGCACCCATGTCGACCACGGCAGCGCCGAGATCGCTCTCGTCATCGGTCAGCACGGCAAGACCCGCGACGTAAGGCGCGGCAGCCACGGCTTCGACGTTGAGATGACAGCGCTCGACGACAAGCATCAGGTTGCGCGCGGCCGAGAGGTCGGCGGTGACGACATTCATGTCGACGCCAAAATGACGGGCGATCATACCGCGCGGATCACGCACGCCTTTCACGCCATCGAGCGAATAGCCGACCGGCAACGTGTGAAGGACAGTCCGTCCCTCCCCGGTCGCGTGATGCATGCCGGCACAGACGATGCGGTCGATATCCGATTGCGTCACCGCGCCCTGGCGCAGTTCGGCCGCCGCTTCCATCAACTGTCCGCTAAGGCGGCCCGACGACATCGACAGCAGAACCGATTCGACACGGACTCGCGCCATCCGCTCGGCCAGCGCCACCGCATGGCGGACCGCGTGTTCGCATTCGTTGAGGTCGGACACCGCGCCAGCCTTAATGCCGCGCGACTGGATGTGGCTCATGCCGATCAGTTCGATCGCATGGGTGCGGCCGCGCAACGTCTCGCTCGGCGAACAGGGTTTCAGCCGTGCGATCAGGCAGGCGATCTTGCTCGATCCGATGTCGAGCGCCGCCACCAGCGCCGTCTTGTTCGGCGGCATCTGGCGTGTCTTCGGCGTCTGGGTGCGATCGAAGCCGCTCATGCGTCACCTGCCTTGCGCTTCGACTTGCTGGCGGCGATCGCGTCCGCACGGGCCTTGGCAGCATCTTCCGACAGCCGCACCGTCACCCGGTCGGGCAGACGCATATCGATGGAGGTGATATCGCGGGAAAGGAGCTGTTCGTCGCTGTCGAGCTTGACCAGCGTGGCAAGCGCCGTCTCGGTGCCGGTTTCCGGCAGCCGCACGTCAATTCCGTTGGTCAGGCGCAGGTTCCAGCGCCGATCGCCGACCAGAATGATGGCGCGGGTCTGGTTGCGGATGTTCGGATAGTTCGCGAGCAGATCGAGGAACGCATGAGCGCGCTCCTGTGCGCCATCGCCCACCACCAGCGGCAGAAGATTGAAGCGGTTGGCGACATAAGGCTCGAGCACGGTACCATCTTCCGCGATCACGGACAGACGGCCTTCCTGCTGCCACAACGCATAGGGCTTACGCTCGGTGATATCGATCTGCAGGCGGCCGGGATAAAGCTTCTGCACGGTCGCATCCGCGATCCACGGATCACCCTTCAGGCGATCGCGCACCGTCGCGGCATCGAGGAACAGCAGCGAGGAGCGGCCATTGACGCCGCCGACCGCGAGAATTTCGTCCTGGGTCAATTGCTTGCGGCCAGAGATCGCCACGTCCGTGATTCGGAAACCAACGGCGTTGGCAAGTGCGTTGCGGGTATCCTGAAAAGCCGTGACGACGTTGTCGGCATGACCACCCCGGACGACGCCGAACAGGCCGGCGCCGATCAGCAGCACTACCGTCGCGGTAACGCCGAGACCTCGCGGCAGGCGACGTTCCAGTCTGGCGAAAAAGCCGTTGGGATTTTCCTCGCGCTCCGGCTCGAAAACGTAGCGGCGCGTCGAAGCCATGGCGTCACGGGACGGGGCAGCAGCCTTCCGCACCGGGGCAGAACGCGATTGCGTCTGTCTCACCGATCGAGAGAGGCGTCCTCCACCATCCATTGAACCAACTCGTCAAATGCAACGCCCGCATATCCTGCAAGCTCTGGAACAAGTGACGTCTCGGTCATACCGGGCTGGGTATTCACCTCGAGACAGACGAGTCCCCCCGTCCCCTCGATGCGATCGTCGTAGCGGAAGTCCGCCCTACTCACACCCCGGCAGCCAAGCGACACATGCGCGGCCAGCGTCAACCTTCGGACTTCCTGGTAAACAAAGGGTAAAATAGGTGCAGGCAGAACGTGTTTTGATGCGCCTTTTGAATACTTTGCCTCGTAATCATAGAATTTTAGCAGAGGAACAATTTCAGTGACCTCGCTGGGCTCGCCCTTGATGACGGCACAGGTCAGTTCCCGCCCGGCGACGTATTTTTCCACCAGCAGGCGGTCGCCGTGTGGCCAGTCGTCCCGGAAAAGCTCCTGCGGCGGATGGGCGTGCTCCTCGGTGACGATGAAAACGCCGACACTGGAGCCATCCGCCACCGGCTTGATGACGTAAGGCGGCTTCATTACGTGGTCCTTGGCGATTTCGGCACGTGACAGCGTCAATCCTTCCGCAACCGGCACGCCGGCCGTCGCCATCACCGTCTTGGCGAGATCCTTCTGCATGGCGAGCGAGGACGCCAGCACGCCGGAATGGGTATAGGGAATCGCAAGCGTCTCCAGCACACCCTGAATGGTGCCGTCCTCACCCGGCCGCCCGTGCAGCGCCATGAACGCGACATCCGGCTTCAATCCGGCGAGCACGGTTGCGATGTCGCGCTGCACGTCGATGCGCGTGACGCGATATCCCCTGCTCTCGAGCGCAGCGGCGCAGGCCGCGCCGGACCGCAACGAGACTTCCCGTTCCGAAGACCATCCGCCCATCAGGACAGCGACATGTTTGGATGCAGCCATTTTAGCTCCTTGATTGCTCCTCACTACGCTGATTTGCGGAAGCGACCAAGGGGTGGAAGCCGGCGCGAAGGGGTTCGCGCGAACGCATTCTGCATGTAGATTCCGGCCATCCGATTCCACCTCGCGGCGCGTGCCGCGCAGCTTGCCGAACAGCGATTGTCATCATGATTAGAGCCTGGCTCGAACTGCCGCCCCTGGGCATTTTCCTGACGCTCGCCGCGCTGTATTTCGGCGTTGTCATTGCCTTGCGCATCCTCATTTTCAGTTCGCCGCTCAGTCGCCAGATGCAGTCGTTGACCGGCATCGTCGCGCCGTTCTTCAATGCGTCCGCCATCCTGTTCGCGTTGCTCGCGGGCTTCCTTGCTAACGACATCGCCGACCGCAGCCGCCAAGCTTACAAGGCGGTGCAAACCGAAGCCGGCGAACTGCGCAACGTCTATACGTTGAGTGTCGCAGCACTCGCCGACATGGCCGCGATCCGCGACGCATTGAAAACCTATGCGACATCCGTGACCGTCGACGAATGGCCCGCGATGACGGAGGGTCACGGCTCCGCGCGCACTTCGGCCGCCTATGACGAATTGCTGCGAAAGATCAGCGATCCCAGCATTGCGA
The DNA here is from genome assembly GCF_000314735.2 of Afipia felis ATCC 53690. Classification (NCBI taxonomy): domain Bacteria; kingdom Pseudomonadati; phylum Pseudomonadota; class Alphaproteobacteria; order Hyphomicrobiales; family Nitrobacteraceae; genus Afipia; species Afipia felis. The sequence continues at coordinate 4,035,582 of NZ_KB375270.1, read as the reverse complement.
AATCCTCCGGCGGCGCGGTCCATGCCGCACTTCTGAACGCGGCGGTGCGCGCCGGCAACGCACGCACCGAGCGCCTCGCGATCGCCTCCGACCACACCAATGATCTGAAATGGATCGTGGTGATCGTACTCGGCCTGATCACAGAAATCTCCATCGCGCTGGTTCATCTCGAGCGGCGGCGCGCGATGACGACCGCGCTCATCGTCTTTGCGAGCGCCGCGGTCATCACGCTCAGCCTGGTGGCATTTCAGGAATATCCGTTCTACGGCGCATTCCATCTCTCGCCCGCGCCGATTGTCGAGACGATCCGCGTGATAGGCGGATCATAGGCAGTTACTTCGCAGGAACGCCGATCCGCTTGATTTCCCAGTGCAGTTCGATGCCGGACTGCGCCTTTACGCGCTCACGCACCGTCTCGCCCAGCGTCTCGATATCGCTGGCCGTGGCATCGCCGGTATTGATGAGGAAGTTGCAGTGCATCTCCGAGACTTGCGCGCCGCCGACGCGGAAGCCGCGCATGCCTGCCGCATCGATCAGCTTCCATGAGCTGTGACCCGGCGGATTCTTGAAGGTCGAACCGCCGGTCTTCTCGCGGATCGGCTGCGCGGTTTCGCGATGCTGCTGCACGTCATTCATGCGTGCACGGATCGCTTCTGGGTCAGTGATGATGCCGCGATACAGCGCCGAGGTGAAGATGATCGAGGGATCGACGCCGTGGCTGCGATAGACAAACTTCATCTCTGCATTGCTGAACGTCACCTTGTCGCCGCTGCGCGCGACACCACGCGCCTCGACCAGGACGTCCTTGGTCTCACCGCCGTTGGCGCCCGCATTCATGCGCAACGCACCGCCGATCGAGCCGGGAATGCCGAAATAGAATTCGAGCCCGCCGATATTCGCTGCGGCCGCCGCTTCCGCCACGCGCTTGTCGAGCGCCGCGGTGCCCGCACGAACCGTGTCACCTTCCGCCATGACAGAACCGAAGCCGCGCGGAGACAGGCGAATGACGACGCCTTCCACACCGCCATCGCGCACGATCAGATTCGAGCCGACGCCGATGACGTAGACGGGAATCTCCGCCGGCAGATGATTGAGGAAATATGCGAGATCGTCCTCATCCGCCGGTGTGAACAGAACCTGCGCCGGACCGCCGACGCGAAACCATGTCAGCGGACCCAGCGATTCATTGGCAAGCAGACGCCCGCGCAAATCGGGCATCGCAGCTTTCAGATCGGCGCTGATATCCGGGAAGCTCACTTGTCGAGCGCCTTCAGTTCACCCGGCAGCGCGTAGGCCCATTGCGAAATGCTGCCCGCGCCGAGACAGACGACGAAATCGCCCGGTTGCGCGATGCGGCGCACGATGGAGGCCAATTGCGACGCGCCCTCCAATGGGATCACCTCGCGATGGCCATGCGCGCGCAGGCCGAGCACGAAGGAATCGCGATCGATGCCGGGGATCGGTGCCTCACCTGCCGGATAGACATCGGCGACGATCACGGCATCGGCGTCGTTGAAGCAGGTACAGAACTCCTCGAACAGCGATTGCAGCCGCGTGAAGCGATGCGGCTGCACCACGGCTATCACCCGACCCTTGGTCGAGTCGCGCGCCGCCTTCAGCACCGCCGCGATCTCCACCGGATGGTGGCCGTAATCGTCGATGACCGTGACGCCGTTCCATTCGCCGGTGCGCGTGAAGCGCCGCTTGACCCCACCGAAGCCCGCGAGCGCCTTACGGATGGCCTCGTCCGTCATGCCGATCTCGTGCGCGACCGCGATCGCCGCCGTCGCATTGAGCGCGTTGTGGCGGCCCGGCATCGGCAGCACCAGATCGGAAATGACATGCGCCGGGCCCGCCTTGCGGCGGCGGATTTCGACCTTGAATTTCGAACCACCCGTAAAGGGGTGCAAATCGACCAGCCGCGCATCGGCCTGCGGATTTTCGCCGTAGGTGATGATGCGGCGATCCTCGATCCTGCCGACCAGCGCCTGCACCACGGCGTGATCGATGCACATCACCGCGAAGCCGTAGAACGGCACGCCCTCGACGAAATGCCGGAAGGCTTCCTGCACGGCCTCAAACGTCTTGAAGTGATCGAGATGTTCGGGGTCGACATTGGTAACGATGGCGACATCGACCGGCAGTTTCAGGAACGTGCCGTCGCTCTCGTCGGCCTCCACCACCATCCACTCGCCCTCGCCGAGCCGCGCGTTGGTGCCGTACGCGTTGATGATGCCGCCGTTGATGACGGTCGGATCGAGGGCACCTGCATCGAGCAGCGTCGCAACCATCGAGGTCGTGGTGGTCTTGCCGTGGGTTCCGGCGATAGCGATGCAGCTTTTCAGCCGCATCAGTTCGGCGAGCATTTCCGCACGGCGCACCACGGGAATGCGCTGCGCGCGCGCCGCCATCAATTCGGGATTGGCGCGCTTGATTGCGGTGGAGACGACCAGCACATCCGCGCCGTTGACGTTCTCCGCCTTGTGGCCGACCGACACCTTGATGCCCTTATCGCGCAGCCGCACGACGTTGGCATTTTCGGCAGCGTCCGAGCCCTGCACGGTGTAGCCAAGATTACACAGCACCTCGGCGATGCCGCTCATGCCGATGCCGCCGATACCGACGAAGTGAATAGGCCCGATTTCGCGCGGCAGTCTCATGCAAATATCCTTGTCATAGCCCTCTTGGATGCCTTGCTTCGGCGGTCCCTGACAAGGGTTAAATCGGCCTCGGAACGCTAGATTCCGGCGACTTTCACGACCAGATCGGCCAGCCGATCGGCGGCGTCCAGCCGCCCCGTTTTGCGCGCATTCGCGGCCATCTCGGCCAACCGTTGCGGTTCCGCCGCCAGTGCGGAAATTTCCGCGGCGAGCCGTGTCGGCGTGAATTCGGATTGCGGAATCCGGATCGCGCCGCCTGCGTCCACCAGCACACCGGCATTGGCGAACTGGTCCTGATCGATGGCGCCCGGCAGCGGGACCAGAATCGAAGGCCGGCCGATGGCCGCAAGCTCGGCGACCGTGCCCGCGCCGGAGCGCGACACCACGAGGTGGCTCGCCGCCAGCCGGGACGGCAGGTCGCTGAAGAACGGCGCCAGTTCCGCTTGAATCTTGAGGCGCTCATAGACCGCGCGAACCCGCGGCATGTCCTCCTCGCGCACCTGCTGGATCAGCGACAGCCTGTTCCATAACGCAGGCTCCAACTGCTCGATCGCGCCGGGCACGATGTCCGACATCACGCGCGCGCCCTGACTGCCGCCGACCACGAGCAAGCGGAATGATCCCGCGCGCTCCGGCGCAGCATAAGGCACCGCAGCAGCCGCCAGGATGTTCGAACGCATCGGCGTGCCGGTGGTCGTCGCCTTGGCGGCAAGTGCGGGATCGCGATCCAGCACACCCGGCAGCGAGGTCGCAATCGCATTGACGCGCGACGACAGCAGGCGATTGGCGCGGCCAAGCACCGCGTTGGAATCGTGAATGAGAGCCGGTACGCCGAGCATCTTTGCCGCCATCAGCGGCGGCAACGTCGGGTAACCACCGAAGCCCACGACGGCGGCTGGCTTCAATTTACGGATCAGCAATGCCGCCTTGGCCGCGCCCGCCGACAGCATCGCCAGCGTACGCGCAAGCGACAGCGGATTACGCCCGCGCACGGTGTCGCTCGGCACCACGTCGATCATGTCACTGGAAAACAGGCCGCTGTAGCGCATGGCGCGTTCGTCGGTGACGAGGCGCACGCGATAGCCGCGCTTCATCAGCACGGCGCCCAGCGCTTCGGCAGGGAACAGATGTCCGCCGGTGCCGCCAGCGGCGAGCAATATGAGGGGGGATTCAGTCATCGCGCCATCATATCATATCGTGCGCTCAGGCGTAGGCGCGCACCGCGTTCGCAGCGCCCATCGAATCTATCCCGACGGTCGGCCGCTGCCGCGTCAGTGCCAGTAACATCCCGACGCCATAAGCCAGCGACACCATCGATGAGCCACCATAGGAGATGAACGGCAATGTCATACCCTTGGCGGGCATCAGATGCAGGTTCACCGCCATGTTGATGCACGCCTGGGTGCCGAACATGATGGCAAGTCCGGACGCGGCGAAGCGCGTGAACAGATCCTCGCTCGCATAGGCGCGCGACAGCGAGCGCAGCACGATGAAGGCAAACAGCGAGAGCAGCGCGAGACACAGCACGATGCCGAATTCCTCCGCGCCGACCGCAAACACGAAGTCGGTATGGCTATCCGGCAGCAACCGTTTCACGGTACCCTCGCCCGGTCCCTGACCAAACCAGCCGCCTTGCATGAAAGAGTCGGCCGCGAGATCGACCTGGAAGGTGTCGCCGGAGGCCGGATTCATGAATCGCTGAATGCGCGCGGCGACATGCGGCACCGTGAGGTAGGCCGTAAAAAGTCCCACAGCAGAGACGCCGGCAAGGCCGAACACCCACACCATCCGCATGCCGGCGATGAAGAACAGCGCGCCCCACACGGTCGCCATCAGCATGGTCTGGCCGAAATCCGGCTCAAGCACCAGAAGCGTCAGCAACATGACGAGCAGCGCCAGCGCCATCGACGTCGCGGGCATTTCCGGGCGCCGTGTCGATTCCGCGAACAGCCACGACACCACGACGACGAACGCAGGCTTGGCGGCTTCTGACGCCTGAATGTTGACGCCGATGATGGTGATCCAGCGCCGTGCACCCTTCACCTCGGGGCCGAACAGCAGCGTCGCCACAATCAGCGCCATGCTCAGCGCCAGAACGATCAGCGCACTACGGCGAACATGCTTCGGCGACAGGAACGATGTCCCGATCATCACGATAATCGACGGCACCAAAAACAGAACGTGGCGATTAAAAAAATGAAACGGATCGAGGCCGATGCGGGTCGCGACCGGCGGGCTTGCCGCCAGCGACAGGATCACACCCGCCAGGATGAGTGCCATGATCGCCGCCAGCAACAGCTTGTCGACGGTCCACCACCACTCGCTCAGGGGCGTGCGTTGTTCGCGTGACATCATGGCGGCAGTCCTTCAGGCGGTTATCCGCCATTGGTCGCCGATCATGGTTTCGGGAGGGTTAACGAGGTGTAAAAACTTTTACGGCTTCACCGGCGCTATGCCGGGAAGCGCCATCACCAGCTTGCGGAAATGGTCGCCCCGCACCTCGAAATTGGGGAACTGGTCGAACGAGGCGCAGGCCGGCGACAGCAGCACCACGGCATTGCCGCCAGCCGCCTCCGCATCGCGTGCGGCATGCGGCACGGCGACGTCGAGCGTGCCCGACATTTCCTGCGGCACGTCTTTGAGCGTTTCGGAGAACTCCTGCGCCGCCTCGCCGATCAGATAGGCCTTGCGAATGCGCGGGAAGAATTCGCGCAGGGATTCGATGCCGCCGGTTTTCGGCTTGCCGCCGGCAATCCAGTAAATGTCGCTGAAGGAGGACAGCGCACGGGCCGCCGCATCGGCGTTGGTGCCCTTGGAATCATTGACGAACAGCACATCGCCCTTGCGTCCGACTTGCTCCATGCGATGAGCGAGACCGGGAAAGCTGCGCAGTCCCCGCTGCACCACATCGAACGGCACGCCGAGCGCGAGCGCGGCGCTCGCCGCGCAGGCTGCGTTCTGCGCATTGTGTCGCCCCCGCAGCGAACCGATGCCGTGCAGATCGACCAGCTTGGCGGTGCCTCCCGCTGATCCCCGCACGATGATTTCGCCATCGAGAAACACTCCGTTCTCAAGCCTGCGTTGCACCGAGACGGTGACGACATGCTTGCCCGCCTGCTCCGCATTGCGTGCCGCCTTGGCGCTGAAATCGTCATCGACACCGACGATCGCCGTGCCGCCGCGCTGCACGCCGACAACGAGCCGCTCCTTCACCTCGGCGTAGTTCTCGATGGTGCCGTGGCGATCGATGTGATCTTCCGTAACGTTGAGCAGGATACCGACGCTCGGATCGAGCGATGGCGTGAGATCAATCTGGTATGACGACATCTCGATGACGTGCACACGCCGAGCCGCGGGCGGCTCCAGCGACAGGATCGCGGTGCCGATATTGCCGCCCATCTGCACGTCGAATCCCGCCTCGCGCATCAGATGCGCCGTCAACGCCGTCGTGGTGGACTTGCCGTTGGTGCCGGTGATCGCGACGAACGGCGCACTCGGCGCGTGACGCCGCCGCTCGCGGCAGAACAGTTCTACATCGCCGATTACTTCGATGCCCGCCTTGTGCGCCATCTCGACAGTCCAGTGCGGTGCCGGATGAGTCAGCGGCACTCCCGGCGTCAGCACGAGGGCCGCGAAATTCTCCCACGAGACGCTGCGCAGATCGGCCGTGATGAAACCCGACTTCGCGGCCTGCGCCAACCGTTCCGGGCTGTCATCACCTGCGATGACTTCTGCACCGCCCGCTTTCAGGGCATGGCAGCTGGCGAGACCCGAACCACCGAGACCGAACACGGCAATGGTCTGCCCCTCAAAACAGGTGACGGGAATCATGTGCTCACCGCAATTTCAGCGTGGACAGACCGGCGAGTGCCAGCATTACCGCGATGATCCAGAAGCGGATCACGATCTGCGGTTCGGTCCAGCCCTTCTGCTCGTAATGATGATGGATCGGCGCCATACGGAAGATGCGCTTGCCGGTCAGCTTGAAGGATGCGACCTGCACGATCACCGACAGCGCCTCGAATACGAACAGGCCGCCGATCACGGCGAGCACAATCTCGTGCTTCACCGCGACCGCGATGCTGCCGATCATGCCGCCAAGCGCGAGCGAACCGGTGTCGCCCATGAAGATCGAAGCGGGCGGCGCATTGAACCACAGAAAGCCCAGTCCCGCGCCGAGCACCGCGCCGCACAGCACCGCGAGTTCGCCGGTGCCCGCGACGTAACGGATCTGCAGGTATTCGGAGAACACCGCGTTGCCGACGAGATAGGAGATCATGCCGAAGCTCGCCGCCGCGATCATCACCGGCACGATAGCGAGGCCGTCAAGACCATCGGTAAGATTCACCGCGTTGCCTGCGCCGACGATGATGAAGCCGCCGAAGATCACGTAGAACCAGCCAAGGTTGAAGGCGAAATCCTTGGCGAAGGGGATACCGAGTTGCGTCACTGAAGCATCGCGCGCCGACCAGACGATGGCGGCGCAGGCGAGCAGAGCAATCAGCCCTTCCACCGCAAGGCGCGACCGGCCTGAAAATCCGGCGTGGGTCTGCTTGGTGACTTTCAGATAGTCGTCATAGAAGCCGACAAAACCGAAGCCGAGCGTGACCATCAGCACCACCCACACATAGGGGTTGCGCAGATTAGCCCACAACAGCGTCGCGACCACGAGACCTGAGAGGATCATCAGCCCGCCCATGGTCGGCGTGCCCTTCTTGGTGACGAGGTGCGTCGGCGGGCCATCGACACGGATCGGCTGACCCTTGCCCTGCGCGAGCCGCAGATGATCGATGATCCAGGGGCCGAACATGAACACGAACAGCGCGCCGGTCACCATCGCGCCGCCGGTGCGGAAGGTGATGTAGCGAAAGACGTTGATGCCCGGAATCGTGCCTGCGAGATCGGTCAACCAATAAAACATGCAAACCGCCTATACCGTGAGATCGTCAGCATCCGCGCCACTCGGAAAATTCTTCTCAAGCGCGGTCACAATCAGTTTCATGCGCGAGCCGAGCGACCCCTTCACCATGATCGCATCGCCCGCGCGAATTCCCGCAACGAGCTGTGATTCCAGCTTTGCCGATGTCTCGGCATAGCCCCCCTTCTTCGCCGAGGGAAGGGCATCCCACAAGGCACGCATCAGGGGACCGCAACAAAACACCAGATCGACTTTATTGGCCGCGACCGACGTCGCGAGGCCGGCATGAAGTTCCTCGCCCTTCGGGCCGAGTTCGAGCATGTCGCCAAGAACCGCGATCCGACGACCTTGCGGACCGATAGCGGTCTGGCCGAGCACGGTCATGGCCGCAGTCATCGAGGCCGGATTGGCGTTATAGCTTTCGTCGATCAGCGTCGCTGTTCCGCCCGGAAGTTCGAGCATCTGGCGAACGCCGCGCCCGGCGGCGGGACGAAAGTCTGCAAGCGCCAGCGCCGACAAAGCGAGATCGGCCCCGGCAAGCGTCGTCGTCGCAAGCACCGCGAGCGAGTTCATCGCCATATGTCGTCCCGGCACGCCGACTTTATACGTGACATCGTGGCCAAGCAGGTTCGCATGGACGGCGGAACATTCGCCGTGCAGCGCGACATCAAGCAGGCGCGCATCCGCCTTGGCGTCCTCGCCGAACGTCACGATGCGGGAGACGCCATAGGCCTTCGCCTTGTCGCGCAGACGTGCGAACTGCGAATTGTCGATATTGAGGATCGCCGCGCCATCCGGCTCAAGTCCCGTGAAGATTTCCGCCTTGGCGTCGGCAATCGCTTCGACACCGGCGAAGAATTCGAGGTGCACCGGCTCGACCGTGGTGATGATCGCAAAATGCGGACGCACCAGTTTCACCAGCGGTTCGATCTCGCCTGCATGGTTCATACCGATCTCGAAGATCGCGAACTGCGCGCTCGACGGGCACCGCGCGAGCGACAGCGGCACGCCCCAATGATTATTGAAGGATGCCGCCGAGGCATGGGTTTCGCCCTGCCCCTGCAACACCGTACGCAGCGCTTCCTTGGTCGAGGTCTTGCCGACCGATCCCGTCACCGCGATGATTTTCGCATGCGAGCGGGCCCGCGAGGCTTTCGCGAGATCGACAAGACCTTCGAGCACGTCCGGCACCACCAGCAACGGCAGGCCATCGGAAAAATGCGCGCGATGCGACTGCGCGATCACCGCGACCCCGCCGCCGTTCTTCAACGCGGCCTCGACGAAATCGTGACCGTCATGCACGTCGCCCTTGATGGCGAAATAGGCTTCGCCCGGCACGATGGTGCGGCTATCAATGGAAATGCCGGTGATGCCCTCCGGCAAGGCACCGACGCGTTCCGCCTTCATCGCTTCCGCCATCGCGGCAATGGTCCACAGGGGCTTCGTCATGCGGCATGCTCCGCCAACGCAGCGGACGCTGCTTCGTGATCGCTGAACGGCAACACCTTGTCTCCCACGATCTGCCCGGTCTCGTGTCCCTTGCCCGCGATCAGCAACACGTCGCCGGGCTGGAGCGAGGCGACAGCGGAGCGGATCGCTTCCGCCCGGTCGCCGATCTCTGTCGCACCCTTTGCAGCCGTCAAAATCTCGGCACGGATCGCGGCAGGCTTTTCGCTACGCGGATTGTCATCGGTGACGATCACCGCATCGGCGTGTTGCGCAGCGATGGCGCCCATCAGAGGCCGCTTGCCCGCGTCGCGATCACCGCCCGCTCCGAACACTACGACGAGGCGGCCCCTCGCGTAAGGCCGCAGCGCCTCGAGCGCCTTCATCAGCGCATCGGGCTTGTGGGCGTAGTCAACAAACACCGGCGCGCCGTTGCGCTCGCCAATCAATTCCAGCCGCCCCTTAGCGCCTTCCAGCTTTTCCAGTGCCGCGAACGCCCTCGCCGCGTCGCCACCGGTCGCGATGACAAGACCGGCGGCAACCAGCGCATTCTCGATCTGGAATTCGCCGACCAGCGGCAGGCGTAACCGATACGTCTGCCCTTGATGTTCAATCGTCATCCTCTGCCCGAAGCCGTCGATCGCAGCGTCGACAAGCCGGATGCCCTCGCCGTGCCGCCCGACACTCATGACGTCGAGCTTGCGCGCACGAGCCGCGGCGATCACTGCAGCGGAATGCTCATGATCGGCGGCAATCACCGCAGGTCCGCCCTCAGGCGCAAGGTCCGTGAACAGCCGCAGCTTCGCCGCGAGATAATGCTCGACGGTCGGATGATAATCCATATGGTCGCGCGACAGATTGGTGAAGGCAGCCGCAGTGACCCGCACGCCATCGAGCCGATGCTGGTCGAGGCCATGCGATGAGGCTTCAAGCGCAAGATGCGTCACGCCCTCGCCTGCCAGTTCATCGAGCACGCGATGCAGCGCCACCGGATCGGGCGTCGTCAGCGAGCCGTAGACATTGCGGTGGCGCGAAACGATGCCGATGGTGCCGAGGCTCGCGGCGTCATGGCCAAGGCTCTCCCACAATTGCCGCGTGAAGGCAGCAACCGAGGTCTTGCCGCTGGTGCCAGTCACGGCCGCAACGGTCTGCGGCTGGCGCGGATAGAAGGCCGCCGCTGCAAGCGCCAGCGCCCGGCGCGGATTTGATGTCACGATGACAGGGACAGAGGCAGAACGAGGATGACCGGCCACGACCGCGATGGCCCCGGCCGCGACGGCGGCCCCAATGAAACGCGCACCGTCGGTCTTGCTGCCGCCGAGCGCAAAGAACACATCGCCCGGCTTCACCGTGCGGCTGTCCGCAGCAAGCCCCGCCACCGCAAGCCCACCCGTTTGCGGGTCAAAAGTGGTATCACCGCTGAAAAGTTCGCGTAGTCTCATGGGGTCCTGGTGGTCCGAGAGTAGCGGATGTCAAATCCACGCCTCCAGCCGAAGACGGGCGGCAGCCCGATGCGCTTACCGATTCTCCCTCGATGTCGCAAGAATAAGGCGGTCGGACGGCGGCAAATCGAAACGCGGCTTGATTCCCAGAAGCGGCGCGATTCGCGCGATCACCTTGCCGCCAGTCGGCACGGCGTTCCAGCCCGAAGTGATGAATCCATGGGTCTCGGGCAGCGCCTGCGGCTCGTCCAGCATGACAAGCAACTGATATTGTGGATTGTCGGCGGGCATGATCGCGGTGAACGCGTTCAGCACCTTCTTCTTGGCATAGCGGCCATTGATGACCTTCTCGGCGGTTCCGGTCTTACCACCGATATAATAGCCCGCCACGTCCGCCTTGCGCGCGGTGCCAACCTCGGCGTTGAGGCGCATCAGGAAACGCATCTTGTCGCTGGTTTCCGGCTTGATGACCCGCTTGGCGAGCTTCATCGCGTCCGCTTCGGTGCGCTTGAGGAAGGTCGGCGGAATGAGATAGCCGCCGTTGACCAGCGCATCGATACCCATCACCGCCTGCAGCGGCGCGACCGCGATGCCGTGACCGAAGGCGATGGTCACGGTGTTCAACTCGCCCCAATGCCGCGGCAGGATCGGCGACGCGCTTTCCGGCAGTTCGGTGCGCAGCCGTGTCAACTGGCCCATCTTGGCGAGAAACGCCTTGTGTGCCTCGATGCCCTGCGACAGCGCGATGCGAGCGGCGCCGATGTTGGAGGAATAGGTAAAGACCTCCTTGGTATTGATCGCACGGCCAAGCGGATGGTCGTCGTGAATCCGGAAGCGACCATACTGCAGTGGCGTGCGCGTATCCCACATCGAGTTCAGCGTGGTCTTGCCGGAATCCAGCGCCATCGCCAGCGTGAACGCCTTGAAGGTCGAGCCCATCTCATACACGCCGGTGGTCAGACGGTTGATGCGATCGGGATCGTTGGCTTCCTTCGGATTGTTCGGGTCGAAATCGGGCAGCGACACCATCGCAACGATCTCGCCGGTCCTGACGTTGCTGACGATGCCTGACGCCGCCTTGGCGCGGAATTTTTCCTTGGCCTTCATCAGCTCGTCGCGCAGCGCGTGCTCGACGCGCAGGTCGACTGCCAGTTCGATCGGCTCCTGCTGGCGATCGGTAGCAAAGCCCGCCCGATGCAGATCGGCGAGACCGTTGCCATCGAGCCACTTCTCCATACCGGCAATACCCTGATTATCGATATTGACGATGCCGATCAGGTGGGAGACGTCGCGGCCGGTCGGATAGACGCGCTTGTTCTCGCGCAGGAAGCCAACGCCCGGCAGGCCGAGCTTGAAGACATCATGCTGCTGCTTCGGCGTCAGCTCGCGCTTGAGCCAGACGAAGCCCTTGCGCGACGACAGCCGGTCGCGCACTTCGCCGGGATCGAGATCCGGCAGTGTCGCGGTCAGGAGTTCGATCGCCTCGTCCTTGTCGATCAGCTTGCGTGGCTCGGCATAAAGCGAAGGAGCCTTGACGTCGGTCGCAAGAATTTCGCCGTTGCGATCCAGAATGTCTGGCCGTGCGGTCGCAACCGCATCCTGAGCGCCACCACGGCGACCACCATGGGTGTCACCCATCACGCCATACATCACGAGTCGCAGCGCGATGATTGCAAAGACCGCCGTGAACGCCAGCATCGCAAGTCCGACGCGCGCGCGCGCCTTGGCAGCGCGGTCGACATTGCCATACAGCAACTTGCGGATCAGCCGCTGGCGGAACGGCTCGGCCGGTGTCGCGGAAGCGCTGTCGCTCATTGCGCGCCCTCCGTCGCTACAGGTGCGGATGGCGCAGAAACCGGCGCCGGAATAGAGCCCGTCGCCTCGTCCGGGCTCACGACATCAATCATCGCGCCGATCGGATCGGGATCGTTCGGCTTGATGAAGCTCGGCGGCCGCGCCGGCAGGTTCTTCAGAGCATCGAATTGATTGGCGTCGACCGGCCGAAGCTGGGTGTGGCGCTCCACCAGTCCCTGCAACCGTGCAGGCGAGGACAGCTTGGCCCATTCCGCACGCAGCGCAGCGATCTTGTTGCGTTCCTCGCGGATATCGGCACGCAGCCGCAGCACGCGCTCGGTGCGCACCGTCGAGTCCATCTTGATGCGATAGACGTAAGCCGCCGATATCACCAGCGCGCAGATGACGAGGAAGTGGATGATCCTCAAGACCGCCCCCCCTTCATCACCGAGCGTAATGTCGGCCAGTCGAATGTCGTATCCTCGTGGTGCGAGGCGTTGGCGGTACGCTCAGCCGCGCGCAGCTTGGCCGAGCGGGCGCGCGGGTTGACGGCCGTCTCGTTGTCGTTGGCGACCACCGGGCGCTTGGTCAGAATCTCGAAGCTCGGCGCAGCCTGTTCGACCTCGGGCAGATGGCGCGAGCCGCCGCTTTGCTTCGCGCGCGACGCGAGGAAATTCTTGACGATGCGGTCTTCCAGCGAATGAAAGGTCACGACGACCAGCCGTCCGCCCGGCTTGAGCGCGCTCTCGGAGGCATGCAGCGCAGTCTGGAGCTCGTCGAGTTCCTCATTGACGAAAATCCGCAGCGCCTGAAACGTCCGGGTCGCGGGATGAATTTCATTGGGACGCGCGCGCACGACGCTCGATACGATATCGGCCAACGCCTTGGTGGTGGCGATCGGTTTCTCCTGCCGCGCCTTGACGATGGCGCGCGCCACCGCGCGGGAGTGCCGCTCCTCACCGAAAATATAGATGATGTTGGCGAGGTCCTTTTCCGAAGCCGCCGCGACCACATCGGCGGCGCTCGCTCCATCCTGTCCCATGCGCATGTCGAGCGGGCCGTCATGACGGAACGAGAAGCCGCGCTCGGCACGGTCGAGTTGCATCGACGAGACGCCGATATCCATCACGATGCCATCGACCTGCGGTACGCCTTCCGCAGCGCACACGTCAGCAAGATTGGAAAAACGATCCTGCACCAGCGTGAGGCGGCCCTCCGCCCGTTCAACCAGATTGAACGCTTCGGCGATTGCCGTGCGATCGCGATCAATGCCGATCACACGCGTGCCCGCGATGTCGAGGAGGCGTTTGCTGTAGCCGCCTGCACCGAACGTCGCGTCAACATAAACGCCGCCGCCGTGCGGCGCGAGGAACTCCACCGCTTCGCGGCCGAGAACGGAGATATGGCGGGAATCGGCGTTGCTCATGCCGCACTCCTCACCCGGAACCCATTGGTTCCTGCACCATAACGGTCGAAACGCCCACGTGTTTCCATGCACACGCGCGACGGTTTGCCCGCCGGAAGCCCGCGCTGGCCAAGCGTCGTCATGAGCGGAGTTCCGTCTGGATGGCGGGGATTTGCCATAGGTCGAGCGCACCGGGGAACCGCGATTGGGTACAAATCGGACGCGGTTCTTCACCCTTCAGTAGCGGTAATTATCGTTAAGGAATGGTTGATGACCGTCACGATGATCGTCGATCGGCGTTCCACCATCAATTCAGCGCGGATGTGGATAAGGGGAACCCGCAGATTGCGCCGCGCGTTGCGAGGACGGTACCGTTAAGGACGTCGTGGTCTTGCCTCGTTTGGTTGTCACATGTCGCTTGAGTCGTTCGCATCTGCCGGAATCGCCGCACATCGCGAACGGCTGGCATCCCCCCTCGGATCGCAAGTCGACATGATGAGCTTTACTCCGGATTCGTCCGTCGTCTTCGACGTACGACCGTCTCCGAATTTCAATGACCGCAAGGCCGGGCGCGAGCCCGATATGATCCTGTTGCACTACACGGGCATGTCGGATGCTTCGACCGCGCTGAAGCGACTGTGCACCGCCGGCACCGAAGTCTCCGCGCATTATATCGTGATGGAAGACGGCAATATCATCCAGTGCGTCCGGGAATCCCAGCGCGCCTGGCATGCTGGCACTTCAGCCTGGGCGGGTGACAGCGACATCAATTCCGCCTCGATCGGTATCGAGATCGTCAATCCCGGCCATGACCTCGGCTATCCGGATTTTCCCTTACGGCAGGTCGCCGCCGTGATCGCGTTATGCAAGGGCATCATGTTGCGGCGGAAGGTGCCTAAACATCGCGTGCTGGGGCATTCGGACGTTGCGCCCGCACGCAAGAAGGATCCGGGCGAGAAATTCCCGTGGCGGTTGCTGGCCGATTCCGGCGTCGGCCACTGGGTCGAACCCGCACCGATCGCACACGGCGACCGCAAGCTCCTCGGCACCAGGAGCGAGGAAATCATGGCGCTGCAGCGCGCGCTTCTCCGCTATGGCTACAACGTGCTGCCGACCGGCCAGTATGATGGCGTCACGATGGATGGGGTGGCGGCATTCCAGCGCCATTTCCGGCCCGAGCGCGTCGACGGCATCGCGGATCAGTCGACGCTGACGACGCTGCAGAACCTGCTCGAAACGCTGCCGGACACCTCCAAGGTCGCCTGAGCCGGCCCGAGCGCCTCTCCCTCTTCGAACCGCGCGGCTTGACGCCGGTAGGCGAAACCGCCATGTGGTCGGTGTCAGTCGGCCGGACGGCCGCTCTTGCAGGATCGAAAGGTCGCAAGGGAGGAAAGTCCGGGCTCCATCGACATACGGTGCCGGATAACGTCCGGCGAAGGCGACTTCAGGGAAAGTGCCACAGAGAACGAACCGCCCCGCCGCCGCAAGGGGGTGCGGGTAAGGGTGAAAAGGTGCGGTAAGAGCGCACCGCGTTTCCGGCAACGGCAACGGCATGGCAAACCCCACCGGGAGCAAGACCGAATAGGGATGGCGTAGCGGACAGTTCGTCTCCGGACGATAACTCCGCGGGGCGATGTCGAGCCCGCCGTCCGGGTAGGTTGCTAGAGGCGCGGAGCAATCCGCGTCCCAGAGGAATGGCCGTCACGTCTGCGTGGTGCAAACCATTCAGGCCCTACAGAACCCGGCTTACAGGCTGGCTGACATCCGTCGCGTCACTTGGCGCGAACAATGAGGGGTCCGGTGAAATACACCGGGCCCCTCACCAGTTGCAGGCCTACTCCGCAGCGACCATGCGATCCAGATCGAGCACCTGCCGTTCGAACAGGCCACGATAGATGCCGTCGGGACGCTGCGTGAGCGTGGCGTGCGTTCCCTCTTCGACAATCCGGCCATGATCGAACACCAGAATCCGATCCAGGCTGCGCACGGTCGACAGACGGTGTGCGATCACGATGGCGGTGCGCCCTTCGATCAACCGGTCCATCGCCTCCTGGATCAGCGCTTCCGACTCCGAATCGAGACTCGATGTCGCCTCGTCGAGAATCAGAATCGGCGCATCAGCCAGGAAGGCCCGTGCCAGCGCCACACGCTGACGCTCGCCGCCCGACAGCTTGACACCACGCTCACCAACCAGCGTTTCGTAACGCTTGGGCAAACGCATGATGAAGTCGTGCGCATTGGCGAGTCGCGCCGCCTCCTCGATTTCAGCCAGACTAGCGCCGGACCGGCCATAGGCGATGTTCTCCGCGAGCGAGCGGTGAAACAGGATCGGCTCCTGCTGCACAATCGCGATCTGATTGCGCAACGACTGCTGCGTCGCCTTTGTCACGTCCTGACCGTCGATCAAAATACGACCGTCGGTCGCATCGTAAAGACGTTGCACCAGCTTGACGAACGTCGTCTTGCCCGATCCGGAGCGGCCGACGAGGCCAACACGCTCGCCAGGCCTGATATTGACCGACAGCCGGTCATAGAGCGGCGTATCGTGCCCGCGATAGTGAAACGTCACGTTGTCGAACACGATACCGCCACCGCTGACCTTGATCGGCACAGCATCAGACGCATCGGCAATACCGATCGGCTCGTTGTGGATCGCGACCAGCTCCTCCATGTCGTTCACCGATCGCTGGAGGTGGTTGATGTGCTGGCCGATATCCGCGAGGTAACCGTGGATGACGAAATAGCTGGCCAGCACATAGGTGATGTCACCAGCCGATGCACGGCCATTCGCCCACAACAGCAATGCACCGCCGATCACCGAAGCCCGCATGCCAAGCAGCACGACAAGCTGCACCGTTCCCACATAGTTGTAGCGGAACCAGGTTCTGTTGGCACGGCGGCGCCAGCGGCGCAGGACCTCTGCCAAGCGCGCGTCCTCACGCTGCTCCGCGCCGAACGACTTGACGACCGCGTTGCTGGTCAGAGCATCGGCGAGCGTCGCGCCCACCTTGGTGTCCCAGGCATTCGACAATCGTCCCGCCGGCGCGATGTATCGGGTCGTGAGGAGTGCAGTCATCGCGATATAGATGATTGAACCGAACGCGATCACCGCGCCAAGCACCGGCCAGTGCCATCCCAGCAGGATGGTCGATCCCACCAGCACAACCAGCGACGGCAACAACGCCATCAGCAACGTGTCATTGAGAAGATCGAGCGCCCACATGCCACGGGTGACCTTGCGGACGGTCGATCCCGCAAAGCTGTTGGCATGCCAATCGGTTGAAAAGCGCTGCACGCGCAGGAACGCCTCCCGCGCAACATCGGACATGATGCGCAGCGTGAATGGTACGATGGCCTGCAATCCAATGAAGCGCAAAAGAAGCGCGACAAGGCCCAGTGCCACGATGGCACCGAACGCAACCCACGCTCCCTGTTGCGCAGCCTCGCGGTTGGTGAGGCCAAGGGTTACCGCGTCGACCAGACGTCCTGCAAACAACGGCATGAAGACATCCGCAACCGTTTCGCCGATCAGGCCCCCACACACGATAGCTGCGCGCAGCGGCTGGTTTCGCCAATGGCCGAAAACGAACGGCAGGACCGCACCGAGCGCGGATTTCTTTTCATTCTTGCGATGTAAAGTCATGACAGACTCCGGCTGCTTCCCGCAGACCGGCTCCATGGAAACAGGCGACGACGCGCATGTGCGCGACCCGATGCCCTGAAATTCAGTTTTGAAGACGAACGAGACGGGCTGAAGAGCCCGAACACCCGCGACCGCGATTAGCTTCAATAATGAAGCCGACGGGGCGGCTACATTCGGTGGACCGCGGGGTTAACCGAGCGGGATACCGAAGGCTGCACCGCGAATGCCCATGAGCGGAGGACGCGCGATCAAAGCGAAATTCCGTACCATGCGATCCTCCCACGTTTGAGTATGCGGCAACATAAAGCGAGCACACCTTGTGCCAATCAATTGCGGCAATTTTTCAACTGTGCACGGCCATCGATGGTTGTCGCAGCCAGAAAATCCATCCCTTCCGAAAGGAAAGGTCCGGCACAATTGCACCGGACCTTTCGCCATATCAGGTCGCGTTTAGTGGGCCTCGCCCGCTCCGGCGCCGGGTTTTGGCCGTTTCACCATGACAACAAGCAGGCTCAAGCCGATATAGAAAATCGTCAGCAGATAGAACGCATCGGCGTAGGCCATCACCGATGCCTGCTGATGCACCCGTTGCCACAGCACCTTCAGCGCCATCAATTGCGCATCGCCATAGCCCTGGAAGCGTTGCGTCAGCGAGTTCAGCATGTCGACTGCGCTGGCGTTGCCCCAATTCACCACGTCATGCAGGCGAGAGATGTGAAGATCCGTACGATCGTTCAGCACCGTGTTGATGAGCGCAAGCCCCACCGCACCGCCGAGGTTGCGGGTGAGATTGAACAGGCCGGACGCGTTCTTCATGCGCTCCGGCGCCAGGGTGCCGAGCGCGATGTTGTTCACCGGAATCATCGCCAGCATGATGCCGAGCCCGCGGAAAATCTGCGGCCACAGCAGTTCGTAGAAGTCGTATTGCGAGGTGATCCACGTCATCTGCCAGGTGCTGAGCGCGAAGATGAGCAGACCCGTTCCGATCATGTAACGCGGATCGACCTTGTTCATCAACCGCCCGACCAGCGGCGCGGTCAGAAACATCGCAAGGCCCGAGACGAACATGGTCTCGCCGATCATCAGCGGGTTATAGCCGCGAATCTCGGCCAGATAGCGCGGGTAGACATAGGTCATGCCGTACAGGCCGATGCCGACGCAGAAGGAGAAGATACTGCCGATCGCAAAATTCCGGTTGGTGAAGGCGCGGATATCAACGATCGGCTCCTTCGCGGTCAGCACCCGGTAGAAGAATGCGACCGTCGAGATGACGCAGACGACGCCCATGATCGCGACCGACTCGTCTTCGAACCACTGATATTGCGGCCCCTCCTCCAGGACATATTCGAGCGAGCCGAGGAAACCCGCCATCGCAGCGAAACCGAACCAGTCAAAATGATCCAGCAGCGCGAAATTCGGCTGGTCGAAATCGACCAGCGCCAGCACGCCGAGCGTCACCGCGATACCCGGCACCACGTTGATGAAGAACAGCCAGTGCCATGACGCGGCATCGGTGATGTAGCCGCCGACAGTCGGGCCAATGGTCGGCGCGAGCGTCGCGACGAGGCCGATCGCAGGGGTGACGATCGACAGCTTGCTGCGCGGAAACACCGTATAGGCGGAGGCGAACACGGTTGGGATCATGCCCGCGCCGAGAAAGCCCTGCACCGCGCGCCACAAGATCATCTCGTCGATGGTCGAGGTCAGGCCGCACATGAAGCTCGACACGGTGAAGCCCGCCGCCGAGATCGCGAACAACAGCCGCGTGCCGAAGGCGCGCGACAAAAATCCCGACAGCGGGATCGCGATCACCTCGGCGATCAGATAGGCGGTCTGCACCCACGACACTTCGGTCGCGGAGGCCGACAGGCCTGCCTGGATTTCTGCGAGCGACGCCGAAACGATCTGAATATCCAGGATCGACATGAACATGCCGAAGATCATGATCAGGAACGCGATCATGCGGCGCGGCGCCACTGTCTCCGAAGCGGGTGTGGCGACTGGTATCGATCCTACGGTGCCAGCTGTTGCGCTCATGCGCGAACTCCGCGGGGATTGCCCCGCCTTTTATTCGACCTTGGCAAGGGCCTGCTTGGCGGACTGCCGGGTATCGACGTCAACCACGACGGACATGCCCGCCCGCAGCAGGTTTTCATGCGCGATAGCTTTCGGTACGCGCACGCGCACCGGCAGGCGCTGCACGATCTTGGTGAAATTGCCGGTGGCATTGTCCGGCGGCAGCAGCGTGAACACCGAGCCCGACGCGGGCGACAGGCTCTCGACGGTGCCGACGATGTCGCGGCCCTTCACAGCGTCGACGCTGATATAGACCGGCTGGCCCGGCCGGATGCGCGCGAGCTGTGTTTCCTTGAAGTTGGCGTCGATATACACGTCGTCCAACGGCACCACGTTGGCGAGACGCTGGCCCACCGAAATATTGTCGCCTTCGTTGACGAGACGGTTGGAGAACACGCCGTCGATCGGTGCGCGAATGGTGGTGAAGGACAGATCGCGCTCGGCCTTCGCCAATGCGGTCTTCAATTCGCCAAGCTGACCCTCGGCTTCGGCCTGCTGCGCCTTGATGACGTCGATCTGCGCCTGCGCGGCGTCAAGATTGGCCTGCGCACCCTGCACCGAGGCATTGCTCTGATCGCGGGTCGCAAGCGACTGGTCGAAGGTCGCCTTCGAGGCGAAACCCTTCTCGCTCAACTGGCTCTGGCGAACATAATCGGCTTCGGCACGCTTGGCCGCAGCCTGCGTGGATTCGAGTTGCGCCTGCGCCTGCTCCACTGCGCTCTGTTGCGCGACCGCCTGACGAGCAATGCGTTTGATGGTGGCTTCCTGCGTCGCGATCTTGGCGCGGGCGTTATCGACTGCAATTTTGTAATCGCCATCATCGATCTGGAACAAAAGATCGCCGGCCTTCACTTCGGTGTTGTCGCCCACCGCAATCTTGGCGAGATAGCCGGACGCGCGCGCACCGAGCATCGTGTTGTTGGCGCGGACATAGGCGTCGTCGGTCGAGATCATGTAACGGCCGACCAGAAAATAATGGGTACCGAACGCGGCCAGCGCGATCACGGCCACGGCTCCTAAACCCGCGAAGATTTTCTGACGGCGGCCAAGCCGCGCCCAACGAGAGCCCGTCGCAGCCGGGGCATCGGCTACGGTGTCGGGGCTTTCCTTGGTGCGGCGTGCGGTCACATCCTCCAACCGGGGACGCGCGGGAGAACCTGATGCAGGCGTTGCGCCTTCATCCGTGTCATTCGCGTCGGTTTCAGCCTTGCGGACGGCAGATTGCTCACGAGGGGCCATCTGGGAGCCTTTCATTGACCAAACGGTTCGGTCAGCGCTTATTTACTATTGACCGAACCGTTCGGTCAATAGTAGGAAAGGCTCAGGAGAACAACTTTTTGCGAGTGCCCCATTAAATGGATAAAATTGGACCCATGATTCCGACCCAGCCCCTTCCCGCCAACGACGAGGACAGCGCCAAGCGCCGCCAGATCGTCGAGGGTGCGCGCAAGGTGTTCCGGGAACTGGGGTTCGATGCCGCCAGCATGGGCGAGATCGCCAAGGCGGCCGGCGTATCCAAGGGCACCCTTTACGTCTATTTCGCCGACAAACTCGCCCTCTTCGGCGCCATCGTCACTTGCGAGTTGCGCGACCAGGGCATCACCAAGCTCGTCATCGATCCGGCCGAAGATGTCGAGACGACGTTGAAGAAATTCGGCCAAAGCTATATGGAAATGCTGTGCCGCCCGACTGGCGGTTCCACCATCCGTACCATGATGGCTATCGCCGAGCGCATGCCCGAGCTTGGCCGTCGCTATTACGAGCATGTCCCGGCATCATGGCTTGGCAAGCTCGCAGAATATCTGAAGACCCAGGTGGCGGACGGCGTGCTTGAAATCCCGGACTGCGATCTGGCGGCCGCGCAGTTCATGCTGTCATGCCAGGCCGGCCTGTTTCTGCCCTTTATCTTCCAGGTGACGCCCGCGCCAAGCAGCGAGCGCATCGCGGAGGTGGTGGCCAGTGGAGTCCGCATGTTCCTTGCGGCCTACCGCCACTGACCGGACCGGCTCGCGCCGGTCACACTGTCTAGTTTCTAGGAATTCAAAAATACCCGCTCTGCAAATGAGCACGAACCTGAATTAGTATTGAACATGCCTCACAATTTGCCTCACAGACGTTTGCAAGAAGAACCGACGAAACCGCTGAAATGGTCAGAATTCCTGGCCATCTTCGTGGCGGCATTTATCACGGCTGTAGCCATCAACCTTATGCTGGGAGGCTACTCTCAGGCCGAGATGACGCAGACCGAGCCACAGGTCGCGCCCGTCATCGTGCCACCGACCACGATGATGATCCGAAATATGATTCAATTCGGGCCTTGAGCCGCACTACCTGATACGGCTTTCATCCTCGATCGTATCGCGATCTTCTTTCGACAGCGGCCCGTGCGCGAACGCGCGGCGCACCTTTTGCCCGATCGATCCGGTGATTCCGGTATCGCGGTTGGCGTAGCTGCGGCCGCCCACACGCGCCGCGATCTCCTCGCCCGACACCGCCGCTGGTTTGCAGATCACGCGTCCGCTCGCGCGACGCATCAGATCGACGTGAATGTGATTGTAGTGATAGACGTTGGCGCCCGGCGCGAGCACGGTGTTGAACCGCTGGCACGCAGCACCCTGCACATCGCGCATGAAACCTTGCTCTTCCGGCAGCCCCTTCCAGCCGTTCTGCACTGAGATGTAGCGCCCATCGGCCAGCGTGAATCCCGCGACGTCGAGCGCGTTGCCAAACGCATGCTCCGAAATATGCGCGTTGGGATTGCCATTCATACCGCGGCACGAATACGCCGAGATCTGTTTGATTTCGACCACGCGCACACCGAACCAGCGCATCGCAGCCGGTTGCACGGCTTCCGCGATCCAGTGATCGAGCGCCGACACGATCGGACACGCAAGCGTCGCGGCAGGTTTCAACCCAACCGGCCCGAAGGATGATACCGGATTACCGACGGGGCCGAGACGCGGCTGCGAATAAGGCGGCGGCTGTTGCACACCCTGCTGATAGGGCGCAGGCGAACCTGCCGGATGAGTGTGCACGCCCTCATCATGCGCCATGTCGTCCTCACGATCGGACGGTGACGTCACCTGCGCATTCAGAGGCACCGGCTGGCCGGATGGCACGTAGCCGTTGGGCGCGGATGAATAGCTCGGGCGTGGCTGTTGGTACGATGGCGACGGTTGCGAAACCGGCCATCGCGGCTGACCTGCGATCGAACCGGGAGGCCTCAGATCGTCGGCATAACCGAGCGAACTGTTGGCTTCGCCGAGAGCACTGACTTTCAGAGGAAATTCCGCGCCACAAACTCCGGGTCCGGAAATCGGACTGATGCGTACGACCTCCGCACTTTCCTTGACGTCTCCAGTCTTCAGGCATGCCTGTTCCGCCTCGGCTCGCCAGGGCTCGCGCTCTGCGGTTTGAAAGAAACCACGGCCGCAACCTGCTAGAGAGACGAGGGCAAGGGAGCCGACGAGATACAAACTTACTCCACGTGCCATGCGCGCAGAGTCGGTGAATAAACTTAAGGACTTATCAACGCCTTGCTTTTCATTTTCTTTTAACCACGATGGGCGTTCCGCAGCCCGCTGCGAACGGATCCTTTCAATCAGCAACGGCCGCAAGGCTTCAACATCATGCGCTTCAAATCCCTCGCGGCTGCGACCCTGATTCTGATTGGCTCATTCTTCATCAGCCTCGAGGCAATGGACTGGATGTGGCCGCCCCGTGCAGCAAAACCCACGCTCGTCAAGCTGCCGCCGCTACCGCCCGCGACACGCCGTTCCGAATTCATCGCACCGGTGACGATTCCACTCACCGTGATCGCATCTGCGCTCGATCGCTCTGCACCGCGCGACTTCGGCGGCAAGGCCGACAATCCGGCAAGTCAAATTCTCACCAATGCCGATATCGACTGGCACATCACGCGTGGCGCCATCACGGCAAGTGGCGAACAGAATGCGCTGAATATATCCACGCCGCTGAACGGAAAGCTCACCGTTACCGGCTCGCTCTCCACCGCCGCGGGCACGCCACTCAACAATGCGCTCGGGAATCTGTTCGGCGCAAAGACCGCGCAGAAGCTCGGCAACATCTCCATCAAGTCGGTTAATGCCAACGCGGCAATCACCGGCAGCGCGACAGCGACATCGCGACCGCGCCTGACGCCGGACTGGCACTTCGATCCGCAGCTCACCGCCCAGGTGGCGCTCACCAACAACAGCCTGTCCGTTGCTGGCGCGAAGGTCGCTGTGCCCGCGCAAGTAAAGCCGATCATCGACAAGACCGTAAACGAACAGGTCGGACGCCTGCAGCAGCGGCTGCGCAATGATGAGAGCTTCCGCCGCGCGATGCAGCAGCAATGGGCGCGCGCCTGCAAATCGATCGCATTGCCCTCGCCTGCGCCGGGCACGCCTCCGCTGTTCCTCGAAATGCGGCCCGTCAAAGCCATCGCGGCACAACCACAGATCGACAACGCTGCGGTGAGGCTCGCGGTTGGCCTCGAGGCCGAAACGAAGATCGTCGACCGCGAGACGACGCCACAATGTCCTTTCCCCGCCGCCCTCGACATCCAGCCTGCGCTGAACGAAGGGCGCGTCAACATCGGCGTTCCGATCGACATTCCTTTCGCGCAACTCGCGAAGATCGCTGAAGTCGGTCTCAAAGGTCGCACCTTTCCGGAAGATGGCAATGGCGCGATCGCCGTCCGCATCAAGAGTGTCGACATCGACGCCAGCGGCGACCGGCTGCTGGTGTCGCTGCTGGTGCATGCCAAGGAAAAGGCAAGTTGGTTCGGATTGGGCGCAGATGCCACCGTGCGAATCTGGTGCCGCCCCTTGCTTGATGCGGATGCGCAGGTCTTGCGCCTCACCGATCTGTCGGTCGCCGTCACATCCGATGCCGCCTTCGGCCTGTTCGGCGCTCTGGCGCAACGTTCTGCGCCGTATCTGCAGCAGGCCCTGCAGGAGCACGCGACGATCGATCTGAAGCAGATATCGTCCGGAGCGCAGCAAAAACTTGCCGCCGTCATCAGCGATCTTCAGACCGAGCAGAACGGCGCCAAGGTGAATGCGCGCGTGACCAGCGTGAGGCTCGGCGAAATCGCCTTCGATTCCTCGACGCTGCGCGTCGTCGCTGAAGCGACCGGCACGCTCAACGTCACCGTCATCCAATTACCGTCACTCTGAGCGGTAGCGCTGCCATCATCGCGACCGGGGAGCTAAATCCCTGTCTCCGCAGCCGTTTTCGATGACATGATATTTCCACATTATCAGAGCAATCACGCCACATCCGCGCGTCGCCTTTGAGGGACGCTATCGTTCGCGCATTTGGCCGCGGGCCTGCCGAACCAGATTTATCGAATAAGGATTTTGACATGAAAAGATTTGCGCTCGCCGCCGTTGCGGTGCTGTCGGCAATTCCGTTTGCTCATGCCGAAGGCGAATCCTATCGCGCCATGGTGGAAAGCCATGCCGCCGCCGAAGGCGTGCCCGCGGAATTGGTCCACCGGGTCATCATGCGCGAGAGCCGATACAATCCGCGCGCCGTTCATGCAGGCAATTACGGCATGATGCAGATCAAGCTGCAGACCGCACGCGGCCTCGGCTACACCGGCACCGCACAAGGCCTGCTCGATCCCGAAACCAATCTGACTTACGCGGTGAAGTATCTCGCAGGTGCCTATCGTGCCGCTGGCGGTAATCACAACCGCGCCGTCGCCTATTATGCCGGTGGCTATTACTACGCCGCGAAGCGTCAGCGCCTGATGGAAGCCAATGCCGCTGCGATGCCGACCGCCGGTTTCGGCGCGCCACTGGACATCACCCCGGTGCAGTACCTGACGCCGGAGCGCCATATCCGCCACCGGCACCATCGTCATCATCGCTGAGGCGCTTGAGCCTCTTCAGGTCGATGTCGACGTGGTTTGCTGTTCGATCGGATGCGGCCGTCCTTGATCGTCGATGGCGACATAAGTGAAGTTGCCGTCGGTGACGAGAATGATCCCCATCTCGTTGCGCCGCTGCACCCACGCCTCTACACGCACAGTGATCGAAGTGTGTCCCATACGCACCTGTGTGCCATAAACCGAAACCAGATCTCCCACGAACACCGGCTTCCGGAACGTCATCGCCTCGATGGCGACTGTGACGTTGCGCGCCAGCGTGGCCTTATAGGCGAACACGCTGCCCGCGAGGTCCATCTGGCTTAGCAGCCAGCCGCCGAAGATATCGCCGTTCTGATTGGTGTCGGCCGGCATTGCAATGGTGCGGACGCACAACTCGCCTTGCGGCGCCGTATCGTCCAGCACGATCGATCTTGTCTCATGTCCGGTCACAGGCGTGTCTGTCATGCGATGCTCTGTTCCATGAAAATCAGCGAAACGTCGCCCAGCCGGCGTCCGGCTTAAAACGTTCGCCATATTTCGCCGCCAGCGCCGCCAACGCGTTGGCGACATTTTCCGGCCCACGCTCGCGCGCGTAATTCAACGGTCCGCCACGGAACGGCGCATAGCCGGTGCCAAAGATCATCGCGCCGTCCACCGTATCCGGGTTGTCGACAATGCCTTCGCGCAGGCACGCGACGCAGACGTTCGACATCGGCAGCACCAGACGGTCGGTCATGTCGGGCGTGGGATGAACATGCGCATGCCCCTTCTGCACACGGCCGTCCTTCCACTCGTAGAAGCCGCGGCCGGTCTTGCGCCCAAGTTCGCCCTTGGCGACCTTCTCGCGCAACCAGTCGGGAGCGGATGGAATGGAATCGCCGAGCTTGGACCGCAATTCGTCACCGACCGCAAGGCAGATATCGAGACCGACCTGATCAGCCAATTCGATGGGCCCCATCGGCATGCCGAATTTTTCCGCCGCCTCGTCGATGGTGAGCTTGTCGATTTTCTCGTCGAGCATCAGCAGCGCTTCCATCAGATACGGCATCAGCGCGCGGTTGACGAGGAAACCCGGCGAGCTCTTCACCGGCAACGGCAGACGATCGATGCCGCCGACGAACTTCATCGCGTTCGCGAGCGCCTCGCGGTCCACCTGATCGTGGCTGATGACTTCGACGAGTTGCAGCCGCGAGACCGGATTGAAGAAGTGAATGCCAAGCAGCCGCTCCGGCCGCTGCAACGATGTGCGCAGCTCTTCCAGCGGAATGCTGGAGGTGTTGGTCGCCAGAATCGCCTCCGGCCTCATCACCTTCTCAAGCCCGGCATAGATCGACTGCTTGAGCTGCAGCTTTTCAGGTACCGCCTCGATGATGAGGTCAGCATGCTTCGCGCCCTCACCTGTCATGTCGGGGATCAGGCGATCCAGTTCATCGCGCTGACCGATCCGGCTGCGAGTGATCTTCGAAAACAGGTCAGACGCGCGCTTCATCGCACCCGCGATGGCCGCTGGCTGCATATCGGCCAGCGTCACGCGCAATCCCTGATGCGCGCACCACGACGCGATGTCGCCGCCCATCGCGCCCGCGCCGATGACGTGAACATGCTTGATCTGGCTTCTGCCGCCGGCAAGCTTCTTCATCTCGTCGCGCAGGAAGAATACGCGAATGAGATTCTGCGCCGTCGGCGTCACCATCAATTTAGCGAATGACGGCTTCTCCGCAGACAGCATGTCCGAGCGGTTGCCGCCATGCTTTTCCCAAAGATCGATCAGCGCGTAAGGCGCGGGATAATTCTCCTGCGGTGCCTTTTTGCGTGTCTCGGATCGCATGCGCGAGGCCAGCAGACCGCGCACCGGACCGATGTTCATCACCGTCGTCAGCATCGAGCGCTTACGCTTGAGACGGCCGAAGATCGCATCCTTCACCGCGCCGCGCACATGACGCTCCTGCGTCACCGCATCGACGAGGCCAAGCGACTTCGCCTTGCGCGCATCGACATTTTTGCCAGTCAGCATCATGGTCATTGCTTCGACCGGATTGAACAGATGCGTCGAGCGCGCTGTGCCGCCAAAACCCGGATGCAGGCCAAGCAGCACTTCGGGAAAACCGAAGCGCGCGCCGTCGATGGCGATCCGCATGTTGCAAGCGAGTACGACTTCGAGCCCGCCGCCCAGACAGAAACCATGAATGACGGCAACCGTCGGCAGCTTCATGTTTTCCAGCCGGTTCAGGATTTCATGACCGCGGCCGAGTTGCTGCTCGACAAGGCTCGTATCGGACAGGCCGCGAAACTCATTGATGTCCGCGCCCGCGATGAAGCCGGAGCGTTTCGCCGAGCGAATAACGAGCCCCGTGGGGCGCTCGTTCTCCAGCGCCACGAGAATTTGCGAGAATTCCTCCAGCACCTCAGTCGACAACGTATTCGCGCTCGCGCCTTCACGGTCGAACAAAAGCCAGGCGATGCCGTCTTCGTCGCGCGTCAGCTTGAAATGACGATAAGGCCCGGACGACGGCGCAGGTCCGAGTTCGAGGACGTGGTCCTTCATCGCATTGAGGATTTTGCTGTCCATCGCCGTTTCCTAAACCGTCTCGATCAACATGGCGCCGCCAAGGCCGCCGCCGATGCATTCCGTCGCAACGCCGCGCTTGGTGCCAAGGCGATGCATTGCATTGACCAGATGCAGCACGATGCGGTTGCCGCTGGTGCCGACCGGGTGGCCGAGGCTGATCGCACCGCCATCCACATTGAGTTTGGTCTGGTCGATTTCGCCTGCCGCACCGTCGAGGCCGAGGATGTCGCGGCAGAATTTGTCGTCCTTCCACGCCGCAAGACAGGCGAGTACCTGCGAGGCAAAGGCCTCGTTGATTTCCCACGTCTCGACATCATGGACCGTCATGTTGTTGCGCTTCAATAGCCGGTTCGACGACAGTACCGGACCGAAACCCATCACGGTCGGATCGAGTCCCGACCATGCGCTGTCGACGATGCGCGCTTTCGGCTTCAGGCCATATTTATTCACGGCGTCTTCCGAGGCCAGAATGGTCCAGCAGGCACCATCGGTGATTTGCGATGAATTGCCCGGCGTCACCTGTCCCCACGGACGCTCGAACGCAGGCTTGAGCTTGGCGAGCTTGTCCATCGAGGAATCGGGACGCACGCCGTCATCGTGATCGTAGAATTTGCCCTTGCGGTCGAACGCCGTCTCGACTTCACCCTTGAGAAAGCCTTGCGCCTGCGCATTGGCCAACCGCCTGTGGCTCTCCACCGCATAGGCGTCGGCCTGCTCGCGCGTGACACCCATCAGATGCGCGATCACTTCAGCGGTCTGGCCCATATTGAGGTCGGTGACTGGGTCGGTCAGCCCGCGCTCCAATCCGATGATCGGCTTGAAATAAGAGGGCCGCAATTTGAAGAACGCCGCAAGTTTCGCGAGCGTGGTGCGCGCCGTCGCCATCCCCGCGAACCAGCGCACGCCGGCCTGCGGAAACACCAGCGGCGAATAGCTCAACGCTTCCGCGCCACCAGCAAGGATCATGTCCGCCTGCCCGGCCTGAATGTAGCGGTAAGCCGTGTCGATCGACTGCATGCCGGAGCCGCAATTGATCTGCACGCCGAAGGCCACCATGTCCTCGCCCATGCCGAGCCGCAGCGCGGCAACACGCGCGGGATTAACCTCGTCGGCAATCACATTGACGCAGCCGAGAATGACCTGATCGAATTCAGACGACTTGAACGGTTGCCGCGCGAGCAGTGGACGCCCGGCCTGCACCGCGAGATCGACCGGCGTGAACGGCCCCGGACCGCCCTGCGCCTTCAGGAACGGCGTACGGCTGCCATCGATAATATAGACAGGACGGGACATCAGCTTGCGGCCCTTTCCGCGGTTGCGGTGGCAGGATGGTTCTGACGGTAGATCGGAGACAGGGCTTCCGGCGCGAAGTCGTCGACCTCGATCACCTTCGCCACGGCCTCTTGCGCTGTCTTGATCGCTTCCACATCCGCCGCCGTGATGATGCCGCGCGAAGCGGCTTCCTGCCAGTCGCGAATATGAGCGGCGCGCATTTTCTTTTCAATCGGCTCGTTTGCCACGACGAGACGGAAGGCCCGTTCAAGGCGGGACAGTGGCCCATCGTCATTGGCGCCGGCGTGATAAAGGCCTGCGGTCAGACGATCGCGCTCGGGGGATGGCGACAAGATCATCTGCGCGCATTGATGTACGACCTTGTCGGAGGGTCCCAGAGCCTTCGCGCCCAGCGGCTGAACGACAAATTTCAGAAGCCACGCAACGGGGCGGTTCGGCAAATTCGCCAGCACTTCGGCAAAGCGCTGCTCCATGGTGCGAATGCCATTGGCCATCACCCAGCGCAGCGCGGGCAAGTCCGCGTCCTGCTGGCCATCGTCTTCCCAACGCTTCAGCGCTGCCGACAAAAGATAAAGCTCGGAGAGGATGTCACCGAACCGCGCCGAGAGCATCTCCTTGCGCTTGAGCGCGCCGCCGAGCGTGAGGAGCGCCATGTCTGCGCATAGCGCAAATGCAGAGGAATAACGGGAGAGCTGGCGATAGTAGCCTGCCACGATCCCCGCGTCAGGCGCGGGCGCGAACAGACCGCCGCTCCAGCTTCGACCCCAAGCACGGAACAGATTGGTAAAGGCATGGCCGACATGCTTCCAGAACGACTGATCGAATGCCTCCAGCCCAGCCTGTTTGTCCGGGTTGCCAATGGCATTGATCTCCTGCAGCAGATACGGGTGCGCACGCGTCGCGCCCTGCCCGAACACGATCAGGTTGCGCGTCAGAATGTTGGCGCCTTCCACTGTGATCGCGACCGGCACCGAGCGGTAGAGATTGCCCATATAATTCTGCGGGCCGTCGATGATCGCTTTGCCGCCGTGAATATCCATCGCGTCGTCGACAACGATCCGCAGCCGCTCCGTCGCATGCAGCTTCATGATACCCGAGATCACGGCGGGGTGTTTGCCCTGATTGAGCGCCGCGCAGGTCAGGCGTCGTGCCGCGTCGAGCTGATAGGCCGTGCCCGCGATACGCGCGAGCGGCTCCTCGATGCCTTCAAACTTGCCGATCGGCACCTTGAACTGCTCACGGACACGCGCATAAGCGCCCGCGCTGCGCGCGCAATAGGCTGCGCCGGATGCGGACTGCGACGGCAGCGAAATGCCGCGCCCCGCCGCGAGCGCGCTCATCAGCATCTTCCAGCCCTGGCCGATCCGGGCCTGCCCGCCGATGACATAGTCCATCGGAATGAAAACGTCCTTGCCCCAGTTCGGGCCATTCTGAAACACCTGCATCGCAGGCAGATGACGATGACCGATGGTGACGCCGGGCAGATCGGTTGGGATGAGCGCCACCGTGATACCGAGTTCATTCTGATTGCCGATCAGATGATCGGGATCGCGCGCCTTGAAGGCGAGGCCGAGCAACGTAGCCACTGGTCCCAATGTAATATAGCGCTTGTGCCAGTTCAGGCGGATGCCGAGCACCTCCTGCCCCTCGAACACGCCCTTGCAGATCACGCCGGTGTCAGTCATCGACGCAGCATCTGAGCCCGCATCCGGGCTGGTGAGGCCGAAGCAGGGAATTTCGCGGCCCGCTGCCAGCCCCGGCAACCACTTATCCTGCTGCGCGCGAGTGCCGAATTTCATCAGCAGTTCGCCCGGCCCGAGCGAATTCGGCACCATCACAGTGACCGCAGCAGCGATGGAGCGTGAGGAGATTTTGCGGATCACTTCCGAATGCGCGAACGGCGAGAAACCCAGCCCGCCGAACTCCTTCGGAATGATCATGCCGAGAAACTTGTTCGCCTTGATGAAAGCCCACACGTCCGGCGGCAGATCACGCCACTCCCAGTTGACCTTCCAGTCGTCGATCATGGCGCAGAGCTCTTCGACCGGCCCCACAAGAAACGCCTGCTCCTCGTCCGTCAACTTCGCCGGAGCGAAGGCCCGCAGCTTCGACCAATCCGGATTGCCGGTGAACAGATCCGCGTCCCACCACACGTCGCCCGCTTCCAGTGCCTCGCGCTCGGTGTCAGACATCGCTGGAAGCGCCTTGTGAGCCCACGCAAATATCGGACGCGTCAAAACATCGCGGCGGAAAGAGAAGCTCATGGAAGCGTCCTTTTCGGTGCGGGTCGCATGACCCATCGGCAGGAAAGCAGGCGGGGCTTTAAAATACCAATGCGAGGATGGACTGGGCTGTCCTTATAAAGTCTCACTACCAATCCTGAATTGATCCTGACACGACATCGAATCTCAACATCGTGAATGAGATTATACGAAGTCCGAAACGCTTTCAGGTGATCTTCCTTGCCTGCGACGTCAGCACAGCGGTCGCTCCATTGTCGTGCATGCAAATTCCGAAGGCACTTTTCCTGTTCCCCCGATTTTTCATTTATTTCAGCTTCTTAGGCAGGAACGTGCACGGCATCCCATTGTTTCCTCCACGAACCTCAACATGAAGGAGTTTGCAATGGGTAGCACCGCTGACAAGATTAAAGGCACCGCGAACGAAGCTATCGGCAAGGCGAAACAGGGTATCGGCGAAGCCACGGGCTCGGATCGCCTGCAAGGCGAAGGCGCGCTGCAGGAAGCGAAGGGCCACGCCCAGAAGGCGGTCGGCGATGCCAAGGAAGCCACCAAGGAAGCCGTGGACAAGGCAGCGGCAGCGGCCAAGCGCAACCTTTGATCTTGCGAACAGTTCTGAGACGAAAAAGCTGACCCTAAGGCCGGCTTTTTTGTTTCCTTGTCTTTCGACTTACTGGTCACTCATAAAGTGCCTCAACCGGCAATTCGGCGAGATACGGGGGAAGCTTCACCCCATCGATCTCCACGATGTCGACGCTACCGAGACTGTTGCTGATGAAGGCCGCATCCGCAGAGCGCATATCGGCCTCGGATAACGAGGTCTGCTGCGCGCGCAAGCACGGGATGATTTTAGCGCGTGCGATGCCCGGAAGAATGCCGTCAGAGACAGGTGGTGTGACCCATTCACCGTTGATCCGCACGAACAGATTTCCCACGGTCGCGCATACGACATACCCGTGCCCGTTCAGCATCAGCGCATCGGTTGCACCGCGCGACAAGGCCTCACGCCGCGCCAGAATATTGTCGCCATAATTGAGAGACTTGATCCGCGATAACGGAGAATATTCGTTACGACGCGTCGAGCGCGCGATGATAAGACGTTGCGGTTCGGTCACAAGAGCCGAAGGGGCGCACGTCATCAGAAGGGTCGGTGACGATTGATCATCCACCCATAGGCCGCGCTTCGCTGCCGGACCTCGTGTCAGCGTGATACGAACTGCGCTGCGCACAAATCCGTTTTTGCGCAAAAGCCCGACAACTGCTGCCTCCAACGCCTGATCGTCGAACGCGACGTGCAAGCCAAGTTGGGAAGCGCCATCGCGCAGACGATGCAGATGTTGAGGAAACCAGACAGGTTTTTCGCCAATACCAAGAATCGTTTCAAAGATTCCATCCGCCAGCGTGAAACCGCGATCGGCGATCGACAGACGCGCGTCCTGCGCGTCAAGAAACGCACCATTGTACCAGACCTGCGTCACGACGCGTGCTCCTCGACCTGGACTTGAGCGCGCTCCGAGAGCCGATAAAGACTTTCATCAAAGCGACCGAACGCTGTCACAACGAGCGCCTTGATCGACGCCTGCGCCTTCAAAAGCATTTCGGCATATTCCGCCTGCGGCGTTGACGCCGCGACAACGCCGCCACCGACACCGATTGTGAAGCGCCCCTGCTGCGCGACAATGGTGCGGATGACGATCGATAAATCCGCAGCGCCATCTGCCCCGATCCATCCCAGAGCGCCCGAATAGATTCCGCGCGGACGCTCCTCCAGCCGATCGATGATCTCCAGCGTCCGCAATTTCGGCGCACCCGTCATCGACCCGCCTGGAAACGCAGCCTGCAACAGGTCGGGCACCGAGCAATCGGGCTGCAATACGCCACGCACCGTGCTGACAAGCTGGTGCACGGTCTCATAGCTTTCCACGCCAAACAATTCGCTGACATGCACACTGCCCGGCATACAACAACGGGAAAAATCATTGCGCAGCAGATCGACGATCATCGCATTCTCGGCGCGGTCCTTGCGACTCTGCCGCAAGGTCTCGCGCAATTCGCAATCGCGGCGCGGGTCGGCATCGCGCCGCGCCGTGCCCTTGATAGGTTTGGTTTCAACCTCACCCTTTGTGTCCGCCGACAGAAACCGTTCCGGCGATGCGCTCAGCACCGCACCGCCCGGCCAGCGCATGAATGCCGCAAACGGCGCGGGATTTATTTTCCGCATCACGCGATAGACATCAAGCGGATCGAGATCGGCCTCGCATGACAGCTCATTGGTCAGGCAGACCTGATAACTCTCGCCTTCCCGGATCGCGTGAAGACATTCCTCGACGCTGGTGCGATACGCCCGCTCGCCCTTGGCCATGACGATATCGAGCGGCCGCATCGCACGGGGCACAACAAGCGAGAGCGTTCTGAGATGCGTGAGCGCGGATTCCATTTCGTCCAACCACTGTCGGGCGTGCGCCTCACGCTCCGGCGCGTCGATTGCGACGAGATAGCTCTTGCCTTCCGCATGATCGACGGCGATGAAGCGGTCGGGGCGTATCAGGAGGCTGTCGGGGGTTGACACATCGCGATGGACTTTCGATCCGCAATCCTGCTGCAATTCGTAACCAAACCAGCCGACATATCCGCCCCTGAACGGACATGGCGGCGGCGTTTGCGGCACGCTTGGTGGCTGAGCCTTTAGATAATCGAAGATGCTGCCGTTATGGCGCTGACGTCCACCTGCACGTTCGACGACAACAAACCCATCCACGCAATCGTAACTGACGATCTCCGCATTCGGCCCGGAAGCATCGCCGAGATACGACCAGCGCGACAGGCTGCGTGCAACAAGGCTGCTGTCGAGCCAGAACGCATGAGGCGACGAAGCAAATAACTGGCAGAACGCGGCCTCGGTATCGATCGCGCGCGGCAATTCACGCCAGAATGCTTTTCTTATTTCAGAGAGTGCCGGGGCTTGACGCGGGAGCCGCTCCATTTTCGGGGCAAGTGCGGTACCGCGCGACAAATCCCGAAAGTTCTCGAGCAGTCGCCTGCCATGTTCCGTCAAGATCGATTCGGGATGAAATTGCACACCCCATTGCGGCTTGTCGCGATGCGCGATCCCCATCAACAAACCATCATCGGTCCAGGCGATCTCCCTCAGATGCGGCGGCAACGGCCGCTCGATCATGAAGGAATGATAACGCCCCGCCGCAAAAGGCGACGGCACGCCCGCAAACAGCGGATCGTCATCATGGCGCACCAGCGACGCCTCGCCATGCACCAGCGACGGCGCGTAAGCGAGCCGCCCGCCCGATGCCATCGCGAGTCCCTGAAAACCGAGGCACACCCCGAGAACGGGAACGTTCGCATTGAGCAGTACATCGCGCGACAATCCGAAATCTGAGGCGCGATCCGGCCGGCCGGGGCCCGGAGAGATCACGATGTTGTCGAATGGCTCTCTCGC
This sequence comes from Afipia felis ATCC 53690, assembly GCF_000314735.2. NCBI lineage: Bacteria > Pseudomonadati > Pseudomonadota > Alphaproteobacteria > Hyphomicrobiales > Nitrobacteraceae > Afipia > Afipia felis. The sequence goes on along the minus strand of NZ_KB375270.1, from coordinate 4,000,764 downwards.
AATCTCGTCCCAGGTTGCTGCGTCGTTCATCACCACCCGCGGCGCGCACTGATTGATGTCCGCAATCAGGTCGGCGAGGTTGTAGGTGAAAGAATCGTAGTTATCGATGATGAGGGTTTTCATCGCCGCCGAGGCAAAGCCGCCGTTAAGGTCGCCAGTGTGATATCTGCCGCATCCGATCCCGCCAACTTTAATCATGGCTGGATCAGCCATCTCCGGCAGGCAGGCGCGGCATCATGACCGCCGGAAAGACCACCCAAGATCGCAGCGATTATGCGCCAGATCCGCAATCCTCCGCAACACAATGAACGGTGCCCACTCATGGGATGCGGCCCATTCCCGACCGGACCCAACGAAAAAACGGCGGCCAAGGCCGCCGTTGATCGGACCGTTGAGAGTGTCGGATGCGACGCTCAGGCCGCGACCACGCCGCGCGCTTCGCCGCTGCCTGGCGGCGGGATGGGTTGTCCTTCGTCAGCATATTCGTTGAGCTTGTTGCGCAACGTGCGGATCGAGATGCCGAGAATATTCGCCGCGTGGGTGCGGTTGCCGAGGCAATGCTTGAGCGTCTCGAGAATGAGATCGCGCTCGACATCAGCCACCGTGCGTCCAACCAGCGCACGCGTCACCTGCTCGGCGGCGAGCGTCGCGTGGGCGACCGCCGGAGCGGTCTTGGCAAGATCGAGCCGATCACCGTCCGGCGACAGGATCGCCTCAGCGCCGATCGCATCACCCTGTGCCATCAGCACAGAGCGATGGATGGTGTTTTCCAGCTCGCGCACATTGCCCTGCCAGCGGTTTGCCGTGAGCACGCGCTTGGCTTCGGCCGACAGGGGACGCACCGGCACGCCGTTGGCGTTCGCATATTTCTGGGCGAAGTGCTGCGACAGTTCCAGGATGTCCGCCGGACGTTCGCGCAAGGCCGGAATTTTCAGGTTTACAACATTGAGACGGAACAACAGGTCTTCGCGGAACGTGCCCTCACGCACCGCATCCGCAAGGTTGCGGTTGGAGGTGGCGATGATGCGGATATCGACCGGAACGGGCTTGGTGCCGCCGACGCGGTCGATCACCCGTTCCTGAATGGCGCGCAGCAGTTTCGACTGCAGCCGCACATCCATTTCCGAGATTTCATCGAGCAGCAGCGTGCCGCCAGTCGCTTCCTCGAACTTGCCAATACGTCGCGCGATCGCGCCGGTGAAGGCGCCCTTCTCATGGCCGAACAATTCGGATTCCAGAAGGTGCTCCGGAATGGCCGCGCAGTTCACCGAGATAAACGGCTTCTTCGCCCGCGCTGAACGGCTGTGAACATAGCGCGCCAGCACTTCCTTGCCGGTACCGGACTCGCCCGTCACCATCACCGAAGCATCGGAGCCCGCTATCTGCTGCGCGAGCTTGACGACCTTCACCATCGCCTCGTCGCGATAGATCAGGTCGCGCGAGTCGTTGGCGACCGCGGCCAGCACCGCTGCGATCAACTCCGGATCCGGTGGCAACGGGATGTATTCCTTGGCCCCCGCGTGGATCGCAGCGACCGCGGCACGCGCATCGTTGGTGATGCCGCAGGCCACAATCGGTACGTGGATGTGTTCGGCCTCGAGCCGCATTACCAGATCGCGGATATCAATGGCGACATCCACCAGCAGCAGGTCCGCACCCTTGCCGCCGCGCACCACCCGCATCGCGAGTTCGATGTCCTCGGCGTGCGTCACGCTCGCGCCGTTGTCCATCGCAATCTTGGTTGCGGTTGTCAGCTGCCCCTTCAGGGTTCCGACGATGAGAAGCCGCATGATTTGCTCCTGTCAGTATCGCGCCATTTGCGGCGTTCGGTTTGATGTTCCGCGCGGCCTACGCGCGTTCAGCCTTAATGATTTCCGTCATGGTGACGCCGAGCTTGTCTTCCACGAGAACCACTTCGCCGCGCGCCACCAGACGGTTGTTGACGTAGATGTCGATCGCCTCACCCACGCGGCGATCGAGTTCGAGCACGGTGCCGGGACCCAGCTTCAAAAGATTGCTGACATCCATTTTCGAGCGGCCGAGCACCGCCGACACCTGCACCGGCACGTCGAACACCGCCTCGAGATCGGAGGCGATGCGTGCGCCGCGCTCTTCGTCTTCCGAATAAGCTGCCTGATCGAGCGGCGGAGCCTCGGTCGCGTTCAGGTCCGGCAACGGCACCTGCCCCTGTCCATCAGTATCACTCATGAGCCTCTCCCGGCCGAATATCCGGCCTGATTGCGAGCCGCCATATAGCGCTCCACCAATTCAGCAATTCTGTCGTTCGTCGCAGCACGGTCGAGCGTGCAGCCACCGTCCGCCCATTCGATCTTGCAGTCCGAAATGCCGATGTCCGGTTCGGCCAGAATCACCAACCGCCCCTCGAATCCGCTACGGCGCGCAAGATCTTCGATCCGCTCACGGGCGCGGTCATACAACGTGTCGTTGACGCGGATCGCGATATGCGGCGTCGAGGTGAGATGACGCAGGCAATCGGCGACAAGCGCCATCATTTCCGTGAGCGGTTCGGCTGCGATTAGTTCGCTGCACAGCTTGCGCGCGACCGCCACCGCCACGTCCACGGCTTCGGTCTCGACCCGTCCCTCGACCGCCTTGAAGTTCGAGGCGAGCGAACGCATGGCGATAGCGATTTCCTCCATCGCCAGCGCGGAGCGGCGATCGCTTTCCACGCTCGCCTCTCTCTGCGCCGCCTGAAATCCGTCGCGAAACGCACGCGCCTCGGCGTCCGCAATCAGCTGGGCGATTTCCGCGCGCGAAGCCTGCCGCTCGGCATGTGCCGGAGCGGCAAAGTCCATATCGAACAGGAATTTCGCGGGCGCGCTCATCAGTACACCAACTCGTCGTCAGCACGGTTCTTCTGCAGCATGATCTCACCCTTGGCGGCGAGATCCTTCGCAAGATTCACCAGAAGCGCCTGGGCCTCATCCACGTCGCGCAGTCGCACCGGACCGGCGGCAGCCATATCGTCCTGCAGCATCTTGGCCGCGCGGGTCGACATATTGCCCATAAAGAATTCGCGCACGGCATCGTTGGCGCCCTTCAGGGCAACGCCGAGCTTGTCCTTGTCGACATGGCGCATCAGGGTCTGCGCCGAGCCTGCATCGAGCTTCACGAGATCGTCGAACGTGAACATCAGCGACTTGATGCGCTCGGCCGCCTCGCGGCTTTCCTCTTCCAGAGCGGTGAGGAAGCGGGTCTCGGTCTGGCGGTCGAAATTGTTGAAGATTTCCGCCATCACCTCGTGAGCATCGCGGCGGCGGGTCTGCGACAGGTTGGACATGAATTCGGTGCGCAGCGTGCTCTCGACACGCTCGATGACTTCCTTCTGCACGGCCTCCATACGCAGCATCCGGTTGACGACGTCGAGCGCCATGTCCTCGGGCAAAATCGCCAGCACGCGGGCGGCATGTTCCGGCTTCAGCTTCGACAGCACCACCGCAACCGTCTGCGGGTATTCGTTCTTGAGATAGTTGGCGAGCACCTCTTCCTGGACGTTGGAGAGCTTCTCCCACATGTTGCGGCCGGCCGGGCCGCGGATTTCGTCCATGATCCCGTTAACGCGCTCGGCCGGCAGATATTGCTGCAGCAGCCGCTCGGTCGCGTCAAAATTGCCCATCAACGCGCCCGATGCAGACATCCGCGAAACGAATTCGAGCAGTAGATCCTCGACAACATTGGCTTCGATGGTACCGAGCGACGACATCACAGCTGACAGTTCGCGCACTTCATCGTCGTCGAGCAGCGACCAGACCTTACTGCCATATTGCTCGCCCAGCGCCAGCATCATGATCGCCGCACGCTTGGGGCCACTCAGTTGCGCCGCCGCCGCCGTACGGCCGCCCTGACGGCTGGCGAGCGTCGCGACGACGCTGGCGATGTCTTCCGGTTTCTGTTGGGCGGGAACGGATGCCATGTTTTACGCCGGTTGCTCTGTCAGCCATTGACGGATGATCGAAACGGTCTCGTTCGGATTGCGATCGGCCAGTTCGCCGACACGGTGGACGGATTGCGCGTGCACCTGTCCCTGCACCTGCGCGACGTCGATCATCTGCGCGGTCGCCGCCGTGTGGACGGGGCCTGCGACAGCAGCCGGCTTCTCAGCTTCGGGGAGTGCCGGCTGCAGCGCGGGAACTATCGGGTCTTCGGCGAGCACGCGCTTGACCAGCGGCCGAACCACCATGAAGACCACGACGATGCCGAGCAACGACATCACGCCAAGCTCGATGAAGTACATCACGTCATCCTTGGTGAACTGGAATACGCTCAGCCAGCCGGTCGGCTCCGACAGCGGCACCGCCGCAGGCGCATCCGCAAATCTCAGATTCACCACATCGACCTGATCGCCGCGGTTCTTCTCGAAACCAATCGCCGAGCGCACCAGTGTGGCGATGCGTTCAAGATCTTCCTTGCTGCGCGGCGCGTAGACCAGATCGCCTTTTTCATTCTTGGAATAGGTACCGTCCACCAGCACGGCGACCGACACACGCTGCACGCGGCCTGCTTCGGTCACTTCCGTCTTGGTGGTGCGAGAGATTTCGTAATTGTTGATCTCTTCGCTCTTCTTGCTCTGGTCCTTGCCCGCATTCGCCGCGTTCTGCTGCTGGTTGCCGGGCATCTCGTTATTGACGGTGACTTGACCGTTCTGCCCGTTCGAGGTCGCGGAGGATTCCTCGCGCGTCTGGCTGGAACGCAGCACGCGCCCTTCCGGATCGAACTTGTCTGACGTCTCGGTGACCTTGTTGTAGTCGAAATCGGCCGAGAGCTGGACGCGGGCGCGCCCGGCGCCGACGACCGAGGTGATGATGCTTTCGACCTGTTTGCGCAGCCGATTCTCGTAGGCGATGCGGCGCTCGTCGGCGCCGACGTCGCCCATGCCGTTGGCGTCACCCGAGCCGTCCGCGAGCAGTTGACCGTTCTCGTCCACAATCGAGACGCGCTGCGGCTTCAAGCCGTTGACGGACGACGCGACGAGATGGCGGATGGCGCGCACCTGCTGCGGCTCAAGTGCCCCGCGGACACGAACCACGATCGCTGCCGAAGGCTCCGGCTTCTCGCGCGAGAACAGTGGGCGGTCCGGCAGTACCAGATGGACACGTACCGCCTGGATACGATCGATAGATTTGATGGTGCGGCTGAGCTCGCCCTCGAGCGCGCGAAGATGATTGACGTTCTGGACGAAGCTGGTCGAACCCAGCGTATCGGACTTGTCGAAGATCTCGTAGCCGACGCCGCCGCCCTTCGGCAGCCCGCCCTCGGCGAGCTTCATCCGCAGGCGGGTGACCTTGTCCTTCGGCACCATGATGATGGCGCCGTCGTTCTTCAGTTCATAAGGAATGCCCTGACGGTCGAGCTCCTTCATGACGCCGGACGCGTCGTCGTAGCTCAGATCGGTATAAAGGGTGACCATCTGCGGCGCCGTCACCCGCAGGATGACGAAGCCGAAAAAGCCCAATAGGGCCATGGTCACGGCCAACATCGCCGCGAGCCGCCCTGCACCCATACCGCGAAGGAATGAAATCAGCCCTTGCAAAGACCCACCCCGAAGATTCGGCCAAATCGGACCGACTGGGCAGAATTTGCCTAGGGATGGTTTCCATATGGTTAACGCCGGTTAACCGCCTGGCATAAATTGAGACATCCTCAAGCCCCGCTTCACGAAATGAAGCGGATTTTCGGAAAATCCCGGCCGCGGGCGGTTGACGTTACTGGCGGTATTGCTGGATTCGGGTGGTGCGCAACCCGGCTAGACCATGCTGGTCGATCGAGAACTGCCAGGACAGGAACTCGTCTACCGTCAGCGTATAGCGGCTGCAGGCTTCTTCCAGCGAAAGAAGGCCGCCACGGACGGCAGCAACGACTTCGGCTTTACGGCGGATAACCCACCGTTTAGTACCAGGCGCCGGAAGATCGGCAATCGTCAACGGGCTACCATCGGGCCCGATGACATACTTCACCCTCGGGCGGTGGGGTTCTGTCATGGCGTACTCACAAACTCAAACTGCACTTATGGGAACAAGGTACCCCGCGCCGCTTAAAATTTGCCTAAGCCTAAGCTTCGAATGCCATTCTCCTGAAACCGCCCTCGCCAATGAAAAGCCCCGCCTCCGAGGAAGCGGGGAAAAGACTCATCGACCCAAAGCGATCGGTATCTAAGTAGTTCCGTTGCCGTTGCTGTTGTTTCCGCTGCCGGTATCAGTGGTGCTGCCGCGAACCACCCGTTTGATCTGGTCGATGGTGTAATTGTTGCCACCCATGGAGAGTAGCGCCGGGCTGGTCGTCATATCCACGGAGTCTACGACACCCTGCACTTCCGTCGTCACCGTGACATCCTTGCCCGATGTGTCCTTGCCGGTCACGGTCAGCTTGTAATTGCCCGCCGGCCATTGCGTGCCGTCATTGCCCTTGCCGTCCCACACGAAACTCGCATTGCCTGCCGTCAGCGAATAACTGCCGGTATAAGCAGTTTGACCGTTCGGGGCCGAAATCGTGACGACGGCATTGCAGTTGGCGGCGGCATTGAAATTCCAGGTCGCCGAGCCGTTGAATGCAGCGGTCGAACCGTCGACCGAAATGGTCTGACCAACGAAACTCAGTGCCTGCGTGGATTGCGCCGTCTTCTGCAGCGCCACCAGCGAGCTCAGCTGATCGTTCGCCTTCAACTGTTGCTCGACCTGCGCGAACTGCACGAGCTGCGCGGTAAACTGGTTGGTATCGAGCGGATCGAGCGGGTTCTGGTTCTGCAACTGCGTGGTCAGCAGCGTCAGGAACGTCTGAAAGTTATCCGCGATACCCGTCGTGGAGCTCGAACTCGAACTACTGCTCGACGACGAACTGTTATTCGTCCCCGACGCGGGAGCCGATGTAACGGGGTTTGGCGTTGTTGCGTCAACCGACATGGCTTGTCCTCAAATGCTGATATCGACGCCGGAACTCGAACCGGATGACCGGCCATAGCTCGCGCCCACAGCCTGCGGCGTGGTTGAAACCTCTTCTGAGACGACCAGGCGCTGCGAATGGCGGCCCTGCCCGCCGTCGCCTTGCCCACCCTGCGGCGATTGATCACGCAGACTGAACTGCAATCCGCCATCGCCGGTCTTAAGGCCGGCATCCTCCAGCGCGCGCTGCAGTTGCGGCGCGTCCTTGCGCAGCATGTCGAGCGTCGCGGGCTGCTCCACCGTGAGGTGCGAGGTCACCCGACCATGCTTATCCACGTCGAGCCGCACATCGATGCGGCCAAGCTCAGCCGGATCGAGACGGATCTGGAAGCTGGTGTTGCCGGCTGCCGCGCGTGTCGCGATATCAACCGCAAGCGCATTGACCGGCACGGGAACGCTGGCGGCTTGCGTGGACGCGGTCGGTCCCGCCACCGTCACCGTGAACTGCTGCTGTGCCTGCGGCTGCTGCGAGACAGGCGTCTGCAGGTCGAGTGCCGCCTGGAAGCTGACGTCCGGCTTCAGAGTCTGGGTGTCGGTCCCCTGCCGCTCATGACTTGGAACGGCGGATGGCGCATCCGTCTTCGCCGAAGCTACACCAGCGCGGCCATTGTTGTCCGCCACCTCAGCCGAGGAAGACGCGTCGCTTTTGCTTGGGTCGGGTTTGATATCCCCGCCCGGCTTCACACCTGTCCCGTCTGTCTCGGTCGTTGTGGCCGGAGCTTTTGCGGACTTGCCTTTGGCGACGCCGTCAACCGCGTCCGTCTTCACAACGCCGGTCGAGGTTGCAGACATACCGGCTGCGGCGACCTGTTGCGGCACGACGATGCCGGTGGAAAGCGCAGTCTCGTCCGCGCCGCCGCCTGCTGTCGCCGACGCTGCGCCATCGGCGGCAATCTGTGCCTGACCGGTTTTCGATTTTTCGGAGAAAGCCTGTCCGGCTGCAGGATCTGCGGCCGTCTGGGTGGCGAGCGCGACCGCCTTTGCGTCCGTGCCGGCTGCGGCGTCTTGAGTCGAAGCCATCGCAACCGCAACGGAGATGCCCGTGGCAGGCGTCGCCGTCTCGGCGGGCGTATCGGATGCACCATCAGACTTGGTTGCCGTCATCGCCGCCGCCGCAGACGTCGTGACCACCACGTTCGGATTGGTCACATCGCCAGCCGCCTGCTGAGACTGGCTTGGATCGACCGACGCGCCGTCAGTTGGTTCGTCTTTCGCCTTGAGCTTCGATTTTCCTTCGGTCAGGCCGGCTTTTGTTGTACCGGCCTCTGCGTGCCCGGATGACTTCTTCGGCTTTTGAGTAACGACGCCCGTGCGCGGCGCAGCCTGCTGCGCATCCGCGGCATTGTCGGCATCGTTCCTGTCGTCGCGCCTGGCAGAACGATCATTATTGTCGGCCTGCCGAACCGGCTTGTCTTGAGGCGACGGCGCTGGAACATCGCGGTCGGCCGCCGTCGTATTGCTATCGACCAGGGAACCGAAATCGTCCGCAGACCCTCCCTGATCCGCCTTGGGCGGAGCACGGTGGCTGTAAACCGGGGAATTGACGGCTGGATCGTGCGCGACGTTCAACACGGACTGGTTCTCGCAAAGGTACCTGCATCACTCTGAGCAAGGACCGGGCCAATCTCATAACTCAAATATATCAAGTAAAAACAGTATCTTACGTCAAACAACAGCCCTCCGCCGCGCCGTTTTACCCTTCCCTTTCTGCCCTCCGGGCAAGTTTTGCCGGACAAAACCGTTCTAATTGCCACCCATCCTCCCCAACTATAATAAAGTACGGAAAGGGTGCGGCTTTCGCACCTTTGGATCAATGTGATGTTCAACAGTCTCGACCTCGAAGGGCCGCCGTCCGGCACGCGTGTGGTCGTCGCCATGTCCGGTGGCGTCGACTCGTCGACCACGGCTGCCCTGTTGAAGGCCGAGGGCTACGATGTCATCGGCATCACGCTGCAACTTTACGATCATGGCGCCGCGACCCACCGCAAGGGCGCCTGCTGTGCGGGACAAGACATTCACGACGCACGCGATGTTGCCGAACGCATCGGCATTCCGCATTACGTCCTCGATTACGAGAGTCGCTTCCGGGAATCGGTGATCGACCGTTTCGCCGAAAGCTATGTGCTCGGCGAAACGCCGGTGCCGTGCATCGAGTGCAACCGTTCGGTCAAATTCCGTGACCTGCTCACCACTGCCCGCGAGCTCGGCGCCAAAGCTCTGGCCACCGGCCATTATGTCGCCTCGCGCCGACAGCCGGACGGCACGCGCGCCATGGTCTGCGCCGCCGACGCAGACCGCGACCAAAGCTATTTCCTGTTTGCGACGACGCAGGATCAACTCAACGATTTGCGTTTTCCGCTTGGCGACATGACCAAGGCCCAGACCCGCGAGCTGGCGCGCCGCTTCGATCTGCCGGTCGCCGAGAAGCACGACAGCCAGGACATCTGCTTCGTGCCGACCGGACGCTACACCGACGTGATCGAGCGCATGAAGCCAAACGCACTGCAGCCGGGCGACATCGTCGATCTGCGCGGCCGCGTCCTCGGCCATCATCAGGGCATCGTGAATTTCACGGTCGGCCAGCGGCGTGGCATCGGTATCGCTGCTGCCGAACCATTATATGTCGTTGCACTTGATGCAGCGTCGCGCAGGGTCATCGTCGGCCCGCGCACTGCGCTGCGCAAGAGCGTCATCACGCTTCGCGACATCAACTGGATAGGCGACGGCTCGTTCGAGCGCGCGGCAACCGAAGGCCGTGATCTCTACATCAAGGTGCGCTCGACCCGTCCGCCTCAACCCGCTCATCTGCGAATGAACGGCGACCAGTGCGAGGTCGAGCTTCTCGCCGGCGAGGAAGGCATCTCGCCCGGGCAGGCCTGCGTGTTCTACGATGCACCCGCCGGACAGGCGCGCGTGCTCGGCGGAGGCTTCATCACGCACGCTTTCAATCACGGCGACAAAATAGATTCCCATAATCTTGCGGCCTCGGCCGCGATCTAGGATTTCAACACATCGTGGGCAACGACATCGATCGCGCCGGAGTGGCGAAGGCTTATGCCGCCTGGGCACCGATCTACGATCTCGTCTTCGGTCAGGTTTTCGATGCCGGACGCAAAGCCACGATCGCGCTGGCCGACCAGATCGGCGGACGCATCCTCGATGTCGGCATCGGCACCGGACTGTCGCTCACCGACTATTCACGGACCACGAAAATCTGCGGGGTCGATATCTCGGAGCCGATGCTGCGCAAGGCCCGCGAACGTGCACGCACGCTCAATCTGACCAATGTGGAAGCGCTGTCGGTGATGGACGCCAAGCATCTGGCGTTCGCCGACGGCACGTTCGACGCCGTGGTCGCACAATATGTCGTCACCGCCGTGCCCGAACCGGAAGCGACGCTTGACGACTTTGTGCGTGTGCTGAAGCCGGGCGGCGAACTGATCCTCGTGAACCACATCGGTGCGGAAAGCGGCCCACGCAAAGTCTTCGAGTTGGCGTTCGCGCCGGTGGCACGGCGACTGGGTTGGCGGCCCGAGTTCCCATGGGCCCGGCTCGTCAACTGGGCAGCACGCCATGGCGGCATCGATCTGATCGAGCGACGGCCGATGCCACCGATGGGACATTTCTCCCTGATCCGTTATCGCAAGCGCTGATTTCGGCAAGGAACATCCACGCGCCGCAGCCGTTCAACCGGCATGCGGATATCCATCTCGCGCCTCGCGATGGCCTGTACCTTGGCGGCTGTGCCGTCACTCGTGATGGCGGAGGCAGCACCTGCCCCTTCGACTCCGCAGGCGCAAACTGCGCCGCCGAATTCCGATCATTCCACAACGAAATGCGCGCCCACGCAGGTAGCGCCGACCGAAGGCAGCGTCCAACCGTCGAACCCGAAAGACGGGGCAGGCAAGACGCTCGGCGATACGCTCGCCCGATCGGACGGTGTGCTGTGCCCTCCTCCCGGCGTCGATCCCGAGATTCATGCGCCGACACCAAATCCACCCAGCGGCTCGATGCCGGTAATTCCTCCGCCTGGCAGCCCTGGCGGCGATCCGAATGTGCGGCCGAAATGATGCGTCTCCACAGCCTTCTCTTGCTTGACAGGCATTTGGGTCCCTCTTTATATGCCGCCATTCGCGCGCCTTCGGTGGAACCGGGGCACCCGGACGTTTGGCGAGGTAGCTCAGCTGGTTAGAGCACGGGAATCATAATCCTGGGGTCGGGGGTTCGAGTCCCTCTCTCGCTACCAACTTCGTCGGCTTTCCAAAAATCCTTGAAATTCAACACACTCGCCCAATCAGGGGTTCGAGATCGCTGTGTGACATCTCCCAGTGATGTCACACAAGCCAATCGCGCCCGGAAAGGACGGAAACGCGATGGCGCGCGCCCCCTACCTCACCCGCCGCGAGGGCGGCCGATATTATCTACAGATACGTTTGGGCCGATTTGCATCGGAGCTTTACGAGCGCCCCGTTTTGCGCGGACGCTCGACTCGCACACCCTTGATGGCTGGAGTTTCACAATCTGCCGGATCGCGCCAAATATTATGAACGGTCACTAATGTGACGGACGTCCATCGCGCCCGTCACCACGGCTCGTTAAGTCTGTGAGCAGTTTCAAATGCTGGCTGCAGCGCAATAATAATTTCTCGTAGCTAACGATGTGCGCACCCAAGCCCGCCTCTAACTGCGTTCAAATAATCAGGCATCCGCGCTTCGAACGCATCCCTATACATAGATGAATATTTCAGATCGCCATCGCCCGGCTGATTTCGCCGGGGTCGAGGTTGTTGCGGTCGCAGCCGAATTTAATCATGCCACGATCCATGACAGCGAAACTGTCGCCAAGCTCGCAGGCGAAGTCGAGATACTGCTCGACCAAGACAATGGAGATGCTCCCGAGACTGCGTAGGTATGAGATCGCCCGGGCGATATCCTTGATAATGGAAGGTTGAATCCCTTCAGTCGGCTCGTCGAGCAGCAGTACTTTTGGGCGCATCACCAGCGCCCTGCCAATTGCCAGTTGTTGCTGCTGCCCGCCCGATAGATCACCGCCGCGCCGCCCAAGCATCGAATGCAGAACCGGGAACAGAGAGAACACATCATCTGGAATCTTGCGTTCTTTCCGCTTCAATGGCGCATAACCGGTCCTGAGGTTCTCCTCCACCGTCAGCAACGGAAATATTTCACGCCCCTGCGGCACGAACGACATGCCCTGGCGAGCACGCTGATATGGTTTCAGCCCGGAAATGTCTGCACCATCGAACATAATGGATCCGCTTGCGATCGGGAACTGGCCCACCATCGCACGTAACAGGCTGGTCTTTCCGACACCATTGCGACCGAGCACACACGTCACTTTGCCCGGTTCGGCAACCAGCGACACACCGCGCAGCGCCTGCGCCGCTCCGTAATAAAGGCTGATGTTGTTGACCTCCAGCATCGTTACCGTCCCAGATAGACTTCGATAACACGCTCGCTCGCCGATACCTGATCGATCGACCCCTCTGCGAGAACTGAGCCTTCATGCAGGCATGTCACGCGAACACCAAGTTCGCGGACAAAGGTCATGTCATGTTCGACAACAACAACCGTCTTCTCCTTGTTGATCTCCTTGAGAAGCTCCGCGGTCTGGTGCGTCTCTACATCTGTCATTCCCGCCACCGGCTCATCAACGAGAAGCAGTTTCGGATCCTGCGCCAGCAACATCCCGATCTCGAGCCATTGCTTCTGACCATGCGAAAGCGCACCCGCCAACCGGTTGCGCGAATTGGCGAGCCGGATCGTTTTCAGAACACGGTCGATCCGCGCCGACTCATCCGGAGATTCGTGCCAGAACAGTGTCTTTGACACACGATGATCGGTCTTGAGCGCCAGCAGCAGATTGTCCTCAACCGTCTGGCTTTCGAAGACGGTGGGCTTTTGGAATTTTCGGCCGATCCCGAGTTCGGCAATTTCAGCCTCATCCAGACGTGTCAGATCGACGGTGCCATCGAACAGCACATCGCCTTTGTCAGGCCGTGTCTTGCCGGTGATAATGTCCATCATCGTGGTCTTGCCAGCCCCGTTCGGGCCGATGATCGCACGCATCTCGCCCGGCGCAATCGTCAGAGACAGACCGTTGATGGCGTGAAATCCGTCAAACGACACATGCACACCGTCAAGGTAGAGCATGGCCGAAGTCGTTCGCATATCAAGCATGCTCATAAACTACTCCGCCAGGCTCGTACCGGTGACGCCATCTTCTTCCGCCGTATCCCGGACATTCGCTTCCGCGCCGGCACTGTGCCCTTGCCACCAGTCCGAGACGGTTCCGACGATGCCCTTCGGCAGCAGCAGCGTGACGCCGACAAACAAGGCACCCAGCATGAACAACCAGTACGACGCCAGCGCACCCGAGGTAAAAACCGTCTTGGCGTAGTTCACGACAACGGCACCGAGCACAGCACCTATCAACGTGCCGCGGCCACCCACCGCTACCCAGATTACCGCCTCGATGGAATTGGCCGGCGCAAACTCGCCGGGATTGATGATGCCGACCTGCGGCACGTAAAGCGCACCCGCCACACCCGCCATGCACGCGGACAGCGTGAACACAAAGAGTTTATAGGACTCGACGCGGTATCCCAGGAACCGTGTTCGGGATTCAGCATCGCGGATCGCGATGAGCACCTTGCCGAGTTTGGATGTCACGATGGCGCGGCACAGTAGAAACGCCAATGACAACGCCAGGCAGGACAGGAAGAACAGCGTGGCGCGCGCTCCCTGTGCCTGCACGTTGAAGCCGAGAATGTCCTTGAAATCCGTCAGGCCGTTATTTCCGCCGAAACCAAAATCATTTCGAAAGAATGCAAGCAACAGCGCATAGGTCATCGCCTGGGTGATGATGGAAAGATACACACCGGTCACTCGCGAGCGGAATGCCAGCCAGCCAAAGCAGAACGCAAGCAGGCCCGGCACCAACAGCACCATCAGCGCGGCGAACCAGAACATGTCGAAGCCATGCCAATACCAGGGAAGCTTGCTGTAATTCAGAAACACCATGAAATCCGGCAAAATCGGATTGCCGTAGACACCGCGCGTTCCGATCTGCCGCATCAGATACATGCCCATGGCGTAACCGCCGAGCGCGAAGAACGCCCCATGTCCCAGCGACAGGATTCCGCAATAGCCCCAGATCAGATCGATCGACAGCGCAAGAATGGCGTAACAGACGTATTTACCGAACAGCGCGACGAGATAGGTTGGCACCTGCAGCGGCGAGGTTTCCGGAAGCAGCAGGTTCGATATTGGCACCAGAATGCCGCAAGCCGCCACGACAAGGAGGAATCCCGCCGCGCTCCTGTTGAGCGACCGAGTCAAAAGATGCGGCATCATGCTTCCACCGATCGGCCCTTGAGCGCGAACATTCCGCGCGGCCGCTTCTGGATGAAAAGAATGATGAGAACCAGAATGGCGATCTTGCCGAGCACCGCTCCCGCCACCGGCTCAAGGAATTTGTTCGCCATGCCGAGCGTCAGCGCGCCGACCAGCGTACCCCACAGATTTCCTACGCCGCCGAATACCACGACCATGAAACTGTCGATGATGTAGCTTTGCCCAAGGTTGGGGCTGACGTTGTCGATCTGTGACAATGCAACGCCGGCAATACCCGCAATGCCGGAGCCAAGCCCGAAGGTCAGAGCATCGACCCGCGACGTTGCGATCCCCATGGCCGCCGCCATGCGGCGGTTCTGGGTCACGGCGCGCATTTCAAGGCCAAGGCTCGTGTAACGCAACATCGCCTGCAGGACGAGGAAAACGGCAATGGCAAAAACCACGATCCACAGGCGGTTATAGGTGATCGTCAACTGTCCGAGGTCGAATGCGCCGCTCATCCATGACGGATTGCCGACCTCGCGATTGGTCGGACCGAATGCGGTACGCACCGCCTGCTGAAGAATAAGTGAGATGCCCCACGTCGCCAGCAGCGTTTCCAGTGGCCGCCCATAGAGAAACCGGATGACGGCTCGCTCGATCACGATGCCGATCGCACCCGCAACCAGAAATGCCGAAGGCAGCGCTACGATCAGTGAATAATCGAACAGCGCAGGATATTTCGTGCGAATGATTTCCTGCACCACAAAAGTAACGTACGCGCCGATCATCACCATCTCGCCGTGGGCCATGTTGATGACGCCCATGACACCGAACGTGATGGCCAGCCCGATCGCGGCCAGCAGCAGGACCGAACCTAACGAAATGCCGTACCATGCATTTTGCGCAACGGACCAGACGGCCAGCTTGTTCTTGATCGAACCAATTGCATTTCCTTTCGCACGCGTTAGCCGTTCTGATGATCCCACCTGCAAATCATTGAGCAGCGCCAGCGCGTCCTGATCGCCTCGCCCGCTGACCACAGCAATCGCATCGAGTTTTTCCGCATCGGTCGCGTCAGCTTTCGACAGAATGATCGCCGCCTTCGCCTCGGCAAAGGCCAATCTGGCGGATGTATTCGTTTCCTTTTGCAGAGCGGTTTCAACCGCCGGCAGAGCGGACGGATTGCGGCTCTTGAAAACCGATTGGGCCGCCTGAATGCGCACAGCCGCGTCCGGTGACGACAAGGTCAGGCCCGCAAGGGCCGACTCGACATGCCTGCGCATCCGATTGTTGAGACGCACAGGGCTGGCACTTTGCGACACAGAAGCGACATGTTGTCCTGTAGCTGCATCGAGATATTTGCCATCGGCGGTCTTGATATAAACCTTCTTCGTATCAGAGTCCGTCAGCAGGCGGCTCTCCTGTAGCGCGGAGATAATGGGATAGGCTTCGGCGTTTCCGCTGGCGGCAATGGCCTCAACAGCTTCCATCGAATCCGCAAACGAGCCGTTCGCAAATTTTGCGACCGCGGCCTCGAACGGATCGGCCAGTGCAGGAAGCGCCGTGGCGACGATCAGTCCCAGAACAGCGAAAAAGATTCGACATGTTTGAAAACGATGAAATGACATCACAACCCCGGCGATGGAGAAGGCGGCGAAACCCGTCGCCTTCCTTGTTTGACCTCAACGGCTCGGCGAGCGCTGGTTCACGCCAACCGCTCCGCTGTCAGCTCCCACCGAGACACTTCTTTTCCTTGGTGTTGTAGTTGCCGCACTTCAGGGTCACCCAGTCGGCCTCAAGGTCTTTCGAGCCTTCCAGATAATTCGACCATGCATCGCCGGGCACCAGCGTCGCCTTCGTCGGATCATCGGGAGACACGACGTTGAACTGTCCGTCACCCTGGATTTCTCCAATAAAGACGGGCTTGGTGATGTGATGGTTCGGAAGCATGGTCGAAACACCGCCAGTCAGGTTGGCCTGCTTGATGCCGGGCAGAGCATCGATCACCTTGTCGGAGTTGGTCGTTCCAGCTTTCTCGACGGCCTTCACCCACATGTTGAAGCCAATGTAGTGCGCTTCCATCGGATCGTTGGTCACGCGCTTCGGATTCTTGGTGAAGGCATGCCACTGTTCGATGAACTTGGCGTTGGCGGGCGTCTTGATCGACTCGAAGTAATTCCAGGCCGCCAGATGACCGATCAACGGCTTGGTGTCGATGCCGGCAAGCTCCTCCTCACCCACGGAGAAAGCGACCACGGGAATGTCGGTGGCCTTGATGCCCTGGTTCCCGAGCTCCTTATAAAACGGCACGTTGGCATCGCCGTTGATGGTGGAAACAACCGCGGTTTTCTTGCCCGCCGAGCCGAACGCCTTGATTTTGGAAACTTCCGTCTGCCAGTCGGAGAACCCGAACGGCGTGTAATTGACCGTAATGTCTTCCGGCGCGACGCCCTTCGATTTCAGATAGGCTTCGAGAATCTTGTTGGTGGTGCGCGGATAAACGTAGTCGGTGCCCTCAAGCACCCAGCGCTTCACCTTCTCTTCTTTCATCAGATAGTCCACCGCAGGGATCGCCTGCTGGTTTGGTGCCGCGCCGGTGTAAAACACGTTGCGCTCGCTTTCCTCTCCTTCGTACTGCACCGGATAAAAGAGGATCGAATCCAGCTCCTTGAAAACCGGCAGCACGGACTTGCGCGAGACCGACGTCCAGCAGCCAAAGACAACCGCGACCTTATCCTTGGTGATGAGTTCTCGCGCTTTTTCCGCGAACAGCGGCCAGTTCGATGCCGGATCCACCACCACGGCTTCGAGCTTCTTGCCGAGCAGTCCGCCTTTCTTGTTCTGCTCATCGATCATCATGAGCACTGCATCCTTCAGCGTCGTTTCGCTGATGGCCATCGTTCCGGACAAAGAGTGCAGGATGCCGACCTTGATCGTGTCATCTGCAGCCCTAGCTGCGCCAAAGGTCGCGAGGCTTAAAGCAATCCCCGCTCCCGCAGCAAACCGCCTAAGGCCGCGCGATTTTCCGATCGCCGAAATTGATTGAATGAACATGCGATATAACTCCCTGACGCGTGCATTCACGCTGCAGACGGTGCTTCACCGCCTCCGCGTCAGGAGAATCGCAAGAACCATGCCACAGAAACGAACAAAGACCGCTGCAAATAATGGCCAAAAATCAATCTCTTAGATATTTCGATTTGCGGCGAGATTACGCCTTAAGCAACCAGCCAAAATGCGCGCCGTTTCTGGTCACGAATTAGGCACCTACCCTGCCATTTGTTTAAGCAAGCGGCGGAAAGAGCATGATCCCCTATTGGATCCTCATGCGAGTGCGGTGGCATAAATCGTCGAAAAACCAATCGCGATGGTGACAAGTCCCACCGCCACCTGCAGCACTCGATTTGCGCCCGTCAGCCATCGCTCCGAGATGACGAGAGGCACGGCAATCACAACCGATAGTGCACCCATGCCGAGCATCGAGCCAATCCCGAACAGCAATACATAGAGTATGCCATATAACGGGTTCGCCACCTGCGTTGCCGCCAACACTATCAGCGCCGCCGAACCTGCCATGCCATGCATCAAACCCACCAGCAGCGAGCGCCAGCGGAAACCATGCGCATGGCCATGTTCACTCTGCGCATGAGGAACGCTGTCAGTGGCATGACTGTGCAAGTGCAAATGCTCGACGCCATCACCGTGGCGATGGCGGTGAAAGTGCACACGATCGCGCCAAATCCGCCACAGCAGATGCGTACCCAGCCCGACCAGCATGATGCCCACAGCGGTTTCGAGCGGCTGGGACATACGTTCAGGAATTGCGTGGCCAAGCAGGATCGCCGCGCCCGCGAAAACAAACAGCGTGACCGTGTGCCCGAGCCCCCAGGTCAGCCCATGCCGGACAATATCGCCGACCTGACTGCGCCGAGCTGCAATGCTGGACACCGCCGCAATGTGGTCGGCTTCAAGCGCGTGCTGCATGCCAAGCAGAAAACCCAATCCCAGAATTCCAAACATACGCGCGACAATCTCGTTGTGACTGGATCAGGACCATTCGGAATTTTATAAAATGCCGTTCAGAATTTTCCCGCAAGTGTAAGTCGAAAGGCAAGCGGTTCGACAGGGTGCAGCACCCTATCCATTACCCCCGTCTGGCAGACCGCCGCAGGCGGAGGACTGCCGGAATTGCATTGCGCGAACAGAGCATCAGTCTTGAGTAGCGAGCCATAAGCGTAAGTGATCTGATCCGAACGGCTGTCAGTGAGATTGAACGCATCAAGCTGAATACGCCAGCCATTTTCGAAGCGGTAGCCCAGTTGCCCGTTCAGGATACCTGTCGCAGGCGAGACAAACGCGCCGTCTTCCGTCAAAGGCCGCGGGCCAAAGTAACGATAACGCAACCCTCCGAACCAACCGGTCGCCTCCCCAATCCTGAATCCCGCGGATGCGATGAGATTCGGCGCTCCGGGAATGAGGTTGCCGGGCGCATTGCCGATCTGCGCTTCCGGATAGCCGGCCAGTTCTGCGTGAGCAGCAGCCTGTGCTGAATCGTATCCGCGAAATCTCGCATGGGTCAGAGCGATGTCGCCATCGAGGCTGAACCACGAGACCGGCTTGTAGCGGTTGGTCCACTCGATACCGTAGCGGCGGCTCGGACGGCTGGGCTCGGTGTCGCCCGCATCACCGACGAACAGGATCTCCGAAGCCTGATCGAGCAGGAACAGGCTCACCGCACTGTCGAGACCAGGAATGAGGCGCGTTCGCACACCGAACTCGATCCCGCGCGTCTTGACCAGAAACGGTGAGGCATCCAATGGCGATCCGTCTGACGGCGATTCCTTGATCGTCACACCGCGCGCGTCATTGCTGTGGAATCCCTCTCCCGCGTTGAAGAAGAATTCAGTCTTCGCAAACGGCCCCAGCACGACACTGAGTTTCGGACTCCCGATTGATGCATTGGCATTGCCGGAATTAGCCGGCGTCAAAAGCGAATCGACATTCGCATTGTAGAAATCACCACGATAGCCCAGTGTCGTGCGGAGCCAGTTCGTCCATTGCACCGTATTCTGGATATAGATTCCAACACTCGCTTCCTTCACTTTATCGTCGCGCGTCCCCGTCAGAAATTGCCGCTGATACGTATTGGACAGCGACAGGCGAATGTCGTCATAGCGGCTCTGGAGGCCGATCTCGGTTTGCATCGGCAAACCGGCGAAGGTGCTGTTGAATGTGTGCGAAGCGCTGATGCCGCCGAGCACGCGGTTGTCGTGCTGATGGAATTGATCGCCCTCGTTCGGATTATCCAGAAAGAATGTGAAATTATTGTACAGATCGAGCGAGCTTTTAATCACATAGAAGCTGACCTTCGAGGCGCCATTCTCGTCGCTTTTTGCCCATCGTCCTGAAAGCGAAAACCGATCGGAATTGCCGCCATCGGTCGGATCGAGTGCCCCGTAAAGCCCGATCTGCCCCGAAGTGATCGCGCGCAGCGGGACCTGATCAGTGGAATTCCAGCGGTTGGAATAAGCCATTCCCGTCAGAGAGAATCCATCGGAGGCCACACCCTGGCTGTATCGAACGACAGCGTTCAGCTTCCTGACCTTGTCGGGATAATCCCACGGACCATTATAGGTGTTGGCTTCTCCGGCGACCAGCAAATGACCTTCGCCGGCCTTCGTCGAGGTGATGCCAAGCACGCGATTGTATCCGAAGCTGCCCACCGTCATGAGGGCCATCGATTTCTCGATAGTGTCGAGCAGACCTATATGCACGGCGCCGACGGAAGAGAAATCTCCCTCATCTGCGAAGTACGGTCCCTTGCGGATATTGACCGATTTTATCAATTCCGGAATCAGGAAATTCAGATCGGCATAACCCTGCCCATGCGCATGCGTGCGCATGTTGACCGGCATATCATCCACGGTGATCGCTAGGTCCGTGCCATGATCGAGATTATAGCCACGCAGAAAGTACTGATTGGCTTTCCCCTCACCGCTATGCTGCGTGACGATGAGACCGGGCACAACTTCCAGCGCTTCGGCTGGACGCGAGAACGGCCGCGCATTGACCTCTTCGCCGCTCACGGTCTTTTCACTGGCAGCCGCGGCCGGAGCGGAGGCAACCGCTCCCTCGGCATTTGGTTCAGCATTTGGCCTCGCCGCAGCGCTGCTGGCCGGCGCTGGGTTTCTGGACACTTCGCGGTGCCGTCCCCGTTCCTGTGCCGCCACCGGCTTTCGCCTGACATTTTTATCCTGGCGGCGGTGTGGCGCGTCGATTTCGATCTCGGGAAGCCGGGTGGAAGCCACGCTCTGCGCCGAGGCAGACGATGCCACGGCTATCAGATCGATCAGTACAAGCCCCGAAACGCCCAGAGATCGACGCATCGCCCACTCCCAGCGACGACAATCAGAACGAATGAATCACACTGCGACGTCTGGCAGGCTATGCTGCAAACTAACGGAGAGCGAAGAATCTGACATCACAAGTATGATGATATGAATAAATCATCATACTTGTCGAGCTTAAAAGGAAGGACCATGCAACGCATCACCATCACGCTCGATAACGATCTGATCGATGAACTCGACAGAATGATCGCAGAGCACGGATACCAGAACCGCTCCGAGGCGATACGTGACTTCGCGCGTGCCGGTATGCAGCAGGCCGCGCAGGAGAAAGGCAAATCCGGCGAATGCGTCGCTGCGCTCGTCTATGTTTACGACCACGCCGCACGCAATCTGTCACGGCGGCTGGTGGAAAATTATCACAGCCACCACGATCTCTCGCTGGCGACGCTCCATGTTCACCTCGACAATGATAATTGCATGGAGGTGACTGCATTCCGCGGCTCCGGCAGCGAGATCCAGCATTTTGCCGATCACATTATTGCCGAACGCGGCGTCAAGTACGGGCGCCTGATCCTGATCCCGACATAAGTGGCAACCCTTCTTTTTCGTTCCACCAAAGCTCCGAGACTGCTGAACATTCTTGATGGGCCATCATCGCTGGCCGCTCCGCATCGTGAACGCAATTGCAATGTAAGCGATTCCCGCGACGAGAAGGGTTATGCCCGCAATCACCCCCGGTTCGTATCCGATTGTAAAAGGAAGTTTGATTACAAGCGCTGCACTAGCAGCTAACGAAACCAGACTCGACAAAGCAAACCATTGCCAGCCATTTTGCTTGCGGATTCGGAAGGCCAACGCGATCTGCAAGAAGCTTTGAACCAGCAGCACCAGCGCAATCAAAAGAGCGATGGCTAAAGCACCCTTCAAAGGGTTGAAATAGATCAAGATGCCCCCGACCACCTCAGCCGCACCGGTCAGCTCCTGCCAGAGAAAACCGCTCCATTCCTTGATCTGCAGGGAAAGCGCCATTTTTGCAACTCCGGCCAATCCGAGAGCAATCCCGAAAACAGATCCTGTCGCAAATGCTGAAATTTCGGGTAGGGCTATTGCGAGCACCCCAGCAATAACAAGAACAATACCCAGAACGAAAAATCTTCCCCATTTTAGCTTAAGGGTAGCTGCCTGATGCCGGCGATCGATATCGTTCGCATCGACTCCAGACTGCGGTGATCGATCAAATTGTTCAGTAGCCATCATCCATCCTGCCATATCGTCGTCATCTCAGTGGATGCGTGAAGCCGATTTCAGATCCTGTTAAGGCGGCGATCGCGAACTTCTGCTTAACAAGGCTCATCGCTCCGCACACCGAACAACCACGATTTCATGCGCTCACGAACGCTTTGCACCATGACATAGAGAACCGGAATCAGCACAAGCCCTATCAACGTTCCGATCAGAAGGCCCCCGAACAAGGTCAAACCGATGGACTGACGGCTGCCCGCTCCTGCCCCGCTCGCGACGACGAGCGGGATCACGCCGAGGATCGAGGCGAATGCGGTCATGAGAACCGGGCGGTAGCGCTGAGCGGTACCTTCCATCGCAGCTTCATCGATGCTCTTGCCTTCCTCGCGCTTATGCTTGGCGAACTCCACAATCAGGATTGCGTTCTTGGCCGCGAGACCAATCAGCAAGATCAATCCGATCTGGGCATAAATATCGATCGGGATACGGGAGATGGCGAGACTTCCGAGAGCGCCGAGAACCGCCACCGACACTGCAAGCATGACAGCAACCGGAACGCACCAGCTCTCATATTGAGCGACCAGAAACAGATAGGTGAAAACAATACCCATGATAAAGACAATGATGGTCTGATTGCCTGCCTGGCTTTCCTGCAAAGCGAGCCCGGTCCATTCGAAATTGAAATTGTTCGGCAGGGTCGCGCGCGCCAGATTCGCCATGATGGAGAGCGCCTGCCCCGTGCTCGTTCCGGGCGAGGGCTGCCCGTTGATCGAGGCCGCCGGGAAGAGATTGTACCGATTGATGGCGTTCGGCCCGAACGACGTCGTCGGAGTCACGATCGACCGTAACGGCACCAGATCTCCGGCTGCATTACGAACATGCAGACGCAGAATATCGTCCACACGATTACGAAATTCGGGTTCGTCCTGAATGCGGACTTGATAGACTCGCGAGAAGATATTGAAGTCATCGACATACGCGGAGCCCAGATGCGCCTGCAAGGCGGCAAAGATATTCGCCGGAGAAAGACCGAAAAGATCGGCTCGCTTGCGATCAATATCGAGATAGATCTGTGGGACGTCCGCGGAAAACGTAGTGAAGACGCCAGTCAGCCCCGGCGTCTGATTGGCCTTGAAAATCAGGGCCCGTGCCGCCTCCGCAAGATCTTCCTGGCTTTGGCCGCCGCGAGCCTGCAGCCGCATGTCAAACCCGCCGGTCGTTCCGAGACCCGGAATAGCCGGCGGGTTGAAAGGCACGATGGTGGCGGCAGGCAATCCTGCGAACTGAGCGCGCAGATGGGTGAGGATGCCGCCGATACTTTCGTTGGAACTGTTTCGCTTGTCCCACGGCTTGAGAGCCGCGATCGCCATGCCGGTGTCGGATCCGCTGCCACCGATCAGACTGTTGCCGGCAATCCCGATGACATTATCCACCCCCGGCGTCGCCCGCAGGATGTTCGTCACGTCGTCGATCACCGCTTCCGTTCGCTGGAGCGAAGCGGCGTTCGGCAATTGCACATTGACAAAGAGGTAGCCGAGATCTTCGGATGGAATGAAGCCCGTCGGCAGAATACGCATCAGCCCATAGGCGCCGCCGAATATAGCCGCCAGTATAACCGTCGCGAATATCAGTCTGCGGCTGAACCAGGCCAATAGCCAGAGATACCAGTCCCGCGAGACATCCAACGCGCCATTGAATGCGCTAAAAATCCGCCCGCGATTTTCCGTGGGCGGACGCAGCAGCAAGGCGCATAACGCCGGACTCAACGTTAGAGCATTGATCGTCGAGAGCGTGATCGTGACGAGAATCGTGACGGCGAATTGCCTGTAGAGCTGGCCGACGATCCCTCCGAGAAAGCTCACCGGTACGAACAAAGCAGCCAGCACGAGCGTGGTGGCGACAATCGGGCCCGTGACCTGCTGCATCGTGCGGCGGGTCGCTTCGGCAACTGGAACGCCATCTTCCTTCATCACGCGCTGCACGTTCTCAACCACGATAATGGCGTCGTCGACAACGAGACTAATGGCGAGCACAATCGCGAACAGCGTGATGGTGTTCGCCGAGTAATCGAGCACATACAAAATGGCGAAACCGCCGATCAACGAGACCGGAATCGTCAGCGTCGGAATCAGCGTGGCACGCCAGTCCTGAAGGAATATGTAGGTGACAAGGACCACGAGAATGAAGGTGATCAGAAGCGTGATCATGATCTCGTGGATCGTCGCGCTGACAAAAGAGGTGGTGTCGAACACCACCGTGTAGGACATGTCGTCAGGAAACGACGCCGAAAGGCGCTTGAGTTCGTCTTTGACGGCACGGGAAACGGCCAGCGCGTTGGCGTCCGGCGATTGATAGATAACGAGGGTCGCACTCGGCTGGCCGTTGAATTTCGAACCGGTGTCATACGATTCAGCCCCGAGTTCGACCCGCGCCACGTCCCGGAGGCGAACGATGGCTCCATCGGCATTGGTACGCACAACGATATTCCCAAATTCCTTCGGGTCCGCCAGACGGCCTCGCGCCATCACCGTCATCTGCAGTTGCTGTCCAGGCTGCGCGGGCGCCGAGCCTATCAAGCCCGCCGATGCCAAGGCGTTCTGGGCACGTATGGCACTCATCAAATCCGATGCGGTGATCCCGAGCGCCTGCATGCGATCCGGGTTCATCCAGATGCGCATGCCGTAGACCGGACCAAAGATTCCGGCCTCGCCAACGCCCGCAACGCGCGCCAGTGCATCACGCACATTGATGGACGCATAATTGCTGACGAAGATTTCGTCATGCGTCCCCTTGGGCGAATAAATCGCCACGCCCATCAGCATGCTGGTGGAGCGACTGCGGACCGAAACACCCGTCTGCGTGACGACAGGTGGTAGCCGTGGCGTCGCAAGAGCAACACGATTCTGTACGTTGACCTGCGCGATGGCCGGGTCGGTGCCGACGGCGAAAGTGACAGTCAGTGAATAACCGCCATTGTTCGTGCTCGACGAGGACATGTAGAGCATGTTCTCGACGCCGTTCACCTGATCCTCAATCGGCGCACCAATGCTCTCGTTGACAACCTCGGCATTGGCGCCCGGATAGCTGGCGGTCACCTGGACCTCGGGCGGCGTGATTGGTGGAAACTGCGCGACCGGAATCTGACTGAGAGCGAGCAAGCCGGCGAGCAGCGTTACAATCGCGATCACCATCGCAAAACGCGGCTTGTCAATGAACAGGAACGAGATCATCGGGCACTCACTCCCACATCTGGGGGAGAAATAGCGCCAGGAGATACTGGAACAACCCGCACAGCAGCACCGGGCCGGGCATTCTGAAAGCCCTGCACAATGAGGCTTTCCCCGCCCGTCAGTCCATCGGTCACAACCCAGTTTTGCCCAAGCTGCGCACCGGTCTTTATGCGTCGTTCCGCGACTTTTCCGTTTTCATCCAGAATGAGAACAAAGCGTCCTGCCCGGTCGAGCTGCACGGCCCCAACGGGAACGACAGGCCGGCGAACCGGCTCAGAGCGGCGGATGATCACAGTCACAAACTGACCAGGCACAAGGAGCCCATCCGGATTGGAAAAACTGGCTCTGATCGAAATCGTCCCTGTCGTCTGGTCAACCTCGTTGCCAGCAAAGTCGATTTCACCCTTGATCGGGTAATCGCTGCCATTGGAGAGACGCAGCATCGGCACATACTTGCGGGCAATCTCCTGCTTGCCGCGATTGTTGTTCTCTTCCCGCATATCCAGGATGATGCGATCGCTGACCGAGAAAACAACCCTGATCGGATCAACCTGCACCACCCGGGCCAAATTTCCGGAAGACGGTCCCACAAGACTTCCGACTGCAAAGGCGGCGACACCAATGCGGCCGGTAATCGGCGCCTTGATCACGGTGTAGCTCAGGTTGAGCTCGGCCATGCGCACGCTGGCCTGAGCGGACAGAACATTGGCTTGCGCAGTGTCGCGGGCGGTTTGAGCCTCCTCGAGAGAGACTTGCGACACCGCCTGTGTCCTGCGCAGCTCCTGATTACGTTGCACACGCCTTTCGGCGTCCTTCAGCGCCGCCTCTGCGCTCGTGACGCTGGCGCGGGCGGTTGTCACCGCCGCTTCATATGCGACCTTCTCCAGAATGAAGAGCGATTGTCCGCTTTGAACCGCCTGCCCTTCCGTGAAGGTCCGCTCCTCGATAAACCCCTCGACTCTGGCACGAATATCCACCGCGTTGACGGCCTCGACGCGCCCGACAAATTCCGAGGCCGGCGATACATCCTCCAACTGCACCGGCGTCACGCCGACGGCAGGCGATTGCGGTTGTTGGGCCCGAACAGCGTGGCCATTCAGAATCAGAATCGATGCAAGGCCACACAACAAAATCCAGTGTCGCGCTGCTCTGAATCGCGCCGCGGATGGCACCGCGGACATGGGCCAGACCGGGACGCATGAACTGCCTGCGTCAGTGAGAAGACTCCGCGAGTTCATGGATATGATCCCTTCGCATCGCCGACACGCCGTCCGTTATTTGGTTCGGAAAAGTTGAAAGAAAATGCATTCGATTATCACCGTCGAAATGACGACTGGCGACGACTGCACCTTCTAGATCTGGAGACTCTCTCTTTGGAGGAAGATCAGTTCCGGCAGCACGAGACTCACACCGTTTCGATCTTCAAACCCGATAACCACAAGTTCAGCCATGGCAGGTCTCCTCAAGCGGTGACAATGCAGCATCCGGACAGTGGTAAAATCAGCAAGCTCCTCGAATGTCGAACGTAGCGTACCCCCGAGTGCAGCAAGATGACAAGAATGTCTCGTGATTGGCTGGGCTGTCTCTGCGTCAGTCGTGCCGCTACAATCGTTCGACCCGGCAAGCGGGTAACGTTGCGCTGCACCAAGCACATCGCTGCGCATGAAATTGCCGGGACAAATCAAACGCTTTTTAACAAAATATCGTGGATCAACGGTGCTGATCCGCGCATTCATCTATGAATCATTCCAAGGCAGTCCGCTTTGATAAGAAAGCCGCGCCGAAAATCCACGATCAGCATGGGGCGAGCGTCCGATGACAGAACGATCACTCAATACTGACGTCATCGAAATGCAGCCGGAAGCATGCGTGCCAAACATCGCTTACGTACAAGCTGACACCGTGCTAGCTTGCAGCATCACATATGATTCAAGCGAAGATTCCTCGACCGCTTGAGATAGCAATAGAGCGGGAGTGATTATCAGCCAAATCTACTGCACCCGATACAAACAAATCCACGGATGACGTCATCGCTGCAATCCTTCATGTAAAGGATCTGACCATGGGACTTCTTGGGATATTGGTTGCACTAGCGCTTTTGATGTGGCTGGCCTACCGCGGTTGGAGCGTCCTCTTGCTATCGCCGGCGGCTGCACTTCTCGCCGCTTTAATCTCCGGCGAGCCCCTGCTGGCGAACTGGACGCAGACTTTCATGACCGGCACGGCAGGATTCGTCGCGCGGTGGTTTCCTCTGTTCCTGCTGGGAGGAATCTTCGGGAAACTGATGGATGACAGCGGATCGATTACGTCTATCGCGCATTCCCTGACGGAACGGCTCGGCGTGAAGCGGACGATGCTTTCAGTCGTTCTTGCGTCCGCCATCGTAACCTATGGCGGTGTCAGCGTATTCGTCGCGTTCTTTGTGCTTGTCCCGATGGCTCGTGAAATGTTCAAGGCCGCGAACATACCAAGCAGGCTGATGCCTGCAGCGATTGGTCTTGGCGCATTTACATTTACAATGTCCGCGCTCCCCGGAACGCCATCGACCAATAACGCGATTCCGATGCCCTACTTCGACACTACGACCTTCGCCGCGCCCGGCCTCGGCATCATTGCCTCGATCGTTACTTTTGTATTCGGAATGTGGTGGCTTGCCCGCGCTGAGGCTGCCGCGCGACAGGCGGGTGAAGTCTATATCGACAATGCCGATGCCGCCGTTATCGATGAGAAAATCCGCGAGCAGGCGACACTTTCGGGAGATTTCGATCCGGCAGAATTGAGCCACGGCAAGCGGGCTACCGATTACCCTCCTTTTATTTTTGCCTTGTTGCCTCTCATCGTGGTCATTGTCGTCAACTTCATGATGGCGCTGGTCATTCTTCCGAGCATTGATTTCTCATTCCTCGCCGAGGAACCGTGGGGAATTAATGTTGGAGCGGTCACCGGCGTATGGGCGGTTCTCATTGCGTTGGCAGCCGCCATCCTCACGCTTATCATCGTGAACTACCGGCGCCTCGCCTCACTGCGTGAGAGCCTTGATGCAGGCGCAAATTCCTCCGTTCTGCCAATTCTGACCATCGCCAGCCTCGTCGGATTCGGGGCTGTCATAGCAGCAATGCCTGCATTTACATCCGTTCGCGATGCTGTTTTGGAAGTGCCGGGAGGGCCGCTGGTTTCTCTCGTCGTTGCAATGAACGCCTTGGCAGCGCTGACAGGAACAGCGTCCGGCGGTATGGCCATCGCGCTGAACGCGCTGGGCAGCGAGTACATGCGCCTCGCACTCGAACACGGCATCGATCCCGCACTGATGCATCGCCTCACGGTGATCAGCGCAGGGACGCTCGATGCCCTGCCGCATAACGGCACTGTCTTGCTCTTGCTGCAGATCAGCAAGCAAACGCATGCGGAAAGCTACTTCGACATGGTCATGACGGTGATCGTCGGCGTGATCATTTCGCTAGCCGTTGTTTTCGTATTGGGCTCGATGTTTGGCTCGTTCTGACCGGTGGCGAAAACCACAGGAATGGGTCAATATTGGCGTGGAAGGCCGAAGGCTCCAAGTCGGGCGGCCTCTGCCCGGCTCGTGGATTCTCATGCTTCCTTGGCAGGCCACACTGCCTAGCCTGTATAATCGGAGAGTGAGTGTGGTGTTTCATGACGGCTCTCGCGCTTTGCCGCTTCATCTCCTGCGTCTCGTAAGCCAAAGCTTGCCCGCGGGCGCCTTTTCCTACTCTCGAGGACTGGAATGGGCGGTCGCCTCCGGCATCGTCAAGAACGAAACGAATGCGCGCGACTGGATACTGGGCACGCTGGAGCACAGCTATGCCGCGCTCGACGGCGCGTTGTTCTGGCGGCTGATCCATGCCCTTATGCAGGATGACATAGAGCGCTTCCTCGCCTGCGACGCCTGGCTTGCAGCCGGCCGGGAAAGCCGCGAGCTCGCTCTGGAAGACCAGCGAATGGCCGAGGCCCTGTTGCGTCTGCTTACGGATCTCGAACTCCCCCTCGCCCGGAGTGACGCCAGCCACGCCGTCACCTATCCGGCGGTCTTCGCCATCGCCATCCACCATTGGCAAATCGCGCCAGCCGACGCGCTTAAGGGCTTGATGTGGAGTGTCGTGGAGGGTCAGGTTGCCGCTGCGATCCGTCTTGTGCCACTGGGCCATACGGCCGGCCAACGCATCATGATTGAGTCAGTGCCCGTGATCGAGCGCGCGGCGGAAAATGCAGCCTCCCTCACCGACGACGAGATCGGCAATGTGGCTCCTCTCATGGCCATGGCAAGCGCTTGGCACGAGACCCAGTACAGCCGGCTATTCCGCTCCTGAGTCCGTTTGCAGCCCTGCAAGATAACGCCGGCGGTTGTCTTCCGGCGTCGTTGCCTCGGCAGGGGGCACCGGCACCAGCGCTTTAAAAGCGTACTGGCCGATCAGCATGATCCAGGTCACGAGAACAAAGGTCGATGTCAGCACCGGCATGCCGATGGGTTTTAAAAAAATCGCAATCGAGGCCCAGAGCCAGGCTGACACGACCGCCCCGAAGACGGCATAAAGCAGGCTGCTCCAGTTGAAGACCAGAAAGAAGCCACCGAGTGCAATCGCCGTGAGGGCTGCGTTGTAGCCAAAGAGCCCGTCCCGAATTGCACCTTCCGGCCCTCCAAAAAGGGCCGCGATGAAAGTGCCGATCACGGCACCAAGCAAGCACATGGCCGCGCTGATGCGAGAGTTGATAGCGATGCCGACAAGGATGATGTAGCCCGTGATCCAGTTATCCTGGAAAAAGATCTGACCGATCGATGTGCCTATTCCCTGATACCACGTCCCAAAGTCATATGGCGCGCTATAGGCGAACTGGTCCGGCGAGACGGGCTTTGCCATCGGACCGGCCTCGATGGCATTGAATTTCAGGACGGCAAAAAGGAAGAGCCAGCCCACAAGCACAAAGGGCATGGTCAGAGGCGCCACCTTATGCGGACCAAGCAGTGCGGCGATGGTTGCGAAGGCCATGGTGGTGAACGCCGCCGCGCAGACAAGATAAACGGTCATGGCGACAGAAGGTATCGCCCCGGTCTGGAAATCCTCACTGGTGAAGGCGACAAGTGCGAGCGCGACGAGCGCACCGTTGAAGCCGAACAGGCCATCGCGAATAAGGCCCTTATCGGCTTTCAGCCAGATCGCGGTCAGCGTGCTGGCAACCACACCCAGAATGCATATCGCTGCATAGATCCACGAGTTGACAAGAAGCCCGAGGAGAATAACGAGACCCGCCAACGGATTATTCTGAAAAACAACCTGCCCTACGCCACGCAACGTCCAATCGACGAAGCCGAGGGTCGGGTGATCTTGGAATTGCCCTACGCGCACGGAAATCTCCCGAGCTTCAAGACAAAATGTGAGCGCCCTCTCCGGGTAATCGCCTAGAACAGGAAATAGCGCTGCGCCATTGGCAGCACGTCAGCTGGCTCGCAGGTGATGATCTTTCCGTCGACCCTGACTTGATAGTTCTGGGGGTCGACCTCCAGCTTGGGCGTGAGCCCGTTGTGGATCATATCTTTCTTGCGGATTGTACGGGTCCCGCGCACCGCGACGAGTTTCTTGGAAAGCTTCAGCTTCTCACCGATCCCGTCGTCAAGCGCCGCCTTCGAGACGAACGTGACGCCGGTTGAACCGCGTGCACGACCCAGCACACCATACATCGGACGATAATGCACCGGCTGCGGTGTCGAGATCGAAGCGTTGGGATCGCCCATCGGAGCCGTCGCGATCATGCCGCCGAGCATGACGAGCGACGGCTTCACCCCAAAGAAGGCCGGCTTCCACAGGACAAGGTCTGCGCGCTTGCCGACTTCGATGGAGCCGATCTCATGAGCGAAGCCATGGGTGATCGCCGGATTGATGGTGTGTTTGGCGACATAGCGTTTGACGCGAAAATTATCGTTGCGCGCGCTGTCTTCAGGCAGCGGCCCTCTCTGCACCTTCATCTTGTGCGCCGTTTGCCAGCAACGCAGCGTCGTTTCGCCGATCCGACCCATGGCCTGCGAATCCGACGACATCATCGAGAAGACGCCGAGATCATGCAGAATGTCTTCCGCTGCGATCGTTTCCTTGCGGATGCGCGATTCGGCGAACGCAACGTCCTCCGGAATTTGCGGGCTGAGGTGGTGACACACCATCAGCATATCGAGATGTTCGTCGACGGTGTTGATCGTATACGGCCGCGTCGGGTTGGTAGAGGACGGCAGGATGTTCGGTTCACCCGCCGCGGTGATGATATCCGGCGCGTGGCCACCGCCGGCACCTTCCGTATGAAAGCTGTGGATCGCCCGCCCCTTCATGGCAGCAAAGCTATCCCGCACGAACCCACTTTCATTCAGCGTATCCGTGTGGATCGCAACCTGAATGTCCTCTTCATCAGCAACGGTGAGACAATTATCGATGGCAGCGGGAGTCGTGCCCCAGTCTTCATGCAGCTTCAGACCGACCACGCCTGCATGAATCTGCTCGCGCAATGGTTCTGGCAGACTGGCGTTGCCCTTGCCGAGCAACCCAATATTGATGGGAAGATCTTCAGCCGCTTCCAACATCCGGTGAATTGCCCAAGGGCCCGGCGTCACCGTCGTGGCGAGCGTGCCGACAGTCGGACCCATGCCGCCGCCGACCAGCGTCGTCGTGCCGCTGGAAAGAGCCTCTTCAGCCTGCTGCGGCGCGATGAAATGGATGTGCGTATCGATAGCACCGGCCGTGAGAATCCTACCCTCGCCAGCAATGACATCGGTGCCCGGCCCGATGACGATGTTCACACCCGGCTGAATATCCGGGTTGCCGGCCTTTCCGATGCCGGAGATGCGGCCATCCTTGATGCCGACATCGGCTTTCACAATACCCCAATGATCCAAAATAATGACATTGGTGATAACGACATCGGCGACTTCTGCGGCCAGACGCTGGCCCTGCCCCATGCCATCGCGGATCACCTTGCCGCCGCCGAAGCTGACTTCTTCGCCGTAAACGGTGTGATCTTTTTCGACTTCAATGATGAGTTCGGTGTCGGCCAGACGCAGCCGGTCGCCCGTGGTTGGACCGTAGAGATCCGAGTAGGCCTGACGTGTGATCGAAGCCATCCATCCCTCCTACAGTTTGCCCATGATCTTGGCGTTAAAGCCATAGACCTTGCGATCGCCATCCAGCGCGACGAGTTCAACCGCGCGATCCTGGCCGGGTTCAAAACGCACGGCAGTTCCCGCAGGGATATTAAGGCGAAAGCCTTTCGCTTTGTCGCGGTCGAAAACCAGCGCTTCGTTCGTTTCGTAGAAATGATAATGCGAACCGACCTGGATCGGCCGATCGCCGGAATTCTTGACTTCAATCTTGCAAGTCTTTCGACCTGCATTCAGCTCCACGGAGCCATCCTCAATGAAGTATTCGCCGGGAATCATCGCGGACTCCTATGGAATTGGGTTATGGACCGTGACCAATTTGGTGCCGTCGGGGAACGTCGCCTCAACCTGAATGTCGTGGATCATTTCAGGCACGCCTTCCATCACATCATCTCGCGTGAGAAGCGTAGCGCCATACGACATCAACTCCGCAACGGTTTTACCATCGCGCGCGGCCTCCAGAATGGCGGCAGAGATATACGCAATCACTTCCGGATAGTTGAGCTTCACACCGCGCGCCTTCCGGCGCTCCGCCACCAATCCGGCGGTGAAAAGCAGGAGCTTGTCTTTCTCGCGAGGTAGCAGTTCCATCGTTCAACCCTCTTCTACGCTGTCTCAGGTTGCCCATATACGCGGCATTGCCGCCGGCTTCCTCTGACCAGCATCGCGCAACACGTTCCAAGCACGCGCGAAAAGCGATTTGCCCTCCGACATGCTTTCACCGAGGTAGCGGCAAACAACACCCTGTTTGAGTTGACTCACCGAAAAGACACGGCCATCGGCTTCTTCGAATTCGGCTCGGGTCCGCTCGGCAGCATTTCCGGCAATAGGTCCGACATACACCATGGTGCCAATAATCGGCCGGCCACCAAATGCGAACAGCGCGCGGCCGAGGTACGAGTCTCCCTGAAGCGAAAGGCGCTCGAACCAGACAGGCCGCCCCCCGATCGACACCTCGACGCGCTGTTGCATCGAGCCGTCCGCAAAGCGTTCACCCGAAGCGGGACGGCCGAAGCTGAAAAAATCCCACCCGACATAGGTCGCATCGACATCCGCGAGCATCACGCGCGTTTCAACGCGGGTGTCCGCGCCATTATAAATGATGGATTCCTGAGGGAGATATTCGCAAACAGCGCCAGCGCCGACATTGATCACGGTGCGCTGCCTGCTCTGATGATCGCTGCGGTAGAACTTGGTGGCACCAGGCGTCGTCAGGACGGCGCGCGCTCCCGATTCAACATGGCAGGTGATCTCTAAACTGTCGCCGCCGGCAACGCCTCCCGGCGGATGCAGGAGATAGACATGGGCTGTACCATCGGATTCAGGATGGAAAGGACGCTGGATGGCAAGCGGACCAACATGACGCCGACGCATCAACCGCGTTTTGCCATCATGACGCTCCAGCCAAAGCTCAAGCTCTGCACGCCAACAATTCGCCTTCAAGGAGCACTCCTTGCCCGTGCGATTGTTATATAGGTGACGGTGTTCCGTAACACCTGCCTGCGGATTGGGTTTAAGCTTAGCTCGACCCCAAATAGCCTGCAACACGAAAACCAGCGAATTGACTTTAGCACTGAGCAGCCGCAACAGCTTGCTTGAGTAAGCCCGTAAGTTACGGCAGATTAACATGCGCGATACGATGTTTCTTTAAAAATTGAATCAGTATCTGGACAGAAAGAGGACGCCATGTTGCGGGCAATCGCTGTTAGAGCTGCATCAAGGACTAAAATTGAGGCACAAACATTTGGCACGGCCGTACTGCAGCACGACGAACGCCATTTGCGGCGCAAGACCATCAACCTGACGAATGGGAATGACGTTCTCGTAGACCTTCCAGATCCCGTGATTCTGATCGCCGGAGATCAGCTGGTGCTCGACAACGGTGCGGTTGTGGGCATCGTCGCCGCTGACGAGCCCCTCTACGAAATCACGGGACGCAATAGCGCTCACCTTGCGGAACTCGCCTGGCATATCGGCAACCGTCATCTGCCTGCTGCAATCGCAACTGACAGAATCCTGATCCTGCGCGATCACGTCATCAAGGCAATGCTGGAGGGCCTTGATGCCAAGGTGCATGAGATCGTCGCACCCTTTAATCCGGTGCGCGGCGCTTATGCAGGCCATGGTCACGAGCACGGCCATGATCATGGTCACGATCACGACCATGCGCACGATCATCACCACAATCACGCCCATTCACATCATCATCACCATGACTGAAGCATAATAGCTTCATGAGGAATTCTTCATGTCGTCGCACAACGGACCTCTTCGGGTCGGCATCGGCGGCCCGGTCGGCTCGGGCAAAACAACACTGACAGAAAAGCTCTGCAAAGCGCTGCGCGGACAACTGTCTATCGCCGTCATCACTAACGACATCTATACGAAGGAGGACGCGCTGATTTTGGCGCGGCATCAGGCACTCTCGGAGGATCGCATTCTGGGGGTC
Organism: Afipia felis ATCC 53690; assembly: GCF_000314735.2. NCBI lineage: Bacteria > Pseudomonadati > Pseudomonadota > Alphaproteobacteria > Hyphomicrobiales > Nitrobacteraceae > Afipia > Afipia felis. The sequence continues at coordinate 3,966,026 of NZ_KB375270.1, read as the reverse complement.
GAGACAGGAGGTTGCCCCCATACGGCTATCCGCGAGGATGCATCCATCAATCTCCAGGCCATCGCCGAGATGAATCGAAAATTTCCGGACCTCGACATTATTTTTATTGAATCGGGCGGCGACAATCTCGCCGCAACATTCTCCCCGGACCTCGCCGATCTGACGCTCTACGTCATTTCAGTGTGTCAGGGCGAGGAGATTCCCCGCAAAGGCGGTCCCGGGATCACGCGCTCGGATTTCCTTGTGATCAACAAGTCCGATCTTGCTCCACATGTGAACGTTGACCTCGATGTCATGCGCAAGGACGCCGAGCGGATGCGCCGCGGCCGTCCGTTTGGGTTCACCGATCTGTCACGAAACGAAGGCCTCCAGACGATCATCGACTTCATTGTCAAAAACGGCGGCGTCGAAATAGATCACCGCTTGCCGGCGTGAGGCTCACTCGATCAACCATCCGATTTTCTCAAGGCTTCCCCATACGGCTCAGCGTCAGACGAGTCACGCCTGCCGCGAGGTTGATTCCAACCTCCGCTCAACGGATAAAGGTTGCAAGGCAATTGTCCACTGAGATCCGCCGATGAGAACGTTGGCGCCCAAGCCCGGACCGAACGAAATATTGCCGCTCGCTTCGACATATGTCCCGCGCAAGGTGGCTGGACCTATGCGCGAGTTCTTAGCGAAAACGACCCAAGTGGACATGCAGCTTCTTGAAAGTCGTATCGGGTCCATCACCGGTTATGGGAGCCGCTGATAGCGCCTCCACTTTACATTCATACCCTGACGACAAATTCCAATGGGCATATTGCCCTACTTTCGCCGGAGCGCGTGAACATCGCGGGTTCAATATCTGACTGACGTCATCTCAATCGTACGAAGCGATACTCTTCGGAATCGTGTCAGCGACGCAGATAGTCCCGACACCTTTAATCAAATCCTCTCGCCAGAATCCGGCGCTTGCTCCCAAGTTCTGATCCATAGTAGCCTTTGAGACACGGCGACGTCTCTCTCCTTCTCTTTTCGTAGACTTGTCACTCGATAGAACTGGAGGATTTACGCCATGTGCAGATCTTGTTTGGCTTCCGGCATCAGTCGCCGTGCGTTTCTACAGACGGGCGCCGCGGCGCTGGCAACAACACCCTTCATCAACATTGCCGAAGCTCAACCTGTCAGAGCGGCCGACACCCCAGACGCGGCGCTGAAACTTCTGGTCGATGGTAATGAACGTTACGTAGCGAACCAGCCGCGCGAACGTGACTTCTCCTCTGGCCGTGCCAGCCGTGCTTCCGGCCAGGCTCCATTCGCCGCAATATTGGGATGCGCCGATTCCCGCATCGCACCCGAACTCGCATTTGATCAGTCGCCGGGCGATCTATTTGTCGTCCGCGTCGCCGGCAATTTCGTAACAACCGAGGGTCTGGCAAGTCTGGAGTTTGGCGCCGCAGTCCTTGGCACCAAACTCATCATGGTGCTCGGCCACAGCAGTTGCGGTGCCGTCAATGCGACAGTCGCAGCACTTCAGAAAGGCAACAAGCTGCCCGGCCACATCGCGGATCTCGCGAGAGCGATGAAGCCAGGCATTGAGCCAGTCGTGAAAAAGCCCGGCGACAATCTTGAGCAACGCGCCGTCGTTGCAAACGTACAGTACAACGTCAAACGCCTCCAGACTGCGACACCCATCTTGTCCGACATGGTTGCGAAGAAGAAAATTCGGGTGGTCGGCGGGGTGTACGACTTGGCAACAGGAAAAGTTACTCTCGTCTAGCCGAAGCTGAAACCATGAACGAGACTGAGCAAGCAACGAAATCTCGGCGATTATGACCATCACCAACGAGAGAGAGGATGAAGATGCTGTTTCAAGGCGGCTTCACATTCACCAATTTCGTGGCAGACGTTTTTGCCGTGTTCATGTTCATCCTTTGGTTTTGGCTGCTTATAACCGTGTCGAGAGACCTTTTTCGTCGCCACGATGTATCCGGTCTTGGCAAAGTACTTTGGGTTATTTTTCTGATCGTACTGCCTTACATCGGCATCTTCGCATACATCCTTACGCAAGGACGAAGCATGGCGGAGCGGGAGCAGGCTCAAGCCAAGGAAGCTCGGGACGAGCTACGCAAATTCGTGGGATTCAGTGCAGCCGATGAGATTGAAAAACTCGATCGGCTCAAATCAACGGGATCTATCTCTGAACAGGAGTATACAAAACTCAGAGCCCGCGTCGTGCAATGATATCGGAGTTGCAACTATTCAATCGAACCTGGCTTTTAAGCTAAAGCATCCCAATGCGCATCGCCAACACGGGAAACTCATATTCGTGTAGGACGGAGACGGTTACCTTTTCCATTCCATTTTCTCAAATGAAATCTGATGCATCACTCGTTTCGATTTGAGAAATCGAACGTCCAATTCACGCCCGTTGGCAGAAATTCCAACTTACTGTGACCATCCAGAGATCGCGGCACGACTTGCTCAATCACCACATGACCGAACCCATGCTTGCGTGGAGGTATCACGGAGGGACCACCCTGTTCAGACCACAAGACACGGACGCGACCATTCTGAGGATCAACGTGCCAGTTAATCAGCACATTTCCAGATGTATTGGATAACGCGCCATGCTTTGACGCATTCGTAGCCAGTTCGTGCAGCGCCAGTCCGAGATTTTGCACCGCATCGGGTCGGAGAATCACCAACGGCCCAGACGCTTTGATACGCCCCGAGTCGATCTCGTTGAACGGCTTCATTTGCGCGGTCACCAAATCATGAAGCGGTGCACCCTGCCAATTATCCCTCACGAGCAGATCGTGGCAATGAGAGAGGGCATCCAACCGACTTACGAAGCACTCTTGATAATGTTGGATATCGTTCGCATAGAGTGCGGTCTGCTTGGCCACCGCTATCACAACCGCAAGAAGGTTCTTTGTGCGATGTGACAGTTCAAGGGCGATAAAACGGATGTGCTCCTCTCGCCGCTTCTGTTCGCTGATATCGACATGAGTACCAATCCAGCGATAGACCTCGCCGGATACATCGCGCAGCGGGATTACCCGAGTGAGGAATGGACGGCACTCACCTTCGCGGCCTCGCAGACCGAGCTCCAACTCTAATGGAACGCCCTCTTTTAGAGCTTGCTGCCATCCCGAGTCCGCTTTCGTCCGTGAGACAGGATCAAGCACGCTGTGCCAATCATATGGCTCGCTTTCTATCGAGGGCAATCCAGTGTATTCATACCAGCGGCTATTGAACCAGAAGATATGACCGGCTGCATCTGCCATCCAGACGAGCTGTGGGATTAAATTCGACAGTGAATAGAATTGCTGCTCTCTTTCGCGTAGCTTCGTCTCAGCTAGCTGGCGCCCGGTAATCTCTTCGGCCGCGACATTCACTCCGACAATGTCGCCTTGAAGACCTCGAACCGGATGCCAGTACGTGGTCCACGTACGATGCTCGTTTTCCCCTGGACGTTGGCCACTGACCTCAACACCTGTGACCGGATTCCCGGTTGTCACGATTGATCGCACGATTCCTTCAATGGAATCCGCCAGCATTGGCACGCATTCGCGCACCGTCCGACCCAGGTGCCCTTCGATTGAAATACCGCAGATCTCTGTAAGGCGCTGATTGATCTGCAGATAACGACAGTCCGGCGACAGGAATGCGAGTCCGATTGGTGCCGTATCGTAGATCAGTCGGAGCGCCTCGACGTTTCGCTGCAAGCCGAACTCGCCAGGCCTCCAATCTGCGCGGTCAAACTCCTCCATGCCCGCTCTCCATTTAGTGCCGGGCCTTCCTCAGGTTCATAGTCTATACAACCACTCTCAGAGGTGTCGAGGAGTTGCCCAGCCTAATTGAGGGTACTGCGATTGCCCTATTTGCTGCGAAGGCCGCACCAAGGTGGCCAGTCAGGCGATCACTGTGGTTGGGCGAGACATACGCTCCGAAATAATCGGGGAAGTCCGCATTCACAGCGGAATAGATCAACTGCGCCTGCGCGTAATACTCTCGATAAGGCAACGGCCTGATCGAATTTTATTCAACTTCCTGTATATTTTGCGTTAGCTCAAAAATCGTGCCGCAACGCCAGATAAATTGTCATCACCTTCTTTCATCATTCCGAATGACGGCATGCTGAAACGCTCTAGAATATGTTGCGCACGTCGCGCTCGATTCCTTCCGAAAACGTCGCGACCCTTGAATCCTTTGCCTGCGGCAAGCAGGTATTCGCCGATGCGGGGCAGATAACGATGCGAATGATCGAACAACTCACCAAAGACGAGCGCGAGTCAGGCCTCGTCATTCTGCTTATCATGTTCATCGCCGGCGCGGTGATGACCATTGCAGGCCGAGCCGATCTGTTCAGCGTCCATGGCGCGCTGGTGATGGTCGCGGCACTCGCTGGCATCTTCTGGGTCGGCTCCGGATACTACTCTCCCGAACCTTCTCCCGATCGCTTGAACCAATATTACGATGACCCGAGCAAGGTCGGCATTCTGCTCGCGATGGGCTGGGCCGTGGTCGCGATGTTCGTCGGCGACTGGGTGGCGTGGCTTCTGGTCAATCCCAACCTTACCTTCGATGCCGGATGGTCGAGCTTTGGCCGCCTGCGCCCCGTTCACACCAGCGGCGTGATCTTCGGATTCGGCGGCAACGCGCTGATCGCGACATCGTTCTATGTGATGCAGCGCACCTGCCGTGCGCGCCTTCCCGGCCAGCTCAGCCCGTGGTTTGTTCTTCTCGGCTACAACCTGTTCTGCGTCATCGCCGCGACCGGCTACCTGATGGGCATCACGCAGTCGAAGGAATATGCCGAGCCGGAATGGTATGCCGATATCTGGCTCGTCGTGGTGTGGGTGGTCTACTTCATCCTCTACATGCGCACACTGGCGCATCGCAAGGAACCACACATCTACGTCGCCAACTGGTATTACCTCGCCTTCATCCTGGTCGTGGCGATGCTGCACATCGTCAACAACCTGGCAGTCCCGGTGTCGTGGGCGGGCGTGAAAAGCTACTCTCTGTTCTCTGGCGTGCAGGATGCGATGACCCAGTGGTGGTACGGCCACAACGCCGTCGCCTTCTTCCTCACGTCCGGCTTTCTTGGCATGATGTACTACTATATGCCCAAGCGCGCCGAGCGGCCTATCTACTCCTACCGGATGTCGATCATCAGCTTCTGGGGCATTACCTTCTTCTACATGTGGGCAGGCTCGCACCATCTGCACTACACGGCTCTGCCCCAATGGGTGCAGTCGCTCGGCATGACCTTCTCGCTGATGCTTCTGATTCCGTCCTGGGTGTCCGCAGGCAACGCGCTGATGACGCTCAACGGCGCATGGCACAAGGTCCGCGACGACGCCGTGCTGCGCTTCATGATGGTCGCAGCGGTGTTCTACGGATTGACCACGTTTGAAGGCTCGTTCATGGCGATCCGTCCGGTCAATGCACTGTCGCATTACACCGACTGGACCATCGGCCATGTCCATGCCGGTGCGCTCGGCTGGGTGGCGATGATTACCTTCGGCGCAATTTATGCCTCCGTGCCGTGGCTGTGGAAACGTCCAGCGATGTATTCGGCCCGTCTTGTAGAGGCGCATTTCTGGCTCGCGCTGGCGGGTACCGTTACTTACGTCTTCGCGATGTGGAATTCCGGCATCATTCAGGGCCTGATGTGGCGGACCTATAACGAGAGCGGCACACTCGCCTACTCCTTCGTCGACTCGCTCGTCGCGATGCATCCCTATTACATCGCCCGCGCGATCGGCGGCCTCCTGTTCCTGATCGGCACCGTCATCGGTTGTTACAATATCTGGATGACCATCCGCGCCGTGCCGCATATTGCGACCGAACCCGCTACCGACCATCCCGAGCTTGCAGGCGCGCCTGCGCTGCAGCCGGGGGAGTAAAGCCGATGTCGATGTTTGGATTTCACTATCGCCTCGAGCGCAAGTCGATCGGCCTGGTGCTGATGATCATCGCCGTCGCCAGCGTCGGCGGCCTGTTCGAGATCGCGCCGCTATTCACCATCCACCAGACGGTGGAAGACGCGCCGAACATGCGCGTCTATACGCCGCTCGAACTCGCAGGACGCAACATCTACATCCGCGAGGGCTGCTATGCGTGCCACTCGCAGATGATCCGCACCCTGCGCGACGAGGTGGAGCGTTATGGCCATTACTCGCTCGCAGTTGAATCCAAATATGATCACCCGATGCTGTGGGGATCGAAGCGCACCGGACCCGACCTCGCGCGGATCGGCGGTAAGTATTCCGACGAATGGCAGGTCATCCATCTCAACAACCCGCGCGACGTGGTGCCGGAATCCGTGATGCCGGCCTATGCCTGGCTGTCGCGCACTGAATTGCGGACCGACGATCTAGGCGACCATTTGAAGGCGCAGCGTGCTGTCGGCGTTCCCTACACCGACGACATGATCGCCAATGCCACTGCCGACGCCTACGGGCAGGCTGCGCCGGATTCGAGTGACGCCGACGGCGTGACCAAGCGCTATGGCAAGGACACCAACGTCCGCGCCTTCGATGGCAAACCCAGTCAGTTGACCGAAATGGACGCGCTGGTGGCCTATCTGCAAGTTCTCGGCCGTCTGACCGATATCACCGGGAAGCCGGTCGCGGATGCAGGAGGAACGCCATGAACCTCGATCACGACGTTCTCGTCTGGCTCTCCAAATCGTACGGGTTATTCTACCTGCTGGCGTTTTCGGCCGCCGTCGTCATCTACGTTTATTGGCCCTCGAACAAGAAGAAGTTCGATCGCGCTGGGCGCGCCATTCTCGAAGATAAGGAAGACCGTCCCGCCAACGACAAGACTCCGAAGGACTAGACCATGGGTGACCATTTCATCCGCGACCCCTACACCGGGCATCTTTCCACCGGCCACGAATGGAACGGCATCACCGAGCTGAACACACCGGTACCGCGCGTAATCTATTTCTTCCTGCTCGCGACCGCGCTGTTCTCCCTCGGATACTGGGTGCTGATGCCAACCTGGCCGGTCGGCACCACCTACACCAAGGGATTGCTCGGCGACGACGTCCGCGCCGATGTCACCCAGTCGGTCAAACAGGCCGCACTCGACCGCGCTCACTGGACACAACAAATCGAAAGCAAGAGCTTTGCGGATATCCAGAAAGACCCGCAACTGATGGACGTGGTGCGAGAATCTGGCCGGGCCCTGTTCGGCGACAATTGCGCCGCCTGCCACGGCCGCGACGCCAGGGGCAACAAGGGCTTCCCCAACCTCACCACACAATCGTGGTTGTGGGGCGGAAGCCCGGAGGAGATCGCCCAGACCATCCGCGTCGGTATCAACTCCGCTCATCCGGACAGCCGCAGTTCGCAAATGCCCGCTTTTGGGCGTGACAGCATCCTGCAGCGTCCTGACATCGACAAGGTGGTCGCGTTCGTCCGCAGCCTCTCCCACCCCGGCGACAAAACCATTCCCGCTGACAAGATCGCAGCCGGCAAGGAAGTCTTCGCCGCGAATTGCGTCGCTTGTCACGGCGAGGACGCCAAGGGCAGCCATGAAGCCGGCGCGCCCGACCTGACCGATGCGTTCTGGATTTACGGCGGCGACACCCAGTCGATCACCAACACCGTCTGGGGCGGGCGGCAAGGCCATATGCCGACATGGGAAGGCCGGCTGTCGGACGTCGACCGCAAGATCCTTGCGCTTTACATCACCGACCTGCGGAGTCCGAAGCCATGAGCACCGGCATTTCCCTTGGCCGCCGCGGCCGCCTGACGATGTGGGTGATCGCAACTGCAATCATTCTCATCTTTGCCGCCGCGAACTGGCATTTCGTGCATGTAGCCATAACATCGCAACCGGATTGCGTATCGCATCTGAGGCTTGGCAACGGTAACGCCTCGCACGGCTCTTTCAGCGCCGCGCAATCGTCCTGCACGCCGAAATAAACGGGGGCTGACATGGTTGTCATTCCGGCAGTAGTTCCGCCACTGCCACACGAAAACCGCTGGGCGCGCAATCTGCCGTCCGCAACCGCATTCAAATGGCTCGCGCAGGGCTGGCGGGATTTCCGCACCGTGCCCGGCCCGAGCATTGCCTATGGCATGCTGATCTTTCTCCTGTCGGCAGCGATCATCGATGGTCTGTTCCTGTTTGGCCGGGATTACATCCTGTTTCCGGCACTCGCCGGATTCATGGTGATGGGGCCGCTGCTCGCGATCGGCACCTACGCCAAGAGCCGGCAGATCGCGCACGGCGAACCTGTTAGCCTGACGCGGATGATCTTCGTGCGCCCAGCTGCAGGGCCACAAATCCTGTTCACAGGCGTACTGCTGTGCCTGCTGATGCTGGTCTGGATGCGCGCTGCCGTCATCATCTACGCACTGTTCTTCGGGCTGCTGCCCTTCCCCGGCCTCGACCATGTCGCCGCGATGCTATTCTCCACGCCGATCGGATGGGCGATGTTGATTGTCGGCAGCGCCGTAGGTGCATTGTTCGCCTCCTTCTCTTTCGCCATCAGCGCCTTCTCGATTCCAATGCAGCTCGAGCAACGCGTCGATGCGCTGACCGCGATGGGCACGAGCTTCGCGCTAGTCGGCAAGAACCTGCCAGTCATGCTAACCTGGGGCGCGATTGTACTGGGACTGTTCCTGCTGTCCCTCGCCACCGGCCTGCTCGGCTTGATCGTTGTGTTCCCGGTGCTTGGGCATGGCACCTGGCATGCTTATGAAGCGATGAAAGCTGCTCCGGTTGCCGCGAAGGCGACCTGACCTGAATTACTCAGCGGCGCTGCGCCGCCGGGTCGTGAAAGCCCTTCGCGCCAGTATTCATCGTGAAGGGGGCGTTGGAGAAGCCGATGATGTGTTGCACCTCCGCCGGAGGCATCCGCACTGACGGTGGCGAACGACGTCAACAAGGACGGCGAGGTTCTGATCCAGGCGCGGATTGCTATCCGGGATATGTAACGCACATCTCTCCAACTATCATGGAGCATGCGTGATGGACAATTTCCTGTTTCTCGTTCCCGTCGCACTGCTGCTCGGTCTCGCCGGTCTCGGCGCCTTCATGTGGGCGCTCCGCAACGGGCAATATGACGACCTCAACGGCGCCGCAGAACGCATCCTGCTCGACGACAAGGACGTGCCGCTTTAGGCGGATGCCTAAGCTCATAAATTAGAGTGAGCGAATGGACCTCGAATGATCCTAGAATAGACGCTCGCAGCCAAGACTGTCACCATCATAGCACTTCAGATCACCGTCTTAGGGGCAATAACGACATCGTTTTCGCCCCGGCGATTTAACTGTGCCTCTCGCTCCTCGCCTGCCCTTCGAATCCCAACCTTAAATGAGTGACATACTCTGGCCAGAAATCCCATTTGGTATGGCAGCTAGCGATTCGAAATGGCGAATCTTCGTATGAGTTGTCTCGGTAAAGCGGACGTCAGCGATTGCAGCAGCCCAAATCTCGGTTTCCTTTTTCATCCGAGAGTCATAGCCGTGGAGGTTTTTAAGATGGAACTGCTCATTCCGCCTCGCCACAGAGAGCAATTCTCGGTCCTCCGAAACAATCTCACGACAAATCAAGCCAAAGTCGGCCCGGTAACTTGGAACGGATATCTTCGCATTGAGACAACCAATCAAGAACTGATCGATGTTCTTAAGCAGGAGTTAGACGCTCAACCGCAGTAGGATGTCACATCAACATCACCTGCTCTTCTGGTTGGAAATCTTTCCGCTGCAAAGCGCCCCGTCTCGCGATCAAGCATAAAGCCGTGAGATCGTCGATTCCGCATGCCGCGAACTACGCTACGACCCTCGACTTCACGGGCAAACCGCGCCGGTCCCGATCCATGCCTCGACGAGCGCACGCGCTTCCTTCTGTGTCCCTGGAGCAGGCGTACGACCGAAGCCCGGAGCCCAAGCCCAGCCAACCAGAGTATCTTCCCCGATGTGATGGATAAGATCTTCCAGCTTCAGGCCACCGTTGCGTGCTGGATCCTTGATCTGGACGCAGATCTCACCGATCGTCTTGCCTTCCCACGCCATTTCACGCGGCGCTAGATGCCACTCCGGATGGCCCGGCACACGGCCCGGCTCGAAATTCGCTTTCTGATGACAGATCGGACACCGCATCGCCGCGGCTCCCAGACCATCGGCTCCTCGTTCGACCGGAGGCTGATGAGGACGGCCCAGATCGCCCTGATGGGGTCGATCGCCGGCAGGATGACAATTGACGCAGCGGGGACTCGTGAGAACCTTGCCAAGCTCCGTAAATATTGCTGCCGAGCGCGCCGGTTGATCCGGGATCGAGGAAAAGCTTTCCGGAGAAGCAAGCTCGTTCGATGGAGTCGGGACAACGGCATAGGCCGCCAGCATATACGTCATCAAAACAGCAAGCGCTAAAGCGTACGTTCTTATCCCGGCCGTCATCTCATTCGCTCCGTCAGCCGTTATTTGAGATAGCGGTGCGCTTCAGCCAGAACCACATCTCGCACGGCCTGGTGGTACTTGATGTAACCGGTGCAGCGGCAAAGATGCCCGTCGAATGCCTCGGCAATCGTGTTTTCAAGCTCCGCGCGAGGGACAGGCGCCTTTGCAAGACGCTCCAGCAGCACCTGTCCTTCATTGAGAAATCCTGCGGTGCAATAGCCACATTGAAATGCGAAATGCTCGACGAAGGATTTTTGCAGAGACGAAAGTTGCCCATCTTTTGCGTGGCCTTCGACAGTGCGGATTGCCTTGCCGTTGAATTCGGTGGCAGCGACGATACAGGTCGGGCGCGTGTAACTCGTCCCGTCCGGATCGTCGACGATCACCGCGCAACTCAGGCATTGCGCAGCGCCGCAACCGAACTTGGTACCAGTCATCCCAAGATGCTCACGCAAGAAATCATTCATGGTGAGATCGTCGCGCACCTCTGTCGGGCCATGAGCATGCCCGTTGATCGTCACGGCGAGCATCATCATGTAAGCGCTCCCTTGAGGACGCTTTGGGTAACCGGCAAGGATTGGAATCGATGCCCGGTAGCGTCAAAGATGGCGTTCAGAATCGCGGGAACGACGGGGATCATGACGACCTCCGCCATGCCTTTGGGAGGTTCGTCCGGCGTCAACGGTGGCAGCATTTCGATCTCGAGATCATGCAGCGGCAAATCCGATCCACGCGCCACAAGATACTGGCCGAGATTCCATTGACCATTGCCCGGGCCACCTTCGTATGGAGGCAATGTTTCAAGCAATGCATAACCCACGCCCATCGCAAAGCCGCCCTGCGATTGTCCCAGCACGACTTCCGGCACCAACGCCTGCCCGCACTCGAAAACGCTATAGGCTTTCGCGATACGCAGCACTCCCGTCGCGCGCTTGATTTCCACACGGACAAGCGTTCCGCACATCGAGGTATAGACCGTGCCGATCCGGTTGTTGTCGGTCGGCGGAAATTTGACATGGTTACGATTGAGCCGCTGAAACCGCCCATTACCCTTGCGGATCGCCAGGGCATCTATGTCGCCAGCCCACTGCTCGCCCGATACCGGGAAACGTGCATGTGACCATGCCCATCGTGAAAAACTGTGTGCGATAGCACCGGTCACGAGGTTGCGCGCATGCGCAGCGGCGGCGAGCGACGGTAACGCCAGCGGCCGCACGCCCGGCATCACGAGTTGCCCATCTTTCCAGCTTGCTTTGGACCAGTCTTTCGCTCTCGCATCGTTTGGAGCGATATTCCACATAGCGAGCGCCGCGGGCCACAAGCCGAAACGAAAGATCACGCGAGCAGCCTCGGCCGCAGAATGCGTCCCCACATGCGCGCCAATGGAGGCGCTCGTCGGAGAGCTGATGGCAGGCACCCAGCGCGGATTCTTCGCTGCGATATCCTGCGTCTTCTGGTCCATAGTATAGGCATCGCCAGAAGTTACGAGTTCGAGTGCTGCGTAAGTATCAACGCGCGCGACCGCGACCTCATCCGCGATCCCACCGAGATGGACCGCCACGCGGTTGGCCAGCGCAGTGCCGATACCATTTCCCATCTCGACATGGTCGCAATAGATCGCAATCCGGCCATCCCGGTCGATTTCCACGCGCCCCAGCGAACAGTCCGCGCCGGCGCCGTAGTCCTTGGTAACACAGGCAACCCCGGTACCGACAAGTGTACCATCCCTCTGTGTTCTGGCTTTTTCTTGCGTTCGATCTCGGCAGATCGGATGCTTTTCAAGCTTGTCCAGAATTTCCGTGGTGCGCACCGAGACGCTATACGGATTTCCCGTCATAGTCCGGCCGTTCGGCTTGAGCGCATTGCGTCGCCTGAATTCAATCGGATCAAGCGGCAGCGCTGTCGCGGCCTCATCGATCAACACCTCGAGCGCCGTCATCGTTTGCAACGTGCCATAGCCGCGCATCGATCCGGCAGTCACCCCTCGGCTGTGCCGCGCAACCGTCGTGACATCGACTTTGGGAACATCGTAGATGCCGATTGCGGCCGTGGCTGCAACTGTCGCGACATTGGCCGAAAAATTGGCGAGCCCTCCTCCGTCCAGCACATGGTCAGCTGCGAATGCCGTGATCTTGCCACTCGCGCGATCAATGCCGATCCGGGACCGCATTTTGAAGGGATGACGTTTAATCCCTGCCTGAAATTGCTGATAGCGATCATGCGCAAGCCGGATCGGCCGGTTCGGAAGGAACATCGCCGCAAGAGCGACGTAGAGAATAAAAGGTGTATGATCCCGCCCTCCAAACCCGCCGCCAATATGAGCGAACTGCGCGTTGATGCGAGCCGGTTTGAAAGGGGCGCGCGCTTTCCCCAGCAAATGGGCAATCGACTCGGTCGCCTCATAGGGCGATTGCACACCGAGCAAGAGTTCGAGTTTACTGTTGGCCAAGTCGTACCAGGCGAGCCCGGATTCGGGCTCAAGGAACATGGGGTCGACCGATTGCGTCTCGAATTCCCGGTCCAGCACGAGCATGTCAGGATTTTTAGCTGCAAGCTCGGCGCGGATTTTTTCTCCCAGCATCGCCGCCTTTGCGTAAGCCGTTCGAGGTTGAGCAGCCGACGACCAGACCGGCAGCGCCGAATTCTGGACCCGGCGTGGCATTACCCAGCCTGCTTGCAACGGCGAATAGACGTCAGGAGCATCCGGCGTTGCGCCCGCAACGCGCGTGAAGCGGAATGCGCCATAGTCGGGCGCTCCGACCGGACCTGTTTCCTCAGCGAACTGAACGAATGTGCCGTCGCGCAGCGCAAGCCTCGCCTGGTCGAATGCATCAAATGCTTCAAACAGGAGAAGTGCCACGGGCTGACCGAGATAGAGCGGCGTCTTGCCAATCGGGCAGAACAGATCGCCTGCGTAGAATTCAGGAACGCGAGCCCCTATTTTCTCAAGATCCTGCGCGGTGACGACCACCGTAGGCTTCATCGCGCCGGTCAGACGCGCGAGATCCATGCCGGTATAAACATGGGTGGCATCTGGCGCCCTGATGAGCAGCGCATGGGCTGTTGTCTTGGGCCAGCCGGGAAGATCGGACGCACGGAAGTCAGATGCATAGAGCTTCGCACCCGTCACCTTCGCGAAGCCGTCCACGCGACCCAACCCGTTCGCGGCCGGATTCCAGTTCTGGCGTCCGGGCAATGTTTCATGCGAGGCAAAATCAGCTTCCCGGGCATACCCCAGTGTCGAGAGGCTAAGTGCAATGCCGTTCGCCGTGACCCATTTTACGAACTCGCGCCGCGACAGCGTCATCTTTTCACCCTTGAGCCGTTCTCACGGAGCGCCTTACTTATGCGCATCTGCTGGCTGCTGCGCCATCGCAGTCAGGATCGCGTTCGTATCGGTCAGCCAGACCGTGTCGTTTTCCTTGAGGCGTGTAAGAACGCGCCGCATCATGGCTGCGCCGTCAGGGGTACCGACGACGAAAGGATGGATACCGATCACGACGGCCGTCGCCGGACGGGCAGGATCGGTACGTCCCTCGCGTGCAAGCTCAAGCACATAATCGAGCCAAAGCTGTTCGATCTCCACCGGAGACTTCGCGCGCGCCAGAAATTGCCCCATGTCAACGGTGACAACCGGATACGGCAACAGCATCAAAGGACCACTCGGAGTCTTTAGTCGCGAAATGACATCGGAATCCATTTGATCGAGCGTATATGAAATTCCTTCTGCGGCAGTCGCCTGCATTGTATCGGCGTTGGAATATACGCTCGGAGATGACCAACCGACGGGTCTGACTCCCGTGGTGTTCGCGATCAGGTCGAGGGTTTGGTGGATATAGGCTTTCTGCTCGGCAAGCCCGCGACCGAGCGGCAGCATATGACTGGTGTTATTCATGCCGTGAGCCACGATCGGCGCGTTCGGCTGTGAGGCGCGAAGTTCTTTCCATACCGAAGGATGCGCGCCGACGAACTCCGCATTCAGCACGATGGTGAGTGGGACACCGAGATCCTTGAACGTTCGGCCGACTCGGGCGATGCCATAGTCGATCGCATATTGCCGAAAGGCCTCATTCACGAGGTCGGGGTTACGGCTCGCGAGATCGGGCCGAAAAACCGGACCCTGGCCGAAGCCGAATTCCTCGACGAACAGAGCAAAGCTGACAGCAACCTTTTTCCCCGCGGGCCAGTGCACAACCGGGATGGGTTCGCGCGGAAAGCCGGTGACGCTGTCGATCGCATCCTGCGCGCCTGCGATTGAAGGCAGGTATGCAACGAGCAAAAATGTCACTCCGGCGATGAAGCCGGCCACCCGAACGATCGACCTCCCAAAATCGCGCTGCGGTCGCATGCGTCCATCCGTTATTTCAAATCCGCGATAGATGCAGGTCCCGGCCCGGGCGTGATCAGCGTCGGCCATTGGTGTGAGCCGAACGGCACTGCAGGCGGCAGGAAAGGCTTCATCCCACGCTTTTCCGTTTCCGCAATGATTGCGGTGCGCGCATCGCCTCCCATCAGCTCGTAGTCCATCAAGTGATAGTTACCGAAGAACAATGAGCCCACCGAGCGGTCCGCTATGATGCGCGTCAGCGAATCCAGCATGTCAGTCTGCGTCGTGGTGAAGGAGACCGTCTCAATCAGGAGCAGACGATCGTTGACGGCTTCGGGCGGAAAGAATTGCGCCAGCACGCTGAACAGCACGTTGTTCTGGCGGGCGACATAAATCGTATTGCTGGCTGCATACACCTTGTCCCAATCAGCGCCGAGCATGGCCTTCCAGTCGGCAAGAACCGTCATCCAGTGCTTGACCTGAGTTTGAGCAGCCCAAGCGACGTTCTTGGCCAGATAAGGCCCCTGCTTCTTGCTGAAGGCTTCGAGTGCCGAGAAATTTATGACGCCCTTCGCGGCGCAATCATCCATGAAAGCGATATTGTTCTGGAGAATGACACGGTTGTTGTCGCGCCAATCGGCGGGCATGTCCGTTGCATCCAGACCATCGAGCGCAGACTGCATCCGGCTGCGGTATGCCAGCAATGCTCCGCGCCACGATTTGTTGTCAGGATTGTCGACATACGGCCCAACCACCTCGGCCAGTGCCATCGTGCTATGGCCGACCGATTTCAGCAATTGATAGACCATTGGCACCGACGGCGCGTCCAGCGGCGGCTGACCCGGCCGATAAAGCGTAAACCGGCCGCCGGCCCCCGAAAACAGTCCGAGGATCACTGGGTGCTTAGCGAGAATGTTGGCCTGAAAAACCTTCGCGGCGTCACCATAGAGTTCGAACATGGTGGTGTTGAGCGCCAGCACATTTTTGGTAGCCGTTTCGGCATCCGTCGATGTCACGCGACCCGAAATTGGGGCCATGTACGATGGGAGAGTTTGAGCAGTTGCGATAGCAGTGCTACCGCAGAAAATCGTCACGAGGGCCAACCCACGGTAAAACTTCATTTTAAACTCCCAGCGAAGCCGTCCTATACGGGCCCGCAAAAAGACATTTAAAGCCAATAAATTCGAACTATCGCCAAGAAGACCAGCGTTACGATCAGAGAGAGAATCTCTCGATAGAAGTTACATGGAATCATTCCGATATCTATCGGAGAAATACTTTTCCCGTAGTTTTAGCTAACCCCATTTGCGACGAATAAGTGTTTGCATGAAACGCGTTACCCGAAAAAAACGCGCCTGCCACGATGAAAACATATGGCCGTTGAAACGGCTGCTCTGGGCCAGAATCAATATTCTAGAGCCGATAAACTTGGCTCCTTATCGGCCAGAGCAACTGGATAGCTTTTCGAAGAAAGCTTGTCAGCTGATGCTATGTTCGCATAGCGACATTTACCGACATTCGACATCTGTGCGGTTGCACTTCAAAATTGGGGCGGAAGCGAACCGGCAGCTTTTGTGACATCGACGTCGACAGTGGACGAGAGCTTTGGCTACTCCGGGTCAGCTTGTGCAACCGAGCCCGTCAGACACGCCCTCACCGTCCCCCTACCCTTGATTAAGTCCCCAGAGGCAATACAGCGATGGCGCTAAAGACGCACGGCTGATGTTGAGAAGGCGACGCTGACAGGCTCCTGAACGATACTCAAGCCTCCGACCGCCACAAGTGCGATCACGACAGCACAACTACATGCCAGCAAAAAAACTTTCATGAAGTATCCTCCAAAAAAGCCCAAATCGTCTAAAGTTCTGCGTCTGTCTCCGTGCCATTATTCCGCCGGTGTTGATGACGGCTGATGGTGCGTTTTATTAGCGTCCATTCGCGCGCGCTCCTCCTCAAGCCATAGGCTGTGGTGTTCTTTCGCCCAATTCAGATCAACCGTTCCCTCGCCCATTGCTTCGAATGCACCCTCCATTCCGATGGTGCCGATGTAGATATGCGCTAGCATGACGGCGATGAACAGCACGCCCACAACAGCGTGGACGATCTGCGCAAGCTGCATTCCTTCGATGTTGGTGACATAGAACGGAAACATCAACTGATAGCCGGTGACGGCGACTGCGCCGCCCCCGATCACAACGATCCAGTAAACTGCCTTCTGCCCGGCATTAAATCGATAGGCCGGCGGATGACTGTCGCCAACAATGCCGCCGCCCGCCTTGAGCCACTCAACATCAACCTTGTTGGGAATATTGCCGCCAATCCACATCAGGAAAATGAGGATAACACCGATGGTGAAGGGGAAACTCAGATAATTGTGGGCGTACTTCGCCCACTGCGACCATGCGGAGAATGCATCGTGTCCGATCAGCGGCAGCAACAGCGGCCGCCCGAAGGTGATGTTCAAACCTGAAATGGCCAGAATGATAAAGCAGGTCGCAGTCATCCAGTGTACGAACCGCTCAAACCCCGAGAAACGAACAATGGTTCGCCCGGAACGCCCACCTGCGATACGGACCATGCCGCGCATCAAATAGAAGATGACGAGGACGGCAAGCATTCCAAGAATTGCAATTCCACCAATCCAGCGCAGCGTCACGTTACGAAAATATCGCCAATCGCGGCCAGCCGGTTGCTCCAGAACACCTGACCGCGTGTCCGGGATAGTGACACGCCCTTGAATACGATCGAATTCCTTCAACAGTTGCTGCTCATGAACCGCGCGGGCAGTCGGATCAACCTGTGGAGATTGCTGGGCAGCCGCCGGAACGGATAGTGCAATCATGAGGAAGAAAGCTGCGACGCCAGCTACAAAACGGAGATACCTTGCAAAAGACGCCATGAGCGTTCTCCCTCGATTTCCGTCGGCTGCGTGCCCATGCAGCCATTTCGACCTTATGAGTTACGAGGCGATGGTCTCCCGATAGGCTGTCTTCCAGCCCCATGCGCCCGAGCCGTAGCCGCGCTTCGTCACTCTTTCCTTGTAGATCTGGGCAATGATCTCGCCATCGCCGGCCAGAAGTGATTTGGTCGAACACATCTCAGCGCATAGCGGCAGTTTGCCTTCAGCGAGGCGATTGGCGCCGTACTTCTCATATTCTTCCTTGCTACCGTCAGCCTCAGGGCCGCCAGCGCAGAACGTGCACTTGTCCATTTTGCCGCGTGAACCGAAATTTCCAAGCTTCGGATACTGCGGTGCACCGAACGGGCACGCGTAGAAACAATAGCCGCAGCCGATGCAGAGATCCTTGGAGTGCAACACGACGGCATCGGCTGTGGTGTAGAAACAATTGACGGGGCAGACAGCCGCACACGGCGCGTCCGTGCAATGCATGCACGCCATCGAAATCGACCGCTCTCCAGGCTTGCCATCATTGATGGTCACCACGCGTCGGCGGTTGATCCCCCACGGCACTTCGTGCTCGTTCTTGCAGGCGGTGACGCAGGCATTGCACTCGATGCAGCGATCCGCGTCACAGAGAAACTTCATCCGGGCCATGACTGCTGCTCCTTATGCCGCGACGATCTGACAAAGAGTGACTTTCGGCTCCTGCATACCGGTCGCGGGATCGTATCCGTAGGTTGTGATCGTATTGGCGCTTTCGCCGAGCACGATCGGATCGGTGCCCTTCGGGTAGTTGCCGCGCAGATCGTTACCTTCGAACCACCCGCCGAAATGGAACGGCATCCAGGCAACACCTTTGCCGACCCGCGGGGTTACCAGCGCCTTCATCCGTGCTTTCGAACCATTTTCCGCACCGGTCACCCAGACCCAGCCGCCGTCCTTGATGCCGCGGTCAGCGGCATCCGTCGTGTTGATCTCGATGAACATGTCTTGCTGCAGTTCGGCGAGCCATGGGTTGGTTCGCGTCTCCTCGCCACCGCCCTCGTATTCGACAAGCCGGCCGGAAGACAGGATCAGCGGGAATTGCTTCGCAATGCCTTTGTCCACCGCCGCCTTCTGCACCGAGAAACCGATATTGGGTAGACGGAACTGCTTGGCATCCGGCAAAGTCGGATACTTCGCCACAAGTTCGGCGCGCGGCGTATAAATCGGCTCGCGATGCACCGGGATCGGATCCGGTAAACCGAACGCGTTCATCCGCGCCTTGCCGTTGCCGTATGGCACACAGTTGTGCTTCAGCGCCACGCGCTGGATGCCGCCAGATAAATCCGTCGACCACGATACCGTGTCCGGGTTAGCCGGGCTGACCTTGTTGATCACCGCCATTTCGGCGTCAGTCAGGTCCTTGTCCCAGCCCAGCTTCTTGAGGCTGGCCAGTGTAAATTCCGGATAGCCGTCCTTGATCTCCGAATCCTTCGAGTAGGAGCCATTGGCCAACAGGCTGACCTTGCGGGTCGTGCCATCGGGCAGCTTTTCCTCGCGCTCCAATCCGAACCGCGGACGGAAGCAGCCGCCGCCGTCCATCACGGCGAGATTGGTGTTGTAGAGCAGCGGCGTGCCCGGATGCCGGACCTCCGGCGAGCCCCAGCATGGCCACGGCAGCCCATAATAATCACCGCCGATCTCCGGCAGATCTTTCGGCGCACGCATCGTCACCAGGTCGAATTTGTCCTGGTTCTTCATATGCGCCTTGAGCCGCTCCGGCGACTGACCGCAATAGCCGGTCGACCAACTGCCGCGGTTGATCTCGCGAAGAAGATCTTCCGCCTCCGGCAGATTGTTCTCGACCTTGATGTTCTTGAACATCTTGTCCGCGAAGCCGAGCTTGCGCGCCACCAGATACATCAGTTCGAGATCGTCCTTCGATTCGAAAATCGGCTTCACGATCTGCTCGCCCCATTGCAGCGAGCGATTGGATGCGACGCGCGAACCCGTTGCTTCGAACTGCGTGCAGATCGGCAGCAGATAGACGTTGTCCTTGCGGCCCGCCTGCACCGATAGCGAAGCCCAGGTGGTTGGGTGAGGATCCGCAACCACCAGCAACTCGAGCGCTTTCAGCCCCTTCATCGATTCCGGAATGCGGGTGATGCTGTTGCTGGCATGACCTTGCACGAACATAGCCCGCACATTGTCCTTCTGGGCCACATCGCTCTGCGGCAGAAGCACAGCGTCGAACCAGCGCGTCAGCGGAATGCCGGGAATATTCATCATCTTCGGATCGTCAAAGCGCGACTTGAACCACTCGAAATCCGTCTCCCAGACTCGGGACCAATGCTTCCAGGCGCCTTCCGCGAGGCCGTAATAGAACGGCAGCGTCACGACATCGAGGCCGACGTCGGTCGCGCCCTGCACGTTGTCATGACCGCGGAAGATATTGGCGCCAGTGCCGGATTTGCCGACATTTCCGGTCATCAAAAGCGCGATGCAGCTCGCACGGACGTTCGCTGTGCCGACCGTGTGCTGCGTCTGGCCCATGCACCAGATCAGCGTCGCCGGCTTCTCGGTCGCGAACATTTTCGCGACTCGCTCGAGTTGCGCACCGGGCACGCCGCTCACGCGCTCGACCTCGTCCGGTGGCCACTTCTCGACTTCTCTGCGGATATCATCAAAGCCGTAGACGCGTTGCTCGATGAATTCCTTGTCCTCCCAGCCATTCTTCAGGATGTGCCACATCATGCCGTACAGCACCGGAATGTCGGTGCCCGGCCGCAGCCGCACATATTCGGTCGCATGCGCGGCGGTGCGCGTCAGACGTGGATCAATGACGACAAGATTGGCCTTGTTGAGTTCGGCACCTTCGAGCAAATGCTGCAGCGAGACCGGGTGAGCTTCGGCCGGATTGCCGCCCATGATGATCTGGGTCTTGGCATTACGAATGTCGTTGAAGCTGTTCGTCATCGCGCCGTAGCCCCAGGTATTTGCTACGCCGGTCACCGTCGTCGAATGGCAAATGCGCGCCTGGTGGTCGGTGTTATTGGTACCCCAATAGGCACCGAGCTTTCGGAATAGATACGAAGCTTCGTTCGTCATCTTGGCTGAGCCGAGCCAATAGACCGACTCCGCGCCGGACTTCGCGCGAATCTGCATCAGCTTGTCGCCGATCTCGTCAATCGCGACATCCCAGGAGAGGCGCGTCCATTGTCCGTTGACAAGCTTCATCGGATAGCGAAGGCGGCGATCGCTGTGAACCAGTTCGCGCACGGACGCGCCCTTGGCGCAATGCGAACCGCGATTGATCGGAGAATCCCAACTCGGCTCTTGGCCAATCCAGACGCCGTTCAGCACTTCTGCGGTCACGGTACAACCGACGGCACAATGGGTGCATATACTCTTGCGAACGGTTGCACCCGAAGTCAGCGGTCCTGCCGCTGCCGCTTCGGCCTTGCGGACACTTCCGGGTGATAACGTGCTCAAGGCAGCCAAGCCACCTGCGGCCAGGCCAGACCGGCGCAGAAACGTCCGGCGATCGAAACCTTGTCCTCGATCGGCCAACGTGCCCGCCGCCGAACCTTGACGCATTGCCTGCGAGTTTTGTCGTTGGGTTCTTTTGATCAGCACGGCCGCCTCCCGCTATTTGGGGTAACGATTCACGCGGTAATACGCTTTGATGTCGGGCGAATTGGGGTTGTAGCGCGCCTTGCGCTTCTCATCGTTCGTCTCGCTGTCAGCTTTTGCCTCAGGCATCAGCGGCGATACGACAGCCGCTCCGGCACCGAGCGCGCCGATGCCGACTCCACGCAGAAAACTGCGGCGGCCTACGGCAGCTTTGTCGTCCTCTTTCATCGCACGTCCTCCATTGGGGCCGTTCGACTGCCCGCTCAATCGGCGAGCATGAAGGCCTCCGCTTCAATCTGAAGAAAGAGCCGGCCGAGCGAGCCGACCGATCGATAGAAATCCGCAGCCGCTGCATTCTCCATGTCAGTGAACAGACGGCCCATCCATGGCGCCAAATGCTTTTCGAACATCTCACGCTGGGCAGCCTCGGACGCGGGGAAACGTCCGCCGGCCAATCCCGCCATGATCTCGCAGAGTGTCGCCGCATGATCTTCCGGCTCGAAATTGTTCTCGACACGCTCGATACCAAGCGCAGCCAAATCCTGTCGCAGATGCGACAGCGGCCGTTCATTGAGAAATCCAGTCAAATAGAACGAGGCATACGGCATCAATTCGCCACGCCCAAGACCGACGAAGAGATCAAAGTATTCGCGGTCGACAGCGGCAGGATCGGCCCTCGCTGCAGCATCTCCAAGATGGGCATGAGCCGTTCCAAGCGGGCTCGCATCGCCGCGCAGCTTGGCGATCTGTGTGATCAATTTCGCCGAGGGAGCCTGTGACAACAGCGTGGCGAGCAGCGCATATTCCTGGGCACGGCCCACATCAATGTCGTGGACCTGATCAGTCACGGCTAACTCGCTATAAAGATCGGGACGAAGATGTACGCGCGATAGGCCGGTTACGGCTTCAACCGCAGTCACACGTTCGGCAGGAACCCGACTCCAGTTCGATACTGAGGGTTGGCGTATGCCTATTCTGCGGGCGAGCTCGGCGACGCCTCCCGCCAGTTGAATTGCCCGATCTAATCCAGAATCGCGCATATTCATTTTCCTCAAGTGAGCGCCATATGCGCCTTTCACTTTGGAATGCTTCAAAGCTAGGCCCGCGAGATAGTGGCCGTCAATGGAAAGCTTATAGGGTGAGGCTATGTTCTTTGCCGCAGCTATTGCGGCAACGCACTTCCATGAGTGCGACGCACAACGGAACAATGAGCCTGCTCGCCAACAACTAAACTTCGCGGCGTTGTGGTGCCGGTTCCCGTCACCCCTCCATCTCTTTTGATCTGGTCGATAGTTGTCTCCGGTGCATCGGCCGCTGTCTCGCGGTCAGGAGAACTCTCCGGCAGCGGATCGGCTGGACTGACGACGTCTTGCTGTAGCTGCGGCGTAACAGAATTCGCATCGCCCCCAGCCACCGGCTTCCGCTCACTGACGATCCTCGCAACCAAGTCACGCACCTGCTCCGGGGTGTAATCGAGTGGCCCAAATCCCGGCATCGCATTTGGATCATTGAAATCCCAGGCGTTCTCGGCAAGCCCGACGAAATCGCGGATCGCGGGATCTGCAAGCCATGCACGGCGGAGCGCTTCACGAGTCAGCGCGAGCGGAACTCCTTTGCGCAGGAATGCCGTGACATTGGTTGCCGCTGTAATCGCATCCAGCGGCGGCAGCGCCGAAAGGTCAGGCCCGTCGACAGGTTTGCCCGCTTCAGAATTTACGGCAGCCCCCTGATCTCCTTGTCCCGGTGAAGCGGGAACCGGCAACGGAGACAAGAATTCAGGCGAAGCCTCCGCAAGACGCTTGCGGTGCGACCATCGGCTGAGAAAGTCCTCGTCACTCATTCGTCCGACCTTTCTGCAGGCGTCTCGCAAGCGCCTCAGGATCAGCGCGGCCGCGCCTTCGCTTGAAAAACTCCTCTCGTTCAACGTGGTGTCCGGCGATAAAGCGGTCAATCGCATCGCGAATGATCTCCGGCATCGGCACCGGCTCGACAAGGTTGGTCGCCGCTTCGGTAAAACTCTCGCCTTCGGCAGCGTCAGCCGTAGCGGCGGTTACCGCATAGGGCCACGCCCCTTCGGACGGGCTCATCACCACCCAGATGCTGGGGGTACCGGAGGCAAGATTTTCACGATAGCGCTCGGTTTCCGAACGGTAGAGGTCAACCAAGGCGGACCCGACATAGAACAGCGTGACATCATCCTGTTCGCGCAGCACCGTCCAGGCTTCCATGTCCGGCTCACCGGGCAGCACCCCGACCGCCCGCCAAATAAAATCGGTCCATTGGGACGCTGCCTTGCGGCGCTCCACCACCACTCCGACAGGAATGCTCAACAGCGGAACCGCGGCAGGACTCAACTGGTCGCCTCCAAGTGCTTAATCGGCAAACCCGTGATCAGGTTTTGCGGTTTCATGCGCAATATTCTCTCCGGCGTCGTCGCCATGATGAGATAAATCGGTTCATTCTCCAAACCATGGCTGACGGCGATGTCATCCGAAAAAGTCAGCCGGAAAAGTCCTGCCACCCGGCCAGCAGTCTGGTCGTCGAGTTCCTCGCCATTCCAGAGCCGGTTGCCGATTGCCGTTGCCTCAGAATCGAGACCGACATACCAGGTCAGCGTGGCGTCGCGCAGCTCAGCGAGCGGCTCAATTATCACGTCGATCGCGAGCAGATGCGCGATCCAGCGTCTCATGACTTCAGCAACAGCCAGCGTACCCCGCCCGCCCGCGGAAAGATCGAGTCCCATGTCGAACATGTCGCTGCGCTGCCAATAATCGCCGGTGTTTTCCTCATCGAGGATGTCGATCTGAGTTTCTTCTGGAATTTCAAGCAGCGCCAATAACGGCGTCGTGGGTACCGGATTCTCGCCTCCGATCCATTCCTCATCGACTGCCAGCAGGGACCCTTGATTGGCCGTGACGCGCTGAGGCCGGAAGAACAATTCACCGGCGCGCAAAACGAACGGATCGTCACAACCGTTGAGCGCATTGCGCAGGATAACGTGCGTCAACTGGCTGACGAACAGCGGCGGCAACGCGACGGCCCCGCCGCGCATCAGCGCCAGATAGGCCGCTTCGAGCGTAGGATGACTCAGCAGCAACTCGCGGAAGGCCAATACAAACTGCCAGTTTTCCCGCGCATCGGGATCAACGATTGCAGAAACCTCATTCGCATCTACCGGACGTCGCGGCTGCGCCAGCAAGGCCGCATGCAATTGCCGTTCGGCCTGACAGGCTTCGGCCGGCGGCATCAGTTCGGGCCGGATAAAATACGCCTTGAGGAACTCATCGGTCGCGACGAGTCCCCCGCCCGGTTCTTGATCCAGCAGATGATGACCGCAGGAAATCCAGAAATCTTTCATTTGCGCTCGCGCTCCATGCTCGCAAGATCGATGTCATCCGCCGGTTGCTCATCGTCCTGCGCTTCCAGAAACGCAAACGCGCGTTGATGTCGCGACTTGCCGCGCGACCGCAACGCACGGAAACTTTCGCGGATCTCGCCACCTTCCGCGGTACGATGAACTGCGATCAGGATGCCAGTGGCCTCGTTGCAAAGGGATTCGGCAAAGCTCACCTCCTCCTCTGCCGCTTGCCGCGCAGTCGCAAGATCGGGCGCGCCGAGTCGGTCGATAAGCTGTTGCGCCAGCATTTCCACCACGGCGGCACGATCGTTGTCGGTCACTTCGACGATCTCCACCAGCGTTGACCAACCCCATGATTGCAGCCCGAGAAATCCGCCACGAAACGCCGAGCGCGCCTTGCCTTGCAGCGTATCGGGATCGTCTCCCCAGAACCGAAAAGCGCCCGACACTGCCCATTCCCCCGGCTCGGCTGCCGGGTCGAATACGAACGTGTCTGATGGATCAAGGGCAACCGTCTTTAAAAGTTTCACAGCCGAGGCCCTCCCGTTTGCGGGTCGAGCCACGAAGGCGCGCGCAACGCCGGCAGCAGAACGCTCCGCCCGACATCGGTCCTTCCCGCATGCATAACGAGCAGGTCGCCATTGTCAGCTATCTGATAATGAGTGCCAGCCGTACGAGGCAGGCGCTCGACAAACGCTCGTCCGACGCTATCGAACCCATCCACTTGCCAACCGTGGATAGCTGCCATGAGATGACGTGCGAACGCTTCCGTGAGGTTCGACGCACCGACATCATCAAAACCTTCCTGCTCGAGCGCAGTCGCCAGCGGATGAACACCGCTCTCCTCACCGGTCATTGACACCGTGCGGACCATAGCCCCGAACACCAGCCAAGGCGGCGGCTCATCTTCCGGCGCACCGGGCGGCCATCCGAGTTGCCCGCCGCCGAGCAAGCCGCCGTCAACCCGGATAGTGTCCGGCCAGTCGACTGTCACCATTTTCTGCGGCGGCGCGTAGGCAAGCAGTGCGTCGCACAGTGCGACCATGCCGGCATAAAACGCTCGGCGCGCCATGCTTAGTGGCTCCTCCGGTTCCAGAACTACAGCGAATTCGGCAAGATCGAAACAGCCGACATAAACCAGTGTTCCGGCGCCGCGCTGCGGCGCGATCTCCACCGCATGGGCAAATGCGCTCGCCCGCTCGCGCAGCGTCACCAGCTCAAACGGCGGCGGAAGACTGAGTACCTGTTCGAACGGGGCGCGGACTCGCATGCGGTAACACGACCTCCGGCTACTATTCCAATCAACCCTGTATAGTTATAGGCTTCAAGTCTTCGATACGAGTCCCGTATCGAAAACGCAGGCGGCGGCCATGGCGGACCGACCACGTAAGATATTGATGTGCTCGTGCGAGGATACGATGAGCCTCGATGCGAGTGCCGTGCGCGAGGCGTGTATCAGCGCCGATGTATCCACCTTTCGTCATTTATGCCGAGCCGAGACAGAGCAATTCCGCGCAGCCCTGCAGGACGGCGCGGCAGTCACTGTCGGCTGCACCCAGGAAGCTCCGCGCTTTTCGGAATTAGCTGGTGAATGCGATGCGTCGATCGATTTTGTCAATGTGCGCGAAACAGCAGGCTGGTCGAACGAAGGCGCACGGGCCGGCCCTAAAATGGCGGCGCTGTTCGCGGCTGCGGCCGAGCGCGAGCCGGATTTTCCGCTCGTCAACCTGTCGAGCGAAGGCGTCATCCTCGTGTACGGCCGCGATGAAAGCGCGATCGAAGCCGGCAAACTGCTGGCCGATCAGCTCGATGTCACCGTCCTGATCGACAAGCCGGGAGAGCTCACGCCGCCGAGCGTCACGATCTTTCCCGTGGTCAAGGGAACCATCCGCAACGCGGCGGGGCATCTCGGCGCCTTTGAACTAACTGTCGACGATTACGCGCGCCCGCTGCCGTCTTCACGCGACACACTCGTCTTTGAACCATCACGAAATGGCGCCATATCCCGCTGCGATCTCGTGCTCGATCTTTCGGGCGGCGCACCATTGTTCCCAGCGCACGATCTGCGGGACGGTTATCTACGGGCCGACCCGAACGATCCGGCCGCAACCTTGCGCGCCGTCCTGAAGGCACGCGATCTTGTCGGCAGCTTCGACAAGCCGCGCTACATCAACTTCACCGCCGATTTGTGCGCCCATTCGCGTTCGAACATCGTTGGGTGTCATCGCTGCCTCGATCTCTGCCCGACCGGCGCGATTACGCCCAATGGTGATCATGTCATCATTGATGCGGAGGTATGCGCCGGATGCGGCCAGTGCGCCACGGCATGCCCGACAGGGGCCGCCGCCTATGCGCTTCCTCCTGCCGACGCCTTGATCCACAAATTACGGACGATGCTGACAGCCTATCACCAGGCCGGCGGCACCGATCCCATCCTGTTGCTGCATGACGGAGACCATGGTGCCCCCCTGATCGAGGCGCTCGCACGCCATGGCGACGGCCTCCCCGCGAACGTGCTTCCGCTCGCCATCAATGAGGTTACCCAGATCGGGCTGGAAACCATTGCCGCCGCTTTCGCCTATGGTGCCTCGAACCTTCGGTTGTTGTTGCGAGCGCGCCCTCGCCACGAGACCGGCGGACTTGCGAAAACCACGGCGCTCGCCGAAGCAATTCTCCGTGGACTTGGCTTCAGTGGCGAACGGGTCGCAACGATTGAGACCGACGATCCGGATCAACTCGACACAATCCTGCGGGCAATGACACCCGCCCCGGCCGTGCAGCAACCGGCAACCTTCAAGACCATCGGACGAAAACGCGACGTGCTGCGCTTCGCTTTGCAGGAATTGCATCGCGTAGCGCCCGCGCCGGTCGACATCATCGCGCTGCCCGAGGAGGCACCGTTCGGCACCCTCAACGTTCGAGTCGACGGCTGCACCCTTTGCCTGTCCTGCGTCTCAGTCTGTCCAACGGGTGCGCTGTCCGACGATCCCGATCGGCCTATGCTGCGGTTCGCGGAAGATGCGTGTGTGCAATGCGGTTTATGTCAGTCGACCTGCCCGGAAAAAGTGATCGAACTGATACCGCAGATCGATTTTCGCGCGACCACCGCCCTCGCCCGCACGATCAAAGAGGAAGAGCCGGCGCTTTGCATCCGCTGTCATAAGCCGTTCGGCGTCAAAAGTACGATTGACCGGGTTGCAGCAAAGCTGGAAGGCCGGCACTGGATGTATCCCAGCGCCAACAAGCGTGTTGATGCCATCAGGATGTGCGCCGATTGCCGCGTTATTGCCATGAGCGAGGAAGGCTTCGATCCGTTTGCCGGCGTTCCCGAACGTCCGGCACCGCGCACCACGGACGACTATCTGCGCGCACGCGACCAGAATCCAAAGAACTGACTATTTCGCGGTCACACGGGCGAGGAAATCGGTGAGTGCCTTGCGATCTTCCGGTGAATCGATGCGCTGTTCCGGCATCTTGGTGCCGGGCGTGTATGTCGCCGGTCCGACTTCGAACAGTTTGGCCACGGTTTCGGGCGTCCACACGATATCCATTTTCTTCAACGCCTCGGAGAAATTATAATCCGGCAGCGATGCGATCTTGCGGCCGAAGATGCCGGCCAGCGTCGGGCCAGCGCGAGCCCCGTCCTTCTCCGACAAAGTATGGCAGGCGATGCAGGCACGAAATACTTCCGCACCATGATCGCCAGCGAACGCCGCCAGCGGATCCCCCGGTGCACCAACTACCGGCGACCCAAGCAACTCCCCGGTCAGCGCATTCCAACGCCGGATCGTGTGATCAGCGCCGCCGGTCAGCAATGTTCGGCTATCTCCAAAGAATGCGACAGACCAGACCGGCAACCCCGGCCCGACCAGCGTGCGCTCGACAGTTCGCGTCTTGCGATTGATGATCTCCACTGAGCCGCCAATATTGGCCGCCGCCAGCAACGCGCCATCCGGCGAAACCGCAAGTGATATCACGGGTGTCCGGCCAGACTGGATCCTGCTCTCGATCTTGCCGTTCCCGGTCAGAAAATAAATCATTCCGTCCGCGGCGCCGGCTGCGATCCCTCCGTCAGGGCCGATCGCGACAGCATTCAGAGGCGACGGCAGCGTAACGACATCCGGTGCGCCACCGGCCAAAGGCCATATACGCAACGTGAGATCATATCCGACGCTGACCAGCGACAGCCCATCCGGCGTGAAGGCAACACTATTTACGTTCTGCGTGTGCCCTTCGAGGATGCGCGGCTTGCCGCTGCCATTCAACGGCCAGAGCCGTACGCTGCTATCCCACGACGCCGACGCAAGAATCGTGCGATCCGGCGAAACGGCAAGCGCGACGATCGGCGCCTCATGGCCTGAAAGGATCATATCCGGTTTCGCTCGGCCGACGGTCCAGATCGCAATCTGCGCGTCAGCACCCGCGCTCGCCATGCGGGCGTCGCTGAGAAATACGACCGCATTCACCGCACTTGAATGAAAACGCAAAACCTGTTCCGCAAACCCGGTCACAACCGACCAGCGGATCACGGATGTATCGAAACTCCCTGACAGAATGCTTCGTTCATCGGGCGAAACGGCGACCGCCCGCACCGGACCACCATGACCGCGCATCTGCCCGGTCGCCGCATCCGACATAACGGCGATCAGCGCTGCTGCCATCACTGCTGTGGACGGAGCCCGGATCACTACAAATCCCTCCATCCGACCACCAGTGCGCGACACCTCAGGAACTATGGACTCACCGTAACAGGCTCAAGCCAATAGTTTCCAATGGCCTCGATCACCATTTCATGGCGCTGAATGATCAGCACAAGAAAGACGGTGAAGAAAAGTACAAGAGCCACAGCAATCAAAGTTGGAGAAGCTACCGTACTATCCGCTTTGTGCAGGAGAGGCTTTTTATCCAACATCCACATCAGAGATGCCTCCGCTTCGCTGTCACCGTTCGAAGTCCATTCACTGTGTTTTGCTGGAACAAATTCCAGATCGAACTCCTATCGACGCAGAACGCGGCCGATTGGTTTCAGTTCCCTCCGCGAAAGAATGCCCTGCGCATATATTTTGCGCCACATCCTCTGCCTGCATACGGCAGGTTCTCCGACTGAGTCCTCACTTAAATTGAGAAGTTGTCACCACTGCGCTGGATTTCTGGAAGGGTGATTTCAGTGTGCAGGCCACTTCCATCGTCTCGATTTCTCAAAACAATAGTTGCGCCTAATCGCTTAAGTGCAATATCGACAATAGCCAGGCCCAGGCCGCTACCGATTCCGGTTTTGTGCCGCCCACGAAAAAAACGATTGAAAACGAGCGGGAGTTCGTCCTCGGGAATGCCTGGACCTGTGTCCTCCAATACAAGGACGCGACGACCGCCAGTGAAGGCGCAACTCCAAATTACTGAACCACCCACTGGCACATGCTGAATTGCATTCTCATGGAGATTTCGCAGAGCGAGTATGAGCAATTCGCGATTTGTTTCGATTGATGCAGGGCAATTATCCAATTCAAGGCGAATATCGTGCCTTCCGGATGGATGCTCAGCAATGATTTCCTGCAACAAACCTCGCAAATCGACCAATTGCAACCGACCGGTGCTTACGGCTGCGTCGATCCTTGCCGTGGTCAGAATTTGCTGGATTAGGCGGCTAGTACGATCGATCGAAAAAACAATTTGTCGCAACGCCTCTTCGCGAACGTGTTGATCGGACGTAGCGATGGCAATTTGCGCCTGCGTTTTCAATCCGGCCAAAGGCGTTCGCAGTTCATGGGCTGCAAAGGCTGTCAGCTCACGTTCGTGCTGTCGCGCGGCATCGACGTCCACGAATAGTTTATTCAGTTCCTCAACGAGCGGGCGTATTTCTTGCGGGGATTTTTTCGACGTCAATGGCTTTATATCATCTGCGCTACGCGACCTTAACTCACCGACAATGGCATCAATTGGCCTGAGACCAGCAGAAATACTCCCCCAAATAACAAACGCCAGCAAAGGGATGATCAGCGCGAGCGGTAAAAGCAAACCCTTGAGTAGGTCTGTAATAAGACGGTGCCGCAGCGTCAGGCTGTCTCCAACCATAACGCGAATACCCTTTTCATGATCCTCTACGGTGAATACCCGCCAGGGCTCTCCTCCAATGAGACGCTCGGTGAATCCATCAACCGTGCCCGCCAGCGCTTCATCGGGTGCTCCGCTGGACTTTGTTATTAACTTTCCATCGAACGACCAAATCTGGCAGGACAGCTGATGTTCGTACCTTTCTGACAGGGCAGCGGCGTTTCCTTTCGCCACCAAACGATCAACGTCGCTAGCATTGCTCGGCATAACGAGCGAGGCAACCATCCGAGCCGATTCTTGTAGACGGGTATCCAGTACTCTCTCGATTTCGGCATTGCTCTCCGAATAAATCCAAGCCGATGCGAACAGCCAGACAAATCCGGTTGCAACCAGCAGAACCAAAGATAGTCGAATACGGAGCGAACTCATATCGAGCGGACCTTCATTCGATAACCGAGGCCCCTTACGGTCTCGATCGTATCTCGACCGATCTTCATCCTGAGATTGTGAATGTGAACTTCGACCGTGTTGCTTTCGGCCCCCTCCTGCCAGCCATACATAACGGCTTCGAGTTCATTCTTCGACCGGATGTCACCTGGGCGCTTCATCAGAGCCAACAATATCGCCGCCTCCCTGGGAGAGAGCTTGGCTTCACCGTTTATTGAGGTCGCCATCAACGAAGCAGGATCCAAAACAACATCGCCGCTGACCAGATGCGCCGATGCCCTTCCCTCCTTGCGCCTCGCTATGGCGCGCACGCGTGCCGCTAATTCGTCGAGGTCGAATGGCTTTCCCAGATAATCGTCAGCGCCTCGATCCAACCCGCCGATCCGGTCACTTACCTCGTCAAGTGCCGTAAGCACAATGACAGGTGTTTTGTCTTCACTTTTCCGAAGCTCGGCCAGCCAATCCAGGCCTGAACCGTCTGGCAACATGACGTCCAGAACGATCGCATCAAACGAAGTCGACAACACAGCCTCGCGCGCATCTGCACAGGTCGAAACGACGTCCACGACGCCTCCCGACAGACCCAGACCGTTCCTCAAGCCACTTGCTATGACCGGATCATCCTCAACAACAAGAATTCTCATCGCCACCTCTGGAATGCCAATAAAAATGACAGCTTAAGCCTGGCTTAAGGTAGCCGACCCAATCCAAATCATAGCGACTTTAAAAAACCAGAGAAGATGCCGGACATGTTCAAACCGACCTCAATACGCACGCTCGCGCTGATCCTTGCTATGATGGGAGCGGTTTCAATCGCCAAGCCCGTTCACGCGAACGAAGCCGATACATCCCGCGAAGCCATTCTCAACGATCCCGCGGCACCCACGACAGGCAACAAAAACGGTGATCTAACGATCGTCGTCTTCTTCGATTACAATTGCCCATTCTGTAAAAAATCAGAACCAGAGCTGGAGCGTTTCGTTAAAGCGGACGGCAAGATTCGCCTTGTTTATAAAGAGTGGCCAATCCTGACGGAGGCCTCCATCAAGGGCTCTCAATGGGCTTTGGCAGCCAAATATCAGGGCAAATACGATGTCGCACACGCCGCCATGATGGCAATTCCAGGGCACAAGATTCCAGCCGAACAGATGCGCGAAGCCATCGCGAAGGCTGGCGTCGATATGAATCGTCTCGACTCCGATTTGAATGCTCACGCCAACGAAATAACAGAAATGCTCAGACGCAATCTTGCTCAAGCCGATTACTTGGGCCTTCAAGGCACGCCAGCTTATATCGTTGGACCGTACAGGGTAACGTCAGCGTTAAACTATGATGGATTCAAGCGAGTGGCTGCCGACGCTCGCGCACATATGGCAAAGAACTGAGAACTCCAAGCTCTAACGAATTCTCATCATTTTACACATGGGTTATGGCCCGCAAGAATACATGCGCAGACATCCACCATAATAACAGCAGTTCCTTTTCAGCACTCACGACCATAAAGTTCTGCGGTTGAAAGCATTCAACACTATGGCCCAGGCGATGACTGATATCTCTATTTGGTGATGTCCGAGATACTCTTAAGGCTGCCTTAAGCTTCAAATCAGACCTCTCCTGCCGCCCTCATCTGCGCCGGGAGTTTCCGTTGTTGTCGCGATACATTTGGTCTGCATTCATCGCCATCTTTGTTTCCGTCGGCATGGCTTCCAGTCAGGCCTCCGGCCAAGTGGCATTAACAACTGCCCCGCCGCTTCCGATTGATCGGGCTTTTGCGCTCACGGCTACACGCCAGGACGATGGTCACATCAAGCTCAACTGGAAGATCGCACCGGGCTATTATCTTTACCAAGAAAGGTTCGCTTTCCGACAGAGTTCATTGGATCTTGCGGCCCCTGAACTGCAAGGAAACGGTCAAACCAAGGACGATCCAACATTCGGTGTCACGACCGTATTCCATGATCACGCCACCGCCACGCTTCCTGTCGCATCCACTGCTCCCGGCCCGCTCGAAGTGCGCTACCAGGGATGTCAGGACAAAGGTGTCTGTTACCCGCCGATCCTACGGCATGTCGATGCCACAACGCTCGCCGTTACTGATCCTGATGAGCGCGGTCAAGCGACGCTGACAAAGGAATGGAGCGCCCCTCCTGCGGCAGCTCCCACAGGGAAAATTTCTGCTGGAGGCATCATCCTCGCGGCAGACGGCGGCATGATAAGCAAGCTTCTGCAGGACGGCGGCATTCTCACGGTGCTGGCAAGCTTCCTGCTATTTGGGTTTCTGCTCGCTTTCACCCCATGCGTATTTCCGATGTATCCCATTCTTGCCGGAGCGATCGCTCGCCAGGGCGAAACAGTCACGCCGCTCCGGGGTTTCACTTTGTCGCTTGCCTACGTCCTGGCGATGGCTACGGCCTTCGGACTGCTTGGTGTCGTCGCTGCCTGGTCAGGACAAAACCTGCAGATGGCACTGCAGTCGCCGCTTGCCATAGGCGCAGTTTCCGTTCTTTTCGTTGTTCTCGCCCTGTCAATGTTCGGCCTCTTCGAGCTACAGCTTCCATCAACGTGGGTCAGCGCAATCGGAGATCTTGCTCAAGGCAACCGTGGCTCGCTGGCATCCGCCGCACTGCTCGGCTTCACCTCCGCACTGATCGTCGGTCCGTGCGTCACGGCGCCGCTTGCAGGTGCCCTGATTTACATTGCTCAGACCGGAAACGTGGCTATCGGCGCGGCTTCGCTGTTCGCTCTTGGTCTCGGAAAAGGGATTCCGCTAGTTACCTTCGGCACGCTCGGACCCACTGCACTGCCAAAAGCCGGCGCATGGATGACCAGAGTTCGACAGGCGTTCGGCTTCATCTTTATCGCCACGGCGGTCTGGATGTTTTCACGACTGCTGCCCGCAGAAGCGACGCTTGCCTTATGGTCTCTCTTTGCTATCGGCCTAGCCGTCTGGCTCGGCGCATTCGATACATTGACAGAAGAGGCGAGCGGTAGAAAACGTGTCGCCAAGACCGTGGGCTTGGCGGTCGCGTTATACGGCGTCTTTCTGGCAGTCGGCGCTGCCAGCGGCGCCGGTGATCCTTTTCGTCCGCTTGGCAGCCTGTTGTCGCAAGCCAACGGAACGGTGAGTTCAGCCGAGCGTGTCTCCTTTCGCAATGTCAGCAATCCGGACGACCTTAAAGCGAAGATGGCTGCGTCCGATGGCAAGCCAAGTCTACTTTACGTGACCGCCGACTGGTGCATCACCTGTGGCGTCATCGACCGCAGCGTTTTGCCAGATCCGGGCGTCCAGTCACGGCTTGCCGGGTTCAATCTCCTCAAGCTTGATGTCAGCAACAACTCGCCCCTTCAACGCGAGATGATGCAAAGCCTTCAGGTCGTGGGTCCCCCAACGATGATCTTCGTCGATGCCGCAGGACGCGAAAGCAGCGGAACACGCCTGGTCGGTGACGTCACCAAGGCATCGCTCGAAGCAGCGGCGACCAAGCTGGAAGCTACCCGATGAACGCGATTGCTATCGGCCCTCTTGTCTTTCCCACCCAACACATCGCAATCCTGGCCGGCATTTTTGTCTTCAGCTTCCTAAGCTCGATCTTCTCGCGCCGAGTCGATCCAGTGGTCGGAAAATGGTCAACATGGGCACTGATCGCTGGTCTGGTCGGCGGCCGTCTCGGTCATGTCGCACTGCATTGGCAAAACTTTTCCGGCGATCTCTGGAGAGCTTTTGCAATCTGGCAGGGTGGTTTCGAGCCAATCCCCGGGCTCGTCTCTGCCTTGCTCGCCAGCGCTCTCTTTATCCGGTCCGTTAACGCGGGCTTGGCGACCGCTGCCACGCTGGGAGCCAGTGTGCTTGTCGCGACTGGCACCATGCAGTTGACCAAAGTCACGTCCGGCCAGATCGCACCGACAGTTGCCCTCCAGCAGATGGAAGGTCCGCCGCTCGCGATCAGCGACGTGGCAGGCAAACCGGTCGTCGTTAATCTCTGGGCGAGTTGGTGTCCGCCTTGCCGCCGGGAGATGCCGTTGCTCGCCAAGGTCGCGGCCAGTCGAAACGATGTCGTCTTTCTTTTCGTCAACCAGGGCGAAAGCGCGGAAACCATCCGCTCCTACCTCGCCTCGCAGGGTCTTAAGCTCAATCACGTCCTGCTCGATCCGTCGATGCAGATGCCACGGCACTATCGCACGCTGGGGCTGCCAATGACGCTCTTCCTGAAGGCCGACGGAACGCTTGCCGCGACGCACATGGGGGAAATCTCACCCGAAGCTCTCGACACCAACATCAATAAGCTCGCAGGTGCGACGTGAGACGGTGCGTTCTGCCTGAACGAGCCCCGCCCACCTATCCCCCTCATTCCCGTAGTGAACCTTCCCGCTTGTCGAGCTTGCAGGCACACCAACCTGACAAAGTCCACCTATGAATCTGCCTAACAAAAATGCGGCCTTTCTCTCCCTGGCCGTCGGTCTTGCGGTTGCCGGCTGCACGACGACCGGATCGCCCGTCGCGGTCACGCAACTCCCCGAAGGATCGCAATTGGCGGCGAATACCACTTACGCGACACAGCCGGACGAAAAATTCACCGTTCCGGCAATCGATGTCGCGGAGATCGATCCCAAAAATATCCGGCAGCAAGTCAACTATCAGACGGACGAACCGCCAGGTACGATCGTCATCGACACCAAAAGCCGCTTCATCTATCTCGTGCGGGAAGGCGGCAAGGCGATGCGCTACGGTGTGGGCGTTGGTCGCGAGGGTCTTGAATTTAAAGGCACTGCCAAGGTCGGGTTCAAGCGTGAATGGCCACATTGGACTCCGACACCTGCCATGATCGCGCGCGAACCCAAACGATACGCACGTTGGGCAAAGGGCATGGATGGGGGAATCGGGAATCCACTGGGTGCACGCGCGCTCTATCTTTTCAAAGACGGTAAGGACACGCTGTTTCGTATCCACGGCACCAACGAGCCGAGCACGATCGGTCATGCCGTTTCGTCAGGCTGTATCCGGATGATGAATCAAGACGTGATAGATCTTTACAGGCGGGTACCTTCCGGATCGAAGGTTATCGTCCGGTAGTCCCGCCCTTGCTTGAGATAAGCGACAAGCAGAAAACCAAATATACGTCTAGCAACGCCAGAACACAGTCTCATTATGAACCAGCCCAGGCAAAGCAGTCGCATCGAATATCAGCATCGCCAAACGCACACCGTACTCACGAGGCGCCAACTTATAACCGGCGGACTGACGGCCGCCGTTGCCATGAGTTCGACCGAGTTGATCTACGGAGCGCCTGTGGTTGCGGACAAGATCCGTGTTGTTGTCTCCAACACGCGCGATTACCGAAGTGGTTTGACCCTTTTGTCATCCCGGTATAAGGCCGCGCTTGTGGATATCGGAGCAGAATGGTGCGATTACTGCAGGGTCATCGACCAAAAGATTCTCCCTGATCCCGACGTGCGGCGTGCGATGGAGCATGTCGCGCTCCTCCGGGTCGATGTCACGAGAATGGACCAAGATAGTCAGGAACTTCTTCGTTATCTTCAGGCCGATGGACCGCCGACCCTTTTCATCGTCGACACGAAAAAAGGCCGTGAGTTTGCCGGCACACGGTCGGTCGGTATCTTCCATGCCGACGATCTGGTTAGGCGGCTTAGCCCATTTGTTCCATCCTGACGATTCGCTCCATCATCCCGCCACCCAGTTACCACCCCTGCCCATGCTTGATGCCGGGTACAACCGATCGTCCGCGAACCTAGCAAAGAATTACGAGATTAAATCTCGCCTCTGTTTCTGCGCGCATTCCCCGGAGGCCGCGCGCCGGACGACAACAGATATGCCGCTTGCAATAATGTCTGCTCGTACTTTTCCCGCTGCTCTTTTGCCTGCTCTGGTGTCCAGTCCCAGAATCCAGAGCCGCTTTTGGCACCGAAATTTCCAGCCTCGACCAGTGACTCGATCGAGCGCCCTGGCTTGGTGCCGTTGTTCAAATACGGATAGATCGAGATACCGGCGGCATAATTCGTATCCAAGCCAGCAAGGTCTTTCTGCAAAATCGGTCCCGCTGCAATGTAGCGGAAGCCGAAGCCATACCGCACGGCGGCATCGATATCCTCCGGCGTCGCCACTCCCTCGTCTAGGATCGCATACGCTTCACGCATCAGCGCATGCTGTAGGCGGTTGGCGAGAAATCCCGGCACATCCTTTGCGACGCGAACCGGAACACGGCCAACTGACGTCACTATGTCGAACAGCTGATCCATTGTTTTTGCATCGGTAAATTCGCCAGCAACAACTTCCACCGCAGGCACAATGTGCGCCGGCAGAAAGAAATGCAGCCCTCCCATCCGATGACGCGTAGCTAAGCCAGCCGCGATTTCGGTGATACGCAAACCCGATGTGTTCGTCGCAAGCGGAATGTTCTCCGGCACCAGCTGGTCCAACGCGGCGAACAATTGTCGCTTGATATCCATTTTTTCCGGAACGGCTTCGATCACGAGTTCGACGCCGCTCCACTCCAACTCCTCGACAGTCGTTGCAAGCGAGAATTTCGCTATGTTCGCCGACGTATCAAGCTGGCTAACCGAGAGCGCAACACGATCGCGTGTCCGCTCCCAGTTTTTTGCTTTTGGATCAACAGCCCTCACCGACCAACCGCGGGACACAAAAATCGCCGCGATATCGCAGCCCATCAGACCGCAGCCGATGACAACGAGTGTCTTGCTCATGCCCAGGCCTCGGCATCGAGCTTGGCAATGACTTTCTCGTCGAAAGAATAACCGAGGCCGGGATCGGTCGGCAAGGCTAGCCCCTTGCCCCGCACAATCTTCAACTGCCGATCAATGATCCTAC
The DNA here is from genome assembly GCF_000314735.2 of Afipia felis ATCC 53690. Classification (NCBI taxonomy): domain Bacteria; kingdom Pseudomonadati; phylum Pseudomonadota; class Alphaproteobacteria; order Hyphomicrobiales; family Nitrobacteraceae; genus Afipia; species Afipia felis. The sequence goes on along the minus strand of NZ_KB375270.1, from coordinate 3,928,069 downwards.
GGAAGTTCAGTACCTGATCGTCGGCGAAATACTCTACCATTTCGCCGTTGGGCAGCGCCGCAACCAGATGCAGATGAAGGTCATGGAACCAATGCGGGCACATATTGACCCCGTAGCAATCGGCCATCGCGCCGATCCGCTTGAACTCCGTAACGCCGCCGCACACGGCAGCATCCGTTTGAAGAATCGCCGCCCCTCCCTTGTCGAGTAGTTCCTTGAATCGCCAGCGTCCGGCTTCGATCTCGCCGGTCGCCACATTGATGTTGATGCGTTCAGCCAGCTTGGCGTGATTGTCAATCTGATCGGGGCTGAACGGCTCCTCGATCCAGTACGGATCATAATCAGCAAAGCGTTCGCAATAGCGAAGCGCCGTCGGCACATCGTGCCAGGCGTTATTGGCGTCGAGCAGCAACAGCGCATCGGGCCCGATAGCTTTGCGCGCGGCGGCCACCCGCTTTTCTTCCCCAGCCGGATCGAGGCGTCCGACTTTCATTTTCACGCCCTGCAGGCCCAGAGCCAGATATGAGGCCATTTCCTCGCCCAGCATCTCAGGGGTCTTGCCTTCGAGGTAGTAACCGCCGCTGCCATAGGCCGGCACCGGATCGCGCGTGGCGGCCCCGAGATAACGATACAGCGGCAGCTTGGCAGCTTGAGCATTCACATCCCACAATGCAATGTCGAGAATGCTCAGCGCACGCATGACCGAGCCCGTGCGGCCGTGCAACAGCACCTCCTGATAAAGCTCTTTCCAGAGCAGTTCGACTTCAGTGGATTCCTTTCCGATCAGATGTGGCGCCAGCAATTCGCGCACCGCCAGCGTGACAACCTTCCCGCCGAAGTTCCCGGCGTAGCAGTGGCCGATCCCTTCCAGGCCATCATCAGTACGAACTTTGACCAGAGCATAGTCCCGCGCCAGAACTTGACGGTTGGCAAAGGCGGTTGGGCGGTCAAGGGGTACACGAACAGTGCGTGCCACAACCGAAACAATACGAGCCATATTTCACTCCCACTTCTTGTTGGCGGCGATCATGTCGCGCGCGGGTCTTCCACCAGAAATTCAAAATCGCAGCCTTCATCAGCCTGCAACACCGTATCGACGTAGAGTTTGGCATAACCGCGCTTCGCCATGGTCCTGACCGGCGCCAAAGCCTCGGCGCGGCGCTCCAGTTCGGCCGCATCGACCTGCAAAGCAATGCTGCGGTTCGGCACATCGAGATGGATCTTGTCGCCGTTTCGGACCAGTGCGAGCGGCCCACCAACAGCCGACTCCGGTGTGATATGCAGCACGATGGTTCCGAACGCGGTACCGCTCATGCGTGCATCGGAAATACGCACCATATCCTTGACGCCTTCACGCGCGAGCTTCCTGGGAATCGGCAGATAGCCAGCCTCGGGCATGCCGGGCGCGCCCTTCGGGCCAGCATTGCGTAAAACCAACACATCCTCGGCTTTGACATCGAGATCGGGAGAATCGATGCGTTCCGTCAAGTCCTGCACCGAGTCGAACACAACAGCGCGTCCCGTATGAACCATCAACTCCTTGCTTGCGGCCGATTGCTTGATCACCGCGCCACGCGGCGCAAGATTGCCATGAAGAACTGCCATCGCCCCCTGCGGCTTGAGCGGCTTCTCGCGTGTGCGGATCACATCCTGATTCGGCACGTCTTCGGCTTGTTCAATGACATCTCCAACCGTGCTGCCGCCGACCACAGGCGCATCGAGCTTGAGCAGATCGCGCAGTTCACGCATTAAGCGCGGCAGGCCGCCTGCATGATGGAAGTGCTCCATATAATGCTGGCCTGAGGGCTTCAGATTCAACAACACCGGCACAGTACGGCCAAGCCGGTCGAATGCGCCGAGGTCGAACTTGATCCCGGCACGCCCCGCGATTGCCGCGAGATGAACGACACCGTTGGTCGATCCTCCGATTGATTGCAGCACAACCATCGCGTTGTGAATCGAATCCTCGGTGATCAGTGCGCTCGGTCGAGGCGTATTCGACACCGCCATTTCAGTGGCCCGTTTTCCCGTGGCCTCGGCCAAACGTCGCCGCTCGGCATGCGTAGCCGGAACTGCCGCCGTATAAGGAAGCGAGAGACCCATCGCTTCCGTAAGACAGGCCATCGTGCTGGCAGTCCCCATCACCATGCAGGTCCCGACGGAAGGCGCCAGCCGCGCATTGATGATCTCGATTTCGTCGCCGTCGATGTCACCGGCGCGGTGACTGCTCCACATCCGGCGGCAATCGGTACATGCCCCCAAAACCTCTCCGCGATGGTGGCCGACCACCATGGGACCAACCGGAAGAACGATGCTCGGCAGGTCGGCCGAGGCTGCCGCCATGATCTGCGCAGGCAATGTCTTGTCGCACCCGCCGATGACGATCACGGAGTCCATGGGCTGTGCACGGATCATCTCCTCCGTGTCCATGGCCATCAGATTGCGCAGGAACATCGAGGTCGGATGCGCAAAGCTTTCATGAATAGTGATGGTCGGAAACACCATCGGCAGGCCGCCGGCGAGCATGACACCGCGTTTTGCGGATTCGATCAGGCTTGGCACATTGCCGTGGCACGGATTGAAATCGCTGTAGGTATTGGTGATGCCGACAATCGGCCTATCCAGAGCATCATCGGAATATCCCATCGCCTTGATGAAGACCTTGCGCAGAAACAGCGAAAACTCCTGATCGCCATAACTGGTCAACCCTTTACGCATACCGCGAGCCATGATGATGAGCCTTTTCCGATGTTATGATTTAGAGCTGTGCGCGCGGATCGTGCCTGGCTAGACGTGACAGCAGGTAGTCGACCTCAGCCTTTGCTGCTGGGGTCAAGGCATTTCCTGGCTTACGCTGCGCATCGGATGCAATCGCACCCCGCTTTTGCAAGACATACTTACGTGTCGCGAGGCCAACGCCTTGTTGCTGCTCGTAGCGGACAAGTGGGAGATGGGCGTCAAACAGATCATGCGCCTCATCGCGCTTCCCCGTCTTCTGAAGATTCACGACATCCACCAGCATGTCAGGGAAAGCATAGCCGGTCATTGCGCCGTCCGCGCCACGCTCCATCTCAAAATCCAGGAACAGGCCGCCATTGCCGCACAGGATGGAAATCGGCCTCATCGAACCATCTTTCTGGAATCCGCGCACGGCACTGATCTTCTCGAGACCAGGCCAGTCCTCGTGCTTGAGCATCACGCACGATGCATGGTTTTGGACGATCTGCCGGATAACCTTGGGCGTCATGACGACGCTCAGGGTGAGCGGATAATCCTGTAACACCCACGGAATGTCGTCCCCGACAGCCTCCACCGCCTGAGCAAAGTAAGTGACGATTTGGTCATCGGTTCTCAGGCTCGGCACTGGAGCAATCATCACGCCAGCCGCACCCGCGTCCATCGATGCTCGCGACAGCGCGCGCATTGCTGCAAATCCCGGCGCAGAAACGCCCACCACAACCGGCACTTTGCCTGCTCGTTTGACGACGCGATTGACGACCGTCAGCGATTCCTCCGGCTCGAGTTTTAGCGCTTCGCCCATGATGCCGAGGATGGTCATCCCGGTGACACCGCACTGCAGATAGAAATCCGTCATGCGGTCAATGGATTCGACATCCAATCGACCATCGGGATGAAACGGCGTTGCTGCAATTGTGTAAACGCCTGATGCCTGCGCATTCAGAAGCATTGATCTCACGCCTTCTTGCTCGCCTCGTAACGGGCCTTATTTGCTTCATTGGGCGGATAGAGTCCCGGCAGCGGCGTTCCCTTCTCGACCTCCGACATGATCCAAGCTTCGAGCCGCTCCTGCTCGGGTGCGGCCGCGACCACGTCATCCACAAGGTCCGCTGGAATAAGCACCGCGCCGTCATCGTCGATCACAATGACGTCGTTCGGAAACACAGCGACACCGCCGCAGGCGATCGGCTCTTGCCAGCTCACGAATGTGAGACCGGTGACCGATGCTGGCGCGGCTGCACCCTGACACCAAATCGGCAATCCTGTGGTCAATACACCGGCAACGTCCCGCATCACGCCGTCGGTCACGAGCGCCGCAACTTTTCGCGTGGCCATGCGCGCGCAGAGAATGTCACCGAAAATGCCTGCATCCGTGACACCCATCGCATCGACGACCGTGACGCACCCTTCCGGCATAGCCTCGATAGCGGCGCGCGTGGAAATCGGGGCGCCCCATGAAGCCGGTGTCGCAAGGTCTTCGCGCGCCGGAACGAAGCGCAAGGTGAAGGCTCGGCCGACGATGCGCTTCTGGCCCGGCTTGAGCGGGCGGGAGCCGCGAATCCAGACATTACGCAGCCCCTTCTTCAACAGGATCGTTGTAATCGTCGCGTTCGTCACCTTGGACAGAACATCGATGACGTTCTGAGCTAGCGGCAGCGTGGCAGGATAATTTTGAGCGTCCATCATTTGAAAGCGATCCTCCTAGATACTCGTGATGAGGCCGCCATCCACGCGGATGGTCGAACCGTTCAGGTAAGACGCACGCGTTGACGCCAGGAACGCGACAACGTCGGCATACTCTTCAGGCTTTCCATAACGACCGGCCGGGATTGAAGCCGTGCTTTCGGCCGATATCTGCTCAACCGGGCGGCCTTCTCGCTTGGCTTTGGCTTCGTCGAGGAATTTGATCCGATCGGTAGCGATGCGGCCCGGCAAGATGATATTCGCCGTAATGCCATCCCCGCCAACTTCGCGCGCCAACGTTTTCGACCAGCCGACCAGCGACAGGCGCAGTGCGTTCGATATCCCGAGATTGGGAATCGGCGAGATCACTCCGGACGATGTGCTGGTGATGATGCGCCCCCATTTCTTCTTGCGCATACCGGGCAGCACTCTGTCAGTGATTGCGATCACCGAAAGTACCATCTGCTGGAAGCTCTTTCCCCAGAGAGCCGGATCCTGCCCTGCCGCCGGAGTCGGCGGCGGACCGCCCGTGTTATTAACGAGAATGTCCACCGGACCGAACGCAGCTTCGATCTTCGTTATATTGCTGTCGATCACGGACAAGTCGGCAAGGTCCCATGGCAACGCCAACCCCTTGCCACCGGACAGCGAAGCAACCGTTCTCTCGACTGCTGCATGATCAATGTCACCAACCGCGACTTTGGCCCCTTCAGCGGCGAGTTGCCGCGCAATCGCGCTGCCAAGCCCGCCACCACCACCGAGAACCAGCGCCGTCTTTCCGCTAAGTCCGAAATCCATCTCCAATACTCCGAATTTTCTACCCGGCCTTCGGCCAAGGCGTTTCCCGGACCGGCGTTACCGGTCCCCTGCCGGAAAACCACGATCGCAAATTGTCGACAACAAGATCACCCATGATGGCGCGGGTATGATGCGTGCCAGTTCCGATATGCGGCAGCACTACGACATTTGGCAGCGCCAGCAGCGACAAAGGCACGTTTGGTTCGTCGGTGAACACATCGAGGCCTGCGCCATGAATCACACCCTTGCGCAAAGCATCGATCAGCGCGTCCTGATCGACCACCGAACCCCGTGCGACATTGATCAAAATGCCGCGTGATCCGAGCGCTGCAAGAATATCGGCATCAATCATGTGCCTGGTCGATTCGTTACCGGGCACGATCGCAATCAGCGTATCGGCGTCAGCAGCCATTGCTTTCAGGTCGGGATAGTGTTTGTAAGCAATCTCCGGCTGCGGCTTACGGGAATGATAGATAATAGGCACGTCGAACGCGGCAATGCGTTTGGCGATGGCCTGCCCGATACGCCCCATTCCAACGAAACCGACAGTACGGTCGCGCAAAGTCTCGGTGAGCGGGTAAGCTTCACTCGGCCATTTCCCGTCACGAATATATCGATCCGCCTGCGGCAACTCGCGAATGGTGGATAGAAGAAGACCGACGGTAAAATCCGCCATTTCATCATTGAGCACATCGGGCGTGTTGGTCACGACGACTCCGCGCTCAATCGCGGCCGACAAATCAATCGAATCATAGCCGACGCCGAAGTTCGCGATGATCTCGAGCTTCGGCAAACTTTCAATGAGGGCCGCGTCGGCCTTTTGCCGTCCACGGGTAGCAATGCCGCGGATACGCTCACCAAACTCGGTGACGATGTTCGAGATACCGTTCGCAGAAGCGCGATGCACGACAAAGGTCTTCGCGAGCGCGACCTCCACCGCGGGCACCATCTCGCCCATGCTGAGAACATGAATTTGTTCCGACATCGGCGTCTTTCAGTGCGTCAGGATTTTGGAGAGAAATTGCTGCGCGCGGTCACTTCTCGGAGTACCGAAAAATTCCTCCTTCGCAGCATCCTCGACAATGGCGCCCTGATCCATGAACACAACACGATTGGCGACGCGCCGGGCAAATCCCATCTCATGCGTGACCACCGCCATGGTCATACCATCTTGCGCCAGAGCCACCATCACGTCGAGAACCTCGTTGATCATTTCCGGATCGAGCGCCGAGGTCGGCTCATCGAACAGCATCGCAACTGGGTCCATCGCCAGCGCCCGCGCAATCGCCACACGCTGCTGCTGTCCACCCGACAATTGCGCCGGGAATTTTTCAGCCTGAGCCTTCAGGCCCATGCGGGCCAGCAGCTTTTCAGCGCGGACCTCAGCTTCAGCACGGCTCCGATTCAGAATTTTGATCTGCGGAAGTGCGATGTTCTTCAACACATTCATGTGGGGAAACAGTTCGAAATTCTGAAATACCATCCCGATTCGCGATCGCAGCTTCGGCAGATTTGTACTCCTAGCGCCGACCGAAATGCCATCCACGAAGACTTCACCCTTCTGGAAGGCCTCAAGGCCATTCATGCATTTTATCAGCGTACTCTTGCCCGAGCCCGACGGGCCACAGATGACAACGACTTCACCCTTGCTAATGGCCAGCGAACAATCGTCCAGCACGCGAAATACGTTGTACCATTTGCTGACATGACGCATCTCGATCATAGAGCGTATCTCCGCTGCAGCCTGCTCACCAGCTGCGAAGCAGCGAAGCAGATCACGAGGTAAGTGATCGCGACCACGGTATAGAGTTCAATCGGTCGGTTAGTGCTATTGGCGACGACGTCGGCCGTTGTCAGAAAATCACGCACACCGACGACGTAAACAATGGACGTATCCTGAAACATGATGATCGCCTGCGTCAGCAGAACCGGCAGCATGTTGCGGAGTGCCTGTGGCAGGATGACGTAACGCATGACGCTCAAATAGGAGAATCCCATCGCGAGGCCAGCCTGAACCTGCCCGCGCTTGACGCTGGAGATTCCCGCGCGAATGATTTCGCAGTAATACGCCGCCTCGAACAAAATGAAGGCGATCAACACCGACGAATAGGCATCGATCGGATGACCTACGATTTTCGGCGTGAGCACATAGAACCAGAAAATCACCAGGATCAGCGGCAGCGATCGCAGGAAATTGACATATCCGCCAGCTAGCGCCGAGACGATCCAGATGCTGGACATACGCATCATCGCAAGGCAAGTGCCTATAAGCATGCCGCCCACGATCGCACTCAGGGTCAACTGAAAGCTTACTATCAAACCCTGAAACAGCAGTTCCTTGTGTTGCAGGAGAACGCCGACATCAAAACCCATCAGCGGCCTCCCGCAGATGCGGTGCCGATGATCCGGCTCTTGCGCTCGAGGAAACGCATCAGCGCGATGACGCAAAGCGTAACGCAGGAATAAAGCACCGTCGCGGCCATGAAAGGCTCGAACGACTGAAAGGTGTATTCCTCAATCTGCCTGGCTGTGGCGGTCAGTTCCATCACACCTAACGTCAACGCCAAGGAAGAATTCTTGAACACACCGAGAAAATCATTGGTGAGGGATGGGATCACGGTACGATACCCGATCGGCAACAGCACATAGCGATAAACCTGCAACCGCGAGAATCCCATCGCCAACGCGGCATTCTGTTGGCCGCGAGGGATTGATTGGATACCTGAACGCACCTGCTCGGCAACGCGCGACGCGGTATAGAATCCGAGCGCCACGACAGCCGTCCAGAACTGCGGATCAGGCATGCCGCGCTTGACATAGCGCTGCGCATCGGCCGGTAACAATTCAGGAATCACGAAATACCAGAGGAACATCTGCGCGAGCAGCGGGATGTTACGAAAAATCTCGACATAGATGGTGCCGACCGTTCGCAATATCTTGTTGTCCAGCGTTCGAAGAACGCCGATGATCGACCCGAATGAAAATGCAATCAGCCAGGCATAGATTGCCAGAATGCAGGTCGTGGAAAAACCGGAGACGATCCAGCCGGCATAGGGATCGCGAAACAGCATTCCCCAGTCCCAGGAATAATTCATTCCCGTTTCTCCACGACCTGCTTCTTGTCAGTTTACGAGAAAATTAGTCCGCGAACGCGTTCAACCTGAGTGCATTCTTCAGATCATCGTTCATCGGAAGATTGATATTGGTCGGTCCCGGCTCGAACCATTTCTTATAAAGCTGAAAGATCTCGCCAGACGTATACAGGTTGGACATCACGCGAAGGCCGAGCGCACGGAATTCCGTGTCGTTCTTCGGGATCATGATGGAAAACGGATCGTAGGAATAAAACGGACCGACAACTTCGTAATCGCCCGGATTTTTGGCCATCGTGCGGATGCCGTACAGCACCACGTCGTTCGACGTGTAGGCATCGGCACGCCCCTGCTCCAGGTTCAGAAGCGCTTGCGGATGGTCCTTCACCTTGACGACGTTGACCTTCAGCTTGTGCTTGACGATTTCAGCGAGTGCTGCCTTCTCGTTTGTCGTTCCGGCCAGCGCCAGCAGCGTCTTGCCTTGAAGGTCCTCGATCTTCGTGATGCCGGAGCCCTTACGCACCATCAGCTTGGTTCCGGTGATGAAATTTGGCGTCAGGAATTCCACCTGCTTCATGCGACCAGTTGTAATCGTAGTGGACGAACATTCCGCATTGGCGGTGCCGTTTGCGATCACTGGAATACGAGTCTGAGGGGTGATTGGCACGTATTTGATGTCAATCTTGTCGAGCTTGTACTCTTTCTTAATTTCATCGGCGATTTTCAGGCAAATATCGATCGCGTATCCCTTCGGCGTTCCACTCGAATCGATAAACGAAAAGGGCACGGATTCTTCGCGGTAAGCGATCGCGAACGTCTTGTTGGCGACAATTTTTTCCAGCGAACCGCCAGATTGCGCAAATGCAGAGTGAGATGAGATTGCAAAAGTTGCGATGAGACTCGCGATAGCGAACGTGCGCTGCAGCATGATTCCTCCCAAGAAACATGAATCGCAAACCGTTGGTCCGGTCTGTCGTGATTTCTTGAAATCGCACAGCTTCCCATGCGAGCAAGCCCACACGGCGATGTTCCAATGCGATGCCTTCAAAGCTAGGGTCCGTCACTCGATATTGTCAACAAAATTATTGATAATCAAATTGCCGCACGGAAGATACCTGTATAAATTGCCAGATAACCGCCTATCACGAAGAACATCGGTCCCCCATGCTACGCCCCGCAGCCAAATCAAAGAGTTCGCCTAAGAAGACGGGATCATCCGCAGCCAGCGTGGTCGAAAGCATCGAAGAAGACATCGTACTCGGGCGCCTGCACCCGCGCGAACGCCTCATCGAAGATGAACTCATGGAGCGGTTCGGCGCCAAGCGCCACGTCATTCGTCAGGCACTGCTGGATCTCGAACGGATAGGTGTCGTCGAGCGCGTTCCGAACCGCGGGGCGCAGGTGCGCTCCTACTCAGCTCTTGCAGTCAAGCATTTGTATGAAATGCGCGATATGCTGGAGACGACGGCGGCCAATCTCATTCCTTTGCCTCTGCCCACAACCGCGCTGGATGAACTTCGCAAGATTCAGGCCAAGCATAATGATGCCGTTCGCAAGGGCGATCTGACGCGCGTGTTTCGCGAAAACATCAATTTCCACTGGGCATTGTTCGCCAACTGCGGCAATCCGTATTTAACGGCAGCCATCAACGATTTTTCGCACCGCGCGCATGTGATCCGATTTCACTCGATCAATCAGCGGAGCCATATGCTGCGCGCCCGCGACCAACACCGGGCCATGATTGCGGCAATCGAAGCATGCGATCGCCCCGCGCTGATCGAACTATGCCGCAAGCATATCATTCCGTCCAAGGAGGCATATCTGAAGTTATTGCCACGCGAATAAGATGAAATAGCTATTTAGCGCCGTCAAAACTGTTCTGCATTCCCAATGAAATTTTATCGTTTGGCGGTATGAGTCATCTGGCTTTATGTAACAGGCCACGCCAAGAGATTTATTCGATGCGGCTTATTTTGCCGCATCCTTTCTGCATAAACTCTCGTCAAATTCCAGGGCATCAAGCTGCCGAGGCGCGATATCCGGAGATGGTATCCACGAATTTGGTAACTGACAAAGCTGAGCATGCCTCAGTGCCAGGTTGTCGACTAGTTCATCGACAAACTGCGGCTTATGAAAGAGATACCCTTGCCCACCACCGATACTCGTCGATTCGAGCAGATAGCTTCTCTCTTCTGGCGCTTCGACGCCTTCGGCAACTACACGCATGCCCAGCGCCGTACTCAACGATTCGATCGTTCGCAGCACACTTTGGCTGCGCGGCCTTTCATGAATTGACGAAATCAACGATCGGTCGACCTTGAGCTCATCGGCGGGAATATCGGCGAGCAAGGACAGGCAGGAATAACCGGTGCCAAAATCATCGATGGAGATTCCAATCCCAGCTTCACGCAGGAGTGGGAACACCCGCGACTGAAACGGGCCCGATAGAACGAAGGCATCTTCTGTCAATTCAATTATGAAGTTCCTCGCACGGCCTGTACTTGCAAGACGTTCGATGAAGCTTTCCATAAACGGTATCTTTTCGGCCTGCTTCGCCGAAATGTTGATACTGTAAGTGACACTATCTCCGAAACAGGCATCGAGCCGAGGTAAATCGTCAATCAGGCGATCGAGCATCATTCGGGTGATTTCATCAAGCAACCCAAGCTCGCTGACGATATGGAGAAACTTCCCTGGCGGGTGAACGACGCTCGCATCGTCAACCCATCGCATCAAGGTCTCGAATCCCGTCACCGCACTGTCACGCAGACCGACCTTCGCCTGTAAGGCGTACTGAAACTCTTTATTCTGAAAAGCGGGACGCAGCCTGTTCTCAAGCGACATTCGCTCTGCTGCGCGCCGGCCCAGTGAACGATTGAAGTATCCGACATTTCCTTTCGATGTCGTCTTGGCGTGATACATGGCCGTGTCGGCATTATAACGGAGAGTTTCGTAGTCGGGACCGTGTAAAGGGAAGAGCGCAACACCGATTGAGGCCGATGTCTTGATCGTGAACTTCTATTTCAAACGGCTCGCGGAGCTTGTCCCGGATCTGCTCGACGATAGTCAGCGCATCCAGCCGCTCTTTGACGGGATCAAGAACGATGACAAATTCATCGCCACTGATCCGTCCTGCAACATCGGTCGGACGAATCTGACCGCAGATCCGGTCGGCAACGCCTTTCAGAAGGCTGTCTCCGACATGATGCCCATAGAAATCATTGACCCGCTTGAAATGATCGATATCCACGAACACCAAAGCAAGCTCATCATTCAGATCTTTGCCCGCGATGATACCGTCAACAAGCTCTCGGACATACCTACGATTGGGCAAGCCCGTAAGTTCATCATGGTTCGCACGGATGCGCAGCTCTTCCTGGCTCGCCGTCAGCTGCTCGGCAAGCAGCTTCAGTTCGATGCTTTCCGACTCCGTCTGATGAGCTCGAGCGGCTGCAAGAGCATGCGATGCCAACAGCGAGAATTTTCGCGCGAGCCGGACGTGCGTGCGATCAAAGCCCTTGCCGTCCGTATCCCGCAACAGCATAAGGAGGCCACGTCGGTTCCGCACGCGAAGCGGCAAATAGAGCGTAGGCTGCGCCTTCGAGAGGTAAGGAGGGATGTGGGTCGGCCACTCCTCGTCGCCTACACCGGAAACTGTCGTAATAATACGGCCCGCGAGAACCTTTCTGAAGGTCTGCCCCATATTCCATAACGACCCGACAAGCGACTCATGGCTGGCTGTCGCACATTCCAGCATATCCCCGCTGTCATCGTTCTCTGTCAACACAATGGCATATGAACACTCGAACACCGGAAACACAGCTGAAAAAACACCGGCGAACGGATCGACGCTGTCGTCGACACACAGAACGGCATCAAGCGCATCAAGCAGGAGATTGGCGTGCGTAGCCTCGATGCGCAGAACATCGATCTCACGGCGCATTGCCAGCAACGCCTCTCGAAGTTCTTCGGCGCCGTGCATAGACATTTTCCGTTATTTCCCAAACGCGATGGCCGAGATCATCAGATTGCCGTGCGTGTTTTTGTCGAGGAGAAAGCCCTGCTCTCCAAACGTGAAGCAGCCAATAAACGGCATGCCATTGAAGCTTGATGCAACCGCCTTAGATACTTTCGGCATCTCGTCCCCGACGGCAATCATGCAGCCGGCACAATAGACGACGAGACCCCCTGCAAGAGAATTAGACCCACTGGTTAGCGCTGTCGCAGCTGCGGTGGAGACTTTGCCAGCGCGCTCTACGAGGCGCGCCCTCTCTCCGCTCATGCTGTAGAGACGTGTCCCCTCCTCAATCGCGGCGAAGGTGGATAATGCACCGTCTTCTAGAATTTGATGGGGATGAACCAGAACATAATGCGTAACGTCTTCGATTCTTCCTGACGCGATTCCCAGCGGGTACATCGTTGTTTCGGCCAGAATGCTTCCGCCATGTGCGAGCTTCTCTGAGAGAAAGCCCCCGATCCAACGATTGTAAACCTCGGCGGCCGGCTCCCCGTCGATTGTAATGATCTTTCTGCCGCGCGCCTTGGTGACGACACCGTTCTCGCCTGCCGCATCATATGCGACCTGCGTGACAATGCCATTCGGACCAGTCGGCTCATAGCCTCCCTGAAATGCATAGCCGATACCGCCGGAGGAAAACACCACGCCTACAACAAGCCCGTCATTCATCGGCCCTTCTGGACCGATCTGACGCCAGTCGCCTGTCACATGACTGTCCGCCGCGCTTCCGCCAATGATCGGGCATCGGTCGTCCACGACACGGCGCAAGCCTTCGATCACTGCCTCTTCCTGCCCCGGAGCCTGGTAGATCCAGATCAATTCTGGCAGTTCACCCGCGCAACCGGCGTCGGCCAGAGCTGCGTGGAGCGCGCGCTCCGCGCAGGAGCTCACATCAGCATCAAGTTTTACGGCAGCAGATCCATAATCGCCGCTGGAGTCTTCAATCAGAAGCAACCCAATCGAGTTGGCACCGGCCAATCCGGCCTCGCTCATGACCCCCCCACAGGAGGTGCCACCGAGAAGAGCCGCGTTCGGAAACTTGCGCTTTATGAAATCAAAGATTGCGTCATCCTGGTGCTCACATTCATAGAATGCGCAAACCAGATCAGGATTGATTTTTGTCGCGTCGATTTGAGCGGCCAATTGAGAAAGCGCCACACTTGTTGACCGATCGGACGCCGTAAAAGACTTTAAAAATACCATGCCTCTGAAACTTCTGTTTTCAGCCTTTGGTAGAAGGGCTTAGAAGCAAGGCGTTAAGGAGCAAATAAGGAGCGTGATGGTTTACTTGTTTGGTTAAGAAGTCGACAGCACATTAGATAAAAGGCGAAAGCTCCGCATCAGAGCAGCATTCCAGATTAATCTCCACCTCGCCAGTTGACCTCCGCTATTTTCATTGTCGGCACTGCGATACTTGGCAACGCACCGAACAAGCGTTCGAGCGCGTGCTGAAGCGTCCCATCGGTCTGTCCCATTTCCTCTGGAAAACTATCGAAGGAAAGATCGAGCGGCTTCAGAAGATCGAGCATTTCTCTCCGCATCCAGAACATTGTGCCGGCAAAGAAATCGAGCTTGAACAGTTCACTCGGATACCCAAGTCGACTAGCCAGGTCCTTGGTGAGTCGCTCATTGTTGCTCCACGTGTCGCCATAAGAATGCCTATACTCATTCGGCAACCGAAAGTGCGCAGGCCCGATCAAGCCGAGGTCCGGTTCTGTCGCAAACCGGTTCATGATCGTTCTCACCTGCGCATCGGATCCCAGCAAATCATTTAGCACCGAACGACGCCATATATCGCCAAAAACAGCGCGCGGTCCGGATGCGGCCGAGCGCTTACCGTGGACCTTGCAAATGAGGCCGTAGGGATCTAGGTGCCCGTCACGCAAAAGCTGAATGAATGGCCCGACGTCCCGGCCCCGATTAGGATAGGCCAGAATTTTTGCATCCGGAAACCGTGCGTAAACTTTCGCTGAAAGCTCGGGACACTCTCCGTTCGTTGTCAGAAGCAGCTGAAACGGAACCGAGAGGCGCAAGAGTCTGCTCTCGAAATCCGGCCAGAGCTCATCGTAGTAAAGATGCACAACGATGGCCGCTGCAGGAAATTCGCTCGAGCAGCGACGGCTTGCGGCGGCGGCATGATCGAGAAGTTCATAGGACAAGGTATCCTGTAGAGCACGCGTTGAGACACCAAAGCCCCATTCGGCAAGTGTCCTAGCCGCGCGCACCACATCGAGCGCCTGAGGTGAGCGATGCAGGAACGGCTGAATAACGATCCCGTCGCCTTCAAATTTCGTAGATTCATGAAATCGCGACAGCTTCGTCCACTTAAGATTATCCAACAAAGACCAGGATCGCCATGCGTGAACGTCAATTTCATCTTTCTGAAAATACAGATCGACATTCCCGGCGAGGGCACTGATGCAAGCTTCTGTTTCTGAAGCTGCAGGAATAAAAATCGGCACTGAGGCAGGATTGTTTTTCCACACGCGGATAAAAGGCGTCACCCGCGGGCGGCAGGATGCCCGCAAGTAATGCGCCGTTCCCTGCGGACAAGCCAATCTGACGAATTGGCCCTCGGAGACCATGCCTGCTTCCTGTATCGACAACGCCGTTAGGACAACCCTCGGTTAGGCTCTCACTTTTCGCATCAGCAGATCGATCGACTGAACAGTATCGTTATAGAATTTTTCATAGGTCGTCCGGCTTGCAGCAGCAAGCTGCTGAAGGCGCAATGGGCTACGACAGATATCGAAAAGGCTTTGAGACAGCGAATCGAGATCGGCGTGCCGATGCATCGGCTCGGATGTTTCAATTCCTTTACTGCCCCACGCAGTGGACAAGAGCGGCATGCCGTAAGCCAGAGCCTCGACGGTTTTTATGTTGATGCCAGTTCCCATCGTGACCGGCGAGATCACCACATCCACCGCCCGATAAAACTCTCCAATATTGGGCACGAAACCATGCAGTTTAATCCAGGGGCGATCGAACCACTCTTGCTCCCTGCTGGGCAGCGACCGCACCATCTCGCGTATCTGACCCGCAATATGCAGCGTAAACGGGATAGGTGCATGCTGCTCCCGAGCCACCAACGTTTTCACCAATTCCGAGACAACCGCGAGATTGATCCGGTTAGGGCTCGCTACAACGCCAACATTCTCAATCTTTGAGAAGTTGCGATCGACAAATCGCCGCCTCTCAATGTGAGGAATAACGATGGATGTGGCGCGGCCTGAAACGTCATCGAAATAGCTGGCTTCTTCTGCTCGCATTGCCACAACAACGTCCGCGCGCCGCAAATATTCTCCTTCCTCCTGCGGTGAGCACGAAAAGAATTCGAGAGGCTGTCCGTTCTTGCGCAACATTTCATACCGGTCCCCCATCTTGTCATGGGTGTCGATGACCTTAAGAATATGCACAGGAACATACTCGAGCAGTTTCGACTGGAAGACATAAGAACAGAGAACGAGATTGATGTCGTATTTCCGGCACAGCCCCGCGATCTCTTCTCCAAGCCCCTCCTGATACCAATGATCGAAGGGAATCGGGTTGCCGTCCGATTCCAGCGACCTGCTATTCTGTAGCAGATCGAACGTATCCCATGTGCTACGCATGAACTTGATGGCATTGTCGTTCACCATGCCGCTTTCAAGCAAAACAAAATGAACCTTATGCCCTAACTGTTTGAAATGACGCCCAAGGGACTGAATTCTGACCTGGTTTCCGTGGTTGTTCGGGTGCGAGGGAAAAGGGCTGAAATACAGAATATTGAGCTTCTTATGCCTGCGCGTTTCGCGCGAAGACCGCCGTTCGGCGTGAATTGCTTCAGCATCTTGCAGCGCCGAAGCAGGCAGATGGTCTCTGGCAAACTGCACGCTCCACTTGTCGAACAATTTCTTACCGTTTTCGATCTGATAAGCTTGCGGAGTCACGCTAGCCTGAGCACCGTAGCTGCCATGTTCGAAGTGAACGACCTCCGAACTGGGGATATAGGTGACATGCAGACCATGCGCGCGCGCAGCCATAGCCAGATCGGAATCTTCGCAATAGGCTGGAATATAACGCTCATCGAAGCCACCAACGTCATCCCAAAACGCTCGCACTACAAGGATCGATGCACCTGTCGCGTAATCAACATCCCGGTCGAAACAAAACCGCGGATCGTAGCGATTCTGCCCTCGCCCTAAATTCGCGGCAGAACCATCTGCAAAAAGAACTGAGCCGGCATCTTGAATGGTACCGTCCGGATAAATCAGTTTGGAGCCCAGGATCGCGGCGTCGGGGTATCTCGTCGCAGCCGCCATCAGAGCCGTCAGCCAGTTTGGCATCACTACGGTGTCATTGTTGAGGAAGAGAAGATATCGTCCTCGTGCACCTGCAGCGGCTGCGTTGCAATTGCCCAGAAAACCCAGATTTTGATCCTGACGGACAATTTTCAGGCCGGGGAAAAATTCCGCGGCGCGGAGAGTGTCGTCGGTCGAGGCATCATCGGCAAGGATCACCTCACAATCGATACCCGTACCCCGGCAAGCATGCAGCACTGAACTCAAGCAGGCCTTTGTCAAAGTCCATTGGTTATGAACCGGTATAATGATCGACACATCGACCGCCTGCTCCGGATCGAGGCTAGGAAATGGCGAAGGTGAAACGCCCTGACAATATTTGACGTAAAGATCGAGCGGCAACACACCAGCCCGGTCGAGAAGACGAAGGAACGAGGCTTGGTTGGCGGCATCGCCAAAATTGTCCTCCACCAGTGCTCGGCCACCACGCGCAATCCGCTCCCACAGATTTTCATCCTGGTACAGACGAATAACCGCTTCCGCGAATAAAGCTGGCTCATCGCGGACAAGCGCATGAGCCCCGTCGACAACATTCATGCCTTCCGCAGCAATGGTGGTGACAACCGACGGAACGCCGGCACCCATTGCAGTTCCAAGCTTCCCTTTGATGCCGGCGCCATACAGAAGCGGCACGACGCTGAGCCGGTAGGTCGCCAGCACTGGAGCGAGATCGGGGACGTAACCGACAAAGCGCACTCCCGGACGCTCTCCAAGCTTCACGATATCTTCCGGCGCCTCTGCGCCGATGATATGAAATTCGGTTTCCGGCAACGCCGCATGAATAGCGGGCCATATCTCATCGACGAACCACTTTACTGCACCGACATTCGGCGTGTGCGCAAAGCCACCGATAAAGAACAGATGCTGGCGCTCCCGATAGCCGGGCGGATTAGGAACGATCGAACTATAAAGCGCCGGAAAAACCGATATCTTATCGATCGATACGATGTCCTTCACATGAGGAACTTCCGCAGGGCTCACGAGCACCACGTGATCGGAAGCCCGCATGATCGCCGTTTCGCGGGCTCTGGTCTTCTCTGCGGTCCTTTTCTCCGTGGGATCCCCACTCAATCCCGCCGCACGGTTCTCACGCAGGGAGTAAAGATCCGGCGCATGAAAAATAGTACGTGCCTCAGGCGCGGCCTCACGAGCGGCGGCAATCAGATCTTCTGCGACATCCACACGGATGAAATAGAATGTCCCGAACTGCTTGCCCTTTTCGCGGATGTAGTCACTCGCATAAGTGTAACCGCTCTCGCGCGTAATAACCTCGACACCCAACCCCTGCAGCTCTTCAAGGTAAGGCGACGTCGCATTCATATCTGTCGGAGCAAAGACAACCTCATACCCGACAGCGCACAAATCAGAAATCAACCCGACCGTCGCTCGCTCTCCAGCAGACGTGTCTGCGCGCGGCAAGCGATAGTCCGCAACGAAGATACGGGACGCGCGGGACGCATCCATCATATCTACGCTTTGCACGACCGCTGGAACGACCGGAGCAACAGGCAGATTCGACCGCCACGGATTGCGCTTGTCCGCGGATCGACGGAATTTTTCAGCCTGCCGCCGCGAGAATGGTCGAGCCAACTTGGACAACAGGCGCAACAGACGATATTTAACGACCTTCCAGAACTTGGCTTTCATGCGTCCTGAAGCCGTTGACGTCTGAAGACTCGCTGAATTTCCAACGTATGCCTTGAACTCAGCCCATTGTGAGAGAATCAAGGACGGCTTGCGCTTCTGAATGGAACGTCGAAATCGATCGGCTGTCCGCTCCGACAACAGCGGGCGGAAGACCAGAATCAACTTCAGAAATCCACGCTGGATGGTGCGCCGAATCGGCTTCCACGGCCGGCGATAGGCTCGAAACAATTCATCCGAGAGCCGGTCCCCTTCCGTCATCAGCAGGTCCGTTGCCACACGCAGCCTGTCTCGCTCCTCCGTTAATATCTGAGTTTCGGTTGCCGCCTGCGCCGGCTCTATTTCCACAGATGGCTCATACCGTTTCAGCGTCAAACGAGTCTCGGCATCCCGCTTGCGCAGGCTCGCAACGAGCATCTCACCTCCGCTCGAAGGCTCCTTAGATAATCCGAGCGAGCGGACAAGCATCGGACGCAAGACTTCTTCCTCGAATCGCGAAATTTTATTCCACTTCCCGAGCCGGGTCTTGAGATCAGGCATCCGCTCTTCCGCCCAACGGATGGCAGCTCCCAATCCCTCGATTTCGTTGACGACGCCGGAATCGGCTTCAAAGACCGTTTCATACATTCCGCGCATCTTGTCCGTTGACGTATATCCACGTCCTGTACCCATCATAATCAACGGAATAGTGCCTTGCCGGACGGCAGCATGCGCGAGATGCATCCGCCCCGTTACCAAAAGATCAAGGAATCCCATCAGAACAATATTATCGAGGTACGATCTACTTGGATCCTGGATGCGGAACCCATCGATGCCGACGATGTCTTTCAGAGACTCTGCCGCAAATTCCTGATACGCGACGTCTGAAAGATGATTAGGCCAATCCCGGTTGTCGTTTGAAATCAGAACAAAGCAAGCACTAGGAACAGTCTTCAAAATTTCATTGATAACATTCGTCACCAGTGAGGATCGTGCAGCATTGTCATGATCGTCCGAAAGCGAACGAAACATTTGCTCGCTAAAATTCAGACCGATCACCTTTCCGCCGCGCTCATGTATTCCGGCAATCCATGCGACCAGGTCCGGATCACAACTCCGGCTCTGCAACTCCGACGGAGCCGCGAAGTAAGACAGGTCAGGAAAGAATTCAGCTCTTGAGTCCACCTGAGTAGAAAAATTTTCAAGCGATTTGACATCCCGCAGAAATACGCTCGAATCTGGCAAGTCTTTCAAATAATTTACAATGGCTGGATCAACACCCGATCGAAAGGAGCATGCAATCGCACCACGAGCACCGCGTACCAGCGCTTCCTTCAAAAAACTCAGCCTAACAAGAGATGGATCAGGCCCACAGGTCCCGTCAATGACGTCCGCTCCCACGACAAAAACGGCATCGGTGGGCCGGATACTCGGAAGAAAATCAGCAAACGCGCCTTGGTGCTCAGTGACAAACGACATGTCATCGCTTTTGCTCAACACATCCGTCCATAGAGGACCCGTCTCGGGATTGAGCAGATGGACAGGCACGGAATTCAAAATCCGCAGCGCCCCGAGGAGCATTCCCTCGTCCCCCTTGCTGCCCGGAGCCGCTGGCGTCACCAATATGACCCGTTCGACCTTCGGCCGCTCTTCGTGTTGCTCGGTTAGATCGAGATGCTCCATACCAACTCTTCTCTTATTGCGACGTTCCGCCAGATCAATTATTGCAATTTCGGGCTGATAAACCAACTCACCACGCTGCCGCTATACGCAGTCTTCTGGTAGTCGACCAGATACTCCCTGGGAGAACCTTTGCTGCATCCTCGCGCCCACAACCGACATGGCCGAACAGGCGCGCTATTCCAATCAAAAGGATCAGATCAAAGGCGAATGGCATATTCGCTCAGTTCACCTGCAGGACGACAGAACCGCCTGTAACCATGGATACGGGGATAACATTGCCCGCACCAAAGCGCCTTGAGAATAGCGGGTGAAGCGATGGATCTGCCATGAACAGTACAAATCCGCCGCCGCCCGCTCCCAGAAGCTTTCCGCCCCATGCGCCGAGTTCTCTGCCGGCCATGTAAATCTCGTCTATCGACGAGTTCGAGACTGTGGCCCCCAGTTGCCGCTTCAATTTCCAGCCATGATCGAGCAAATCCGCAAATCTTTTGAGAGCCGCGAGATCGTCACCATCAGACTCTAGAATTCTGGCGCCGACCTTGGTCATCTCATACATTTCGTTCAGATAGCTGAGGTTTAGTCCTGCGGCTGTTCGATCTTGCTGCTCGACGGTGACGTCGGATGCGTTGCGCTGGGCGCCCGTGTAGACGAGGAGAAGCGAAGCGTTGAACAGCGCAAGACGATGTGTGGTCAACCGCAGTGGCTCAATGGAGATCGATCCACCATTGAACTCATAGCGTGCAAACCCGCCAAATGCCGCGTGCACCTGATCCTGGATACCAACTTTTTCCTTGAGCACGACCTGCTCCATATCGATGGCGTGTCGCGCAAGCTCGTACCGGGTCAGTTCACACCCTCGCATCTGATGCAGGAGGTTGATGAACCCGACCGTGAAGGCCGAAGAACTCCCGAGTCCGGTTCCTCCAGGTAAATCCGACATCGTGGCAATGTTCAAAGGCTCATGCCAGCCGTAGAGCTTCAAAGCCTCACGAATGACCGGATGCTTGATGGCATCGACTTCATCGACACTCTCAGTCGCGCGATATGTCACGCGGAATTTCTGTTCGGCGATCGGAGAAAGCGGAAGCGCTTGGATGAACACATATTTGTCGATGGTACCACCCAGCACCGCACCGGGGCGTGAATTGAAATAGGAAGGATAATCCGTTCCTCCGCCGAAAAAGCTGGCGCGAAGAGGTGTCTTGCAAATCCACATCGGCTATGTCCCGCCCACTTCCTCGAATTCACGCTTCAGGAGAGCAAGAAGCGATCCTCCGCTGTATCGCACACCTTTGATACCCGCAGCCGAGGCCGCGTGCATATCGCTTTCTGCATCTCCGACCATGATAGAGCGAGATAAATCGACCGGCCACGCCGTCATCAGATCAGCGAGCATCGCGTTGCCGGGCTTCCTGCGCTCACACTGCTTTCGATATTCAGCGATGACGCCATCGGGGTGATGCGGGCACCATTCAAAGGCATCGATGTGGCCGCCGATCTCGAACAGAGAGGCCTGCATTGCATCATGAAACTGTACGATAGCGGATTCCGGATAGAATCCCTTGGCAACTCCAGCCTGGTTCGTTGCCACGAAAGCATAGAAGCCCTTCGCGTTCGCATAAGCGACGGCTTCTCGTGCATCCGGCATCCAGTGAAGATCCTCGACGCGATGCGTATGACCCACATCACGATTCAGCGTGCCGTCACGATCGAAGAAGATCGCCGGCTTCTTTCGTGCTTTTGGCAAATCGATCTGCGCGCTTCGATAACTGTCTGGAACGCCGATATCGACAAAATAATGGTTTTCGCTAGCTGAAGCACACAGCACATGACCATGCGCCACGAGGGCGGGAAGTATCTCGCGCTCAAGCGAGATTGCCTTGCCCGGCGATGCTTCGACGATCGCTTCTCGACGAAAAACATAGACGCCGGCATTGATGAGCTGCGGACCTCCACCGAGGTAAGAGCCTTTTTCCTGAAAAGCCACGACCTGGCTGTCGCGGGTTTCGACAGCCCCAAAACGCTCAGGATTTTCGATCGAATGGAGAAGGATCTGCGCGAGCGCTTCGGGATGACCGGCCTGCTTCTCTTTCCATGCGCGGGAAAATTGCGTGAGATCGGCATCGATCCAGGAATCGCCGTTCGCCAGCAGGAATTCCGAATCAAGAGCATCAAGCGCGAAACGCAAGGCTCCTCCGGTGCCCAACGGCTCAGGCTCGATCATGACCCGTACCCGCGCTCCAAACATGGCCCGGTCCTGATACTGCGCCCGAATTTGTTCGCCATACCGACCGGCCAGAAGCAGGACTTCGCGAAAGCCGTATCGGACGATTTCCTGAATAAGGATGTCGAGAAACGGCGTGCCGTTCACCGGCAGCAACGGCTTTGGCGTATGCGCGGTGAGACCACCCAGGCGCGTGCCCAATCCACCACACAGGATTACGGCTTGGCGGAGCAAAGCTTGGCCTCGACGAATGCGCAGATCATATGTCCGATGACGATGTGCGCTTCCTGAATATGATTGGTCCGGTCATGATCGACGGCGATCAGCACATCGCTCAACGAAGCCATGCGACCGCCGCCCCGTCCCGTCAGGCCGATGGTTTTGACTCCCATGCTGCGCGCGGCTTCAAGGGCACCGACGACATTGGCGCTATTGCCGCTGGTCGAAAGCCCGACGAGCACATCGCCTGGTCGCGCCAGACCGCGCAACTGCCGGGAGAACACTTTGTCATAACCATAGTCATTGCCGATCGCGGTAAGAGCCGACGTATCGACCGTCAGGGATACAGCCGCCATTGGTTCGCGATTGATCAAAAAACGTCCCATCAATTCCGCCGCCAAATGCTGAGCGTCCGCCGCAGAGCCTCCGTTCCCGCAAAAAAAGACCTTCCCTCCATTGGACAATGCAGAAATCCACATGTCCTTCGCGGCCTCTATTTCAGCACACAGCCCCTGAACGGAATCGATGACGCGAACCGTATGCGAAAGATAGCTGGATATCTCTTGGGTTATTGCAGTCATCTCAATAACTTAGTTCACATTCCAGCCGACTGGAATTGGATTGGGTTCCCGAACAATATGTAAAACAGGCCGGGGCCACTTATTCCAGTAGAATCGATGGCACGTGGATTTCGGCAACGCCTCGCCGACACGAGGTGGCTCGATAAAACTTTACGCAATCGGATCGAGCGGAATCCTGACATGCGCGCGGGCACCGCCCATATCCGAACGCACCATAACAAGCGATCCGCGGCGGGCTTCAGCAAGATCACGCGTAATCGCAAGCCCCAAGCCTGTTCCGGGCTGCGTTTCGTCCCAACGCTGTCCTCGCCCAATCTGCGAGGCCTGCTCAGCCGACAACCCTGGACCGTCATCATCCACGCAGAGATCAAGGACTCCCTTAGAGAGGTTAGCAGTGAGAAGGATCTCGCTCCGCGCCCACTTGCAGGCATTATCTAGAAGATTACCGAGAATTTCCGTGAGTTCATCTTCCGCTCCGGGAAACCGCGCATCGGGAGCAACATCGATCGTCCAGCGCAACATCTTGTCCTCGGCAAGCCGCTCGAACGCATGCACGACTTTCGCGGCAACAGACTTCACCGCAACTGTCTTTCCACCGAGCGTCGGTCCCGCATTGGCACGCACCTGCGCGAGAACGCGATCGACCTGCCGCCGCATCTGATGCACCTCACCGTCGATCGACTGTGCGATATCGTTACGACCGTCTTCCGCGGCCTGCCGCGCGAGCGCACCGAGAACCGTCAACGGCGTCTTCAAGCCGTGGGCGAGATCGCCCGCATGCTGCTTCGCGCGCTCGACAGCCGTGCGTTGAAATTGGACCAGCCGGTTGAGATCATCGACAACAGGTTGCACCTCGTCCGGAAACGTTCCCGCGAGAGCGTGACTTTCTCCGGCGCGGATGGCCTTCAGCCCTTGCCCGAGATGATCGAACGGGCGTAGCGCCAGGCGGATGAAGATCGCCATCGCAACGATCAGAAGCAGGCCGAGCGCAATCAGAGAGAGGGCAAGCAGGCGAAGAAACGTATGACGTGCCGCCGCAAGATCGCCGCGATCGATGGCGGCAATAATTTGCAACGGCACGTCCTGCCCGCTTGGCGCGGCCACGGTTATCGCCTGCACCACCGCGAGCAACGGCGCTCCCGCCGGGCCGCCCAGATCGGTGACATGGCGTTGACTATCAAGAGCACCTTCAGGCTCAGGTAGAATCGTATCCCACAGCGAACGCGAGCGTGCACGCTGTCCCTCTCGCGTGCTGACCTGCCAGTAGAGACCACCATAGGGTTCCTCAAACCGCTGGTCGGCGGGCGCGCCATCCACAACCGGCGCGCCATCGGTATCAATCCGTACCTGCGCTGCTACGAATTTCACAATCTGGTCGAGTTCGTTCGTCGCGCGCCGCTCGATTTCCTGATTGAAGATCAGCCACAGCCCGAAGCCCGCCAAGGCCAGCGCCAGCGCAATCAAGATCGTGGCGGCCGAGCCAAGACGGAACAACAGCGAATGCGTTCTCATGGAGCATCCGCAGGGATGCAGTAGCCACGCCCTCGATGCGTTTCAATCAGCGGGAAACCAAGCTTCTTGCGCAAGCGGGCAACAAGCGCCTCGACCGCATTGCCATCACGATCGGTGTCGCCATCATGAAGATGTTCGAGAAGCTCTCCTTGGGACATGGTTTGTCCGCGGTGGATCAGAAGATAGGCAAGCAGCCGATATTCCATTGCCGATAGCGCAAGCTGATGGCCGCTCAACATCGCCACGCGTGCGCGGGTATCGACCTCGAGTTCACCAGCCTTGATAACTGGCGAAGCATGACCAGCAGCACGGCGCGTGATCGCGCCAAGCCGCGCGAGCAACTCCTCCATCTGAAACGGCTTGACGAGATAGTCGTCGGCGCCAGCATTGATGCCTTCGACCTTCTCCCGCCAGCCGTCACGCGCAGTCAGGATCAGGATCGGCGTCGCAATCCCGGCATCCCTCAACCGTCTCAAAACCGACAGACCATCGAGGCGTGGCAGGCCGAGGTCGAGCACGATGGCATCGTAATCCTCAGTTTCACCAAGAAACCAGGCTTTTTCACCGTCATGTGCGACATCGACGGCATAAAGCGTCCTCTCGAGGGCCTTCTTGAGATCGGCAGCAATCCGCGGTTCATCCTCGACAACCAGAACGCGCACGATCAATCCATTTTGACGATCGCCAGCGTGCTGGCGTCAATTTCGACCTTCCGGCGCTTTCCGGACGGCGTAAGAATTTTGACTTCGTAGACCCAGACGCCTTTCTCACGATCAAGCTCGACCTTGACCACTTCGCCGGGAATTTTCTCGCGCACTACCGCGAGCACATCAGGGAGCGGTTTGATTTCCCCGCCCTTGAAGGCATCAAGCGCGCAGTCCTGACTGCGCTTGCAATCGGCCGCGGACACAGGCTGCCTTGCACCCATCATGACCACCATCATGAGCGTCGCCAGCAACGCAAGGGACTTCAGGTTCGTACAAAGCATCATCAAGATTCCGGTCGAGCCTGTTCGATCTTCTGATCGTGAGGGTGGGCAGGCATCACTTTATCAAATTCGCGACAAATCCGGCAACCGGGGCCGCGCCGCGATCTCCGCGCGCAGTGCTTCATCTCGCGCCTGCGCCTGACGTTGCCGCCGCAAACGGGCCGCCGCGGCCGACGCACCATTCTGAGGCGGACCGGCGAGCCCGGCGGCAACGCAGAACAGCAAAACGAGCGCAATGAACCCCTCGAATTCGAGCGCCGATGCCGCAAGAAACGGCACCGCTATGAAAAGAAAAGCCAGAGCTGCCGGCATGGTTCTCTCCCGAAAGGTTTGACCCTAGAGCCAACTTATCTGAGCGCTCCTGACAGCTCCCTGACAGCGCTTATCAGGAGAACCACAGCCTCCATCAGCCATAAGGACCGAATCGATACTATCTGATCACGGAGAATCTCATGAAACCGATCCTCATCTCAGCTACCCTCGCTTTGCTCACAACCGCAGCCGTCCAACCGGCGTTTGCCGACAAAATGCGCTGCGCTCCTGTCCCGGCAAGCCAGTGGATGCCGATCGAGAAAGTCGTCGCAAAAGCGGAATCGCTCGGCTATGCGGTCCGTGAGACGAAACAGAGCAAGGGCTGCTGGAAGATCAAAGGATTCGACCGCAACGGCGCGAAAACATCGCTCTATCTCGATCCGACGTCCGGCGAGATTGTAAGATAAGATTAATCAAGCACTCCCGCGAAATTAATCCGCGGGAGTGCCGCCAGTGATGCGGCGCTACGGCACATTTGCATCTCTTGCCCGATCGGGCGTATGATTTCGGAGTATGTTGTCGCTCTCCGCTCCGCGCAGTGCGCGGAATGCTGGTGAGGCTGCCGCTGCGCGGCGCAATCCGCAGGAGACCTGACAATGAATGCTCCCATCGTGCGCCTGACGAGCCTTGCCCACGGTGGCGGATGCGGCTGCAAGCTTGCGCCTTCCGTCTTGCAGGAGTTGCTCGCCAACCAGCCCGCCGCCGCGCCATTCCGTCAACTGCTGGTCGGGGTCGAGACCGGTGACGACGCCGCGGTGTGGAAAGTCGATGACTCCACCTGCGTGGTGGCCACCACGGATTTCTTCATGCCGGTGGTGGACGATCCCTTCGATTTCGGCCGCATCGCCGCAACCAACGCGATCTCCGACATCTACGCCATGGGCGCGAAACCGATCATGGCGCTCGCGATCCTTGGCATGCCGCTCAACAAGGTCACAATCGATGACGTGCGCAACATCATCGCAGGTGGCAATAGCGTCTGTGCGACGGCCGGAATTCCGGTTGCCGGCGGTCACTCGATCGACGCGACGGAACCGATCTACGGTCTTGCCGTCATAGGCCTCTGCCGTCCCGATCAGGTGCGCCGCAATGCCGATGCGAAGCCCGGCGACGCGCTGATCCTGACCAAGGCCATCGGCGTCGGCATCTATTCCGCCGCCATCAAGAAGGGCGATCTGCCGGGCGAGGGTTACGGCGAAATGCTTGCCTCGACGACACAACTCAACCGTATTGGCAGTGAGCTTGCCAACGATGAAGCCGTTCACGCCATTACCGACGTTACTGGGTTCGGCCTGCTCGGCCATGCGCTGGAGCTCGCACGCGGCTCGAAGCTCACCGTCGCGCTGAAAGCCACCGAGGTGCCACTGTTCACGCACGCGGCCCAGCTCGCGCAGCAGGGCTACGTCACCGGTGCATCCACACGAAACTGGGCAAGCTATGGCGATGCCATTCGCCTGCCCGAGGGTTTGCCCGACTGGCAGCGCAACCTGTTGGTCGATCCGCAGACGTCGGGCGGGTTGTTAGTTTCCTGTGCCGCTGATCACGCCCAGGCCGCGCTCGAGACAATTCACCGCGCGGGCTACAGCGCCGCCCGGATCATCGGCTACACCGCAGCCGGGCCGGCCGAGGTGCGCGTCATAGCGTGACATCAATTCGCCGTCGCGGGTTCGACCTTCATGCGGCGACCCCAATTGTCGAAAAAGTGCCCCTCATTGGCGACCATGCGGTCCTCGTTGAGGCGATCTTCCAGCGCGCGCAACTCTTCCGCCGCGCGGTGATCCTCAATGGGCCCGCCGTCCTCATCGCTAACCGGCATGATTAGAACCGCGTCCCAGGCCACGCCCGCCCCGCGCATCAGCATGCTGAACTGATGCCAGTTGATCTCATCGCCGATTATATGCGTGAAGGTCGAGCGCAACGGCACAACGCCGAGATTTGCCGTCGAAACCAGCACGATCAGCGCCGTAAAACCATTGGCACGCCGATATTCCTTGACGACCCAATCGTCAAACAGAGCGTCATCGAGTTTGCCACGACGCTCCCTAGCAGATTTCGACAAGCGGCAGCTCCACGATCTCTCGCTCAAGTACGCTAAGGAACGGGCCATTGCGCGCTTTGCCGAACCAGTTTTCGAATTCACTCAACTGCTTGCCGATATCGTCCGGGTTCGCCTCGGGGATTGCTTCAGGCTTCGCCTCGCCGTTAGCCCCCTCCTCGCCGCCCGCCTGTTTGATCCGCCAGCATGTGCGGATGACTGGCTGAAACCTCTCCAGCGCCTCCTGCTGGGATTCGTTCTCCGCCGACCAACCGACTTCCCGCAGAAACGCCGCCGAGCCTTCAACGATCGCATCGTCCTCGGTCTCGCATTTCTGAATCGCCGCCACGACGGTCCGCATCAGATTGAGCCTGCGAAAACCGAAGGCTCGTTCCTCCGCGAGCGTCTTGAGGCGGGCAGAGATCTCGCGCCGGTAATTTTCCTCGTTCACGCTCGCCTCATGCGCGGAGCGTTCAAAGCCATCGAGAAAGTTGGAGAGCTGCTGCGTCGTCATCGCACACCCAATTTCGATGAGAGAGGATTTGGCGGAAGAGAATGGGAGTCGAACCCACCAAGGACCGTCTCGCGGCCCCTCCCGGATTTGAAGTCCGGACGCCCCACCGGGAACGATGCTCTTCCGTTAACTTCGATCTTCGCAACCTTTGCTGACGTCGGCAACTCATCAGACGCTCTGCCGAACAGATCAAGCCTATGCTTATTGACGCGACGCAAATCACCGTGGCGGATGGTAACGCCATGCCGGTCGAAGAATTCGAGAATCTGTATCGCAACCTTGCGGCCATTGTCGAGGCGGTCGCGCAACTGTGCCGCAGTGAAATAGCCATCGGGCGCAGCGACCGCCACATCCGTCATGATCTGAACGATCTCGGCGACTGTTCCGCGCAGGAAGAAATGATCGTGGGCAATCTCATCGACCTTGCCCATGCGGCCAATCAGCTTGAAAACGCGCCTCACCTCTGGCTCGGCAATGCCGGTATAGCCCGCAATATCCCGCACGCGTGGTGGCCGGAAACGACTCTCGCCGCCAATATAATGTGCGATCTTGCTCCACACTGCTTCATCGACCAGCGACAGCCGCACCTCATGGCCCGGCAAGCGAACCCATGCGCCATCGAGGCCTACCTCCTTGTTGCGTGCAAGCCCCTGCAGCAGCGCCGCGAACACCGGCGCCGCCAAGCGTGGTTCAAGCTGCAGCCGCAGGCGTTCGAACCCCATGCCGGACAGGTTCGGATGGTTGGCATGAAAGGCCGTCAGCGTTGCATGGATCGCGGTCTTCAGACGAAGCCACGCAGCCGGCGCGATCACGTATTCGGCTTTCGCAGTCGGCAGCCGCAGCAGGCTAAGGCGCTGGATCATCGCGTCGCGCTCGCTCGCCGACAACGCACGGTCGCGAACGAAGGCGGTAAAGTCGATATAACCGGCGGCGGTTAACATCGCCCATAGGCTTTTGTCCGGATCGGCAATCGCGCCTGCTTCAAGCTGCGCAATTCGCTCGGGTGTACGACGTTTGCGCGCCGGCGCGCGGAGATCGACCAGCACACCCCCGCCGATGGTCCGCTGCGCCGTGGTATCGCGGAGCACGAAGCGATCCCCCGCCGCCGCGGCGATCGGCTGGTCGGTGACAAGCTGGACGAAAGCTTCGCCGCCGGGCGTCACCGGATCGTCGCCCAGCAACACCACCCGCGCACCGATCTCGGCCGCGGCGTGATGCAACCGCACCGGCATCCACTGCGTGACGGGCCGCGTTTCCGAGGCCAGCACCTGAAATTTCGCATCGATCCGATTGGCCGGCGCATGCAGATGCGGATCGAGCACGACGTCACCACGGCTGATCGCATCCTTGCTGATCTGATCGCCTGCAAGATTGAGCGCACAGCGATCTCCTGCCTGTCCGCGCTCAGCGGCACGGTTCTGTGCATGGATAGCACGCACGCGCGCCGATCGACCCGACGGGCTGATGACAACCTGATCTCCGACCGAGACACTGCCAGAGAGCACCGTTCCAGTCACCACGGTCCCCGCGCCAGACAACGTAAAAGAACGATCGACCGCAAGACGGAAACGCCCCTGCGCCGAGCGGCCGGACCATGCTGCCGCCGCCGCGAAAAGATGCGCGCGCAATTCCGCGACGCCCGCCTCGGTCGCGCTGGATACCGGGAACATCGGCGCATCATGCAGCACCGTCGAAGCCAGCAGGTTTGCAATCTCGACGCGAACCTCGGCGAGACGCTCGGTATCCACCATATCCGATTTGGTGATCGCGACCGCGCCGACATTGATGCCGAGCAGATTGACGATTGCCAAATGTTCGATCGTCTGCGGCATCACACCGTCATCGGCTGCAATCACCAGCAAAACGAAATCGATTCCGGTTGCACCGGCAAGCATGTTGTGAACGAAACGCTCATGTCCCGGCACGTCGATGAAGCCAAGAATGCCGCCCGCCGGCATCGGCAGATAGGCGAAGCCGAGATCAACCGAAATGCCCCGCGCCTTTTCCTCCTTGAGGCGGTCGGTGTCGACGCCCGTCAGCACCCGTACCAGCGAGGTCTTGCCGTGATCGATATGCCCAGCGGTGCCGACGATCATAATGCAGGCTCCGGCAATGGCAGGCCCGCGAGCCTCCTGGCACGCTCGATCTCCGCGACCGACAATGCCGCGAATGTCGGATGGATGAAGGGCTCCGCCAGCAGGCTTGCGCCGGCCTGCGCCCGCAACAGCCACATCAGCGCGGCAACACCGTCACGCGGCACCCCGGCGCCGAGCTGATATGCCGCACCCAGCATCGCCTGTGCATCTGCGTCTCCGAGCACAGCGGCCTTGTCCCACCAGCGTGCAGCTGCAGCCGCGTCGCGTTCGACGCCAAGCGCGTTGTGATACATCATGCCGAGCCGTGTCATGGCAGGCACGATGCCCTGCGCCGCTGCGGCTTCCGCCCAATGCTTTGCGTCAGACAGATCGCCAGGGATCATTTCGCCTTCAACCAGCATCCACGACAACATGTCTTGCGCGGGACCGTCGCCTGCTTCCGCCGCCGTTCGGTATAGTTCGGCGGCCCGGACTGCGTTCGCCTGAACTCCCTCGCCCTTGAAATAGACTTCGGCAAGGTTGCGCTGGCCGACAGGATCACCACCTTCGGCCGCAAGCGTCAGCCAGCGCAGCGCAAGCGCGCTATCGCGATCGACGCCAAGTCCATCGCTGAAACATTTTCCGATATTGTTCTGCGCGCGCGTAATGCCCTGATGCGCAAGTGGCCCCCAGATTGCCAGCGCAGATTCGTAGTCGTTCGCCTCGGCGGCCTCATAAGCCTGTGCCATCCGCTCAGCGACCAACGCCTCCCCCACAGCCTCAACTGGCGCATCCACATCGCGCCGCTGCCGTAACTGTGCAAGGAATCCGCGCAAGCCCATCAGCCTCGGCCCCCTGTTCGCAAGGTCGCGAGATTGCGCACGAACGCGGCCTCGTCTTCGAGGCAGCGCAAATCGAGGATAAACGCATCGTTTTCGATGCGGCCGATGACAGGTTGATCCAGCGTCCGAAGGGCTGTCGCTAATTCCAGGAGGGCACGGCCCTTGCCGCGCGTATTGGCCACGCGCAACGCGATGCCCGCACTTGGAATCACTTCGCTCGGCAACGAGCCCGAACCGATCTGGCTTGTGCAGGCGATCACGTCAGCGTCAAAGCGAGAACCCACGGCGGCCGCGATGGCAGGCAACACACGCTGCGCCGCGGCCTCGATGTCGGCAAGCGGCCGCGCCATCATGCGCAATGTCGGCAGACGTGCAGCCAGCCGGTCCGGATCGCGATAAAGCCGCAGCGTCGCTTCGATCGCCGCAAGACGGATCTTGTCGATACGCAGCGCACGCTTCATCGGGTTGCGGTTCAGTCGCGCGATCAAATCCCGACGCCCGACGATGAATCCGGCCTGTGGGCCACCGAGCAGCTTGTCGCCGGAGAACGTCACGAGGTCCGCGCCCTCGGCCACCGCCTCCGCCACGGTCTGCTCATGCATCAGCCCATAGCACGACAGATCAACCAGCGTGCCGGAGCCAAGATCGTTCAGGAGCGGAACGTGACTCGCGCGCGCCAGCGCAGAGATCGCCTTGCCAGACACCGACTTGGTGAAGCCCTCGATGCGGTAGTTTGATGTATGGACCTTGAGAATCAACCCGGTCTTCGGGTTGATCGCCGCCGCATAGTCCTTTTCATGCGTGCGATTGGTGGTCCCGACTTCGACCAGCCTGGCACCGGCGCGCGCCATGATCTCCGGCATGCGGAAGGCGCCGCCGATCTCGATCAACTCGCCGCGCGAAACGATAGCCTCTTTTCCCTTGGCCAAGGTGTTGAGCGCGAGCAGCACGGCGGCGGCATTGTTGTTCACCACCGTCGCATCCTCGGCGCCGGTCAACTCGCACAGCAGACCGCGAACCAGAGCGTCGCGTTCGCCGCGCCTGCCCTGCGCCAGATCGAATTCCAGCGCCATCGCTTCGCGCATCGCGACCGTCGCAGCCTCGATCGCTGCTTCCGCGAGAATGGCGCGGCCCAGATTGGTGTGCAGGACCGTGCCGGTGAGATTGAACACTGCCCGCGCATTCGGGCGGGCATCGGCCTCAAGCCACGCAAGGGCATCGGCCGCGATGGCCTCAGGAGCGGGCATGAGCACCGCGTCCGCACCGATTTCACGGCGCACGACCGCGGTCACATGACGTATCGCATCCACCGTGCGTTTCCGTCCGAAACGTTCGATCGCCTGATGAGCTTGCGGCGTTTTCAAAATCTCATCGACGGACGGAATTCGGATGGAGGGGGAAATCCCTGCGTCCATATCGGACTCCCTAGTAGCCGATCAGAAATGGATTAACGCCACCGCGACGGAAGCCGAGCTCGCGTACCAGCAGATCGAGCCCCAGCGTCGCGACGTCATCGGCTACCGGATCAAGGCGATCATCTTTCTGATGATTGAGCACTTTCATATAGCCATGGCAGTCATCGCAGGTCTCGGCCTTGATGTTGCCCGCGCCCTCGATTTCCTGAAACAGGATTTTGCGGGTCGAGCCACAGAGCGTGCATTTCGAGCGCACGTAATTCCAAAGCGTTCCGCACAACGAGCAGGAACAATAGCGCGCCCCCGGTGTGCGCGGCCAGTTGACGAGCACGGTCGCCGTCGGCGCTCCCCCGCAGGACGGACACACGCCATCGCCGACCGGTTGCAGGCTCTTGGCGTCGAGCCGTGCAGCAAGGCGGGCGAAATGGACTTGAAGCGCAGCAGCCGCAAAGATGTGCTCGGCGAGCGCCTCCACCGGAATGGCCTCCGCCAACACGTTCTCGACCATGCGCGCGCGCCCGTCGGCATCCGCTTTCGTGACCTTTTCGAGCGCCGCGCGGGCTTGCGTCGGCATATCGATATCGGCTGCCGCCGCAAGCAGCCGATCCAGCGTCGCAACGAAAGCAGCATCGGCTATGAAATGACCGCGGTCGAGCGGCGGCATGCCATGTTGACGAGCGCGCTCCAGTGCTTCCGACGCAATCGCATCCGGTTCCGGCAAGCCGTCCTGAATGGCCGCCTGCACTCCACATAGCCCAGACAGGAACTTCAGATAAGGCGCAAGGTCATGCCCCTCGGCGAGGGCGGCGAACCGCGCCTCGCGGACCGAGAATAACTGGCTCGGATCTGGGAGCCGCGCAAATTGCGGCGTCGGAATGTTGCTGATGACGGATGGATCAGGCGCAGTCGGATCGACGCTGGACATTATTTACCCTCACGAACCTCACGGGTCACGTGGTTTCATCAGACATTGCGGGGCAATAAAGAACCTCGTTCGCCTGATGAGCACACTTCCACATAATCTCAATCCTCTCGCGGCGCCGACATGCACATCATGCCGGCGCCGCATTCATTTTCAGTGCTTGGTCGTCGTGACCAAATCCTTCAGCCACTTGCGATGATGCCGCCAGGCCCAGCCGCCCGTGACCTGACCACGCGTCATCGCCCCGATCGTGCCGCGCACCCAGATGCCCGCGTAGACGTGAACGATCCAGACACAAATCGCTACAATCGCAGCCCCCGAATGCACCAGGACCGCAATCCGCCGCTGTTCGATAGTGAAATAGCTTGCGAAATACGCGTCCCAGCTAATCAGGCCGGAGACGATCAGAACGAGGATCAGGAGCGACATCGACCAGAACACCACCTTCTGCCCGGCATTGTATTTGCCGACTTCAGGCAGCTTGTTCTCGTCACCGGCCAACACGTCACGCAACCGGCTCAGCCAGACGCTGTCGTTCTTCTTCCAGAGATTGAGCCGGAAGAAACGGAAGAACAGCCCCATGAAGCTGAAGAACAGCACCACGCCGATCCAGGGATGGAGTGCCCGCGTCAACTGCCCTCCGCCGAACACACCCGTCAGAAAATAAAGGCTAGGGCTGTACAGTGCGAGGCCGGACAAAGCGAGCAGCACGAGGCTGATCGCCGTGATCCAGTGGTTGATGCGCGCGCCGACGGTATAGCGGTCGACGATGACTGGCTTGCCCGGGCGAACGCTGTCGCCCGTGTCGACTTCCAACTCGCTCATGGCTGTCTCTCCGTCAACCGCTCGGCGTTCTTCTCATCCTCCTCCGACACCCTGTTGGGGCCGGCGATGGCATGATGCAGGAATCCGATGGCGGCAAAGGCACCGATAGCGGCGAGACCGGCGTACTTGGTCACGCCCTTCCAAACCTCAACGATCGGACTGATCGATGGGTTGTTCGGCAGGTTGGCGTAGATCTGCGGCTTGTCGAGATGTTGCAGCACGTACATGACATGTGTGCCGCCGACACCCGGAGGATCGTAGAGGCCGGCATTGCTAAAGCCGCGCGACTTGAGATCCTTGATGCGGTGGTCAGCCCACTGCTTCATCTCGTCCTTGGTGCCGAACACAATCGCCTGTGTCGGACACGCCTTCTGACATGCCGGTCCCTGCCCGACCGCGACGCGGTCAACGCAGAGCGTGCACTTGTAGGCTTTGGAGTCGGCCTTCGACAGGCGCGGGATGTTGAACGGACACCCCTTCACGCAGTAGCCGCAGCCGATGCACTTGTCGTGGACAAAATCCACAATGCCATTGGAGTACTGCACGATGGCGCCGGGTGCCGGGCAAGCCTTGAGGCAGCCCGGATCCTCGCAATGCATGCAGCCATCCTTCCGGATCAGCCACTCGAGATTGCCGGTTTCGGCATTCTCGTACTCAGTGTAACGCATCAGCGTCCAGGTGTTTTCCGTCAGATCGTGCGGGTTGTCATAGACACCCGTATTGATGCCGACTTCCTCGGTGAGATTATTCCACTCGAGGCACGCCACCTGGCAGGCCTTGCAGCCAATGCATTTCGACACGTCGATCAGCTTCGCCACTTCCGTCTGCCGTTTGGCAGGCGGAGTGACGGTAGATGCCGAACGGCGGATCAGGTCCTGCTCGCCAAACTTCGCGGGAGCCGGCTTGGTGGTCGGGTTAGGAACAGGTGTAAACATGTCTTTGCCCTCCCTTTAAGCCACCGGACCCGGGATGGGTTCGATATTGACGAGGAACGCCTTGTATTCCGGCGTCTGCGAGTTCGAGTCGCCGATCGCGGAGGTGAGGCTGTTGATCGGTGAAGCCTTCTTGGTCTCGCCGATGAAGCCGAAGTTGAGCGGCAATCCCACCTGATGCACCGGCTTGCCGTCGATCATGAACGGCTTGAGGCGCTTGGTGACAACTGCCTTGCCCTTGACTTCGCCACGGTTGGATCTGATCCGGACCATCTGTCCGTGCTTGATCCCCTTCTCCTTCGCGAGTTGCTCGGAGATTTCCACGAAGAACTCAGGCTGCATGACCGCATTGGCATGCACACCCTTCGTCCAGTAGTGGAAATGTTCGGTGAGACGATACGTGGTGCCGACAATCGGGAAGTCCTTGGACGTGCCAAGCGCCTCCAGATCGTTCTTGAACGCCCGCGCCACCGGGTTGCCCTTGAGTTTCGGGAACACAAGGTTACCCACAGGTGACTCGAACGGCTCCATGTGCACTGGGAACGGACCGTCGGCCATCAAGCCACGAACCCAGAGACGCGATACGCCTTCCGCGTTCATGATGAAGGGTCCGACCGCACGGCTCGGCGGAATCGTCGGCACATAGTCCGGCACATCCGGCCCGGTCCAGCGTTCGCCGTTCCAGTACATGTACTTCTTGGCTTCGCTCCACGGCTTGCCGTCGGGATCTGCCGAAGCACGATTGTACTGAATACGGCGGTTAGCCGGCCACGAGAAGCCCCAGTTCGGATAGACACCCAGACCCGAAGGGTCGGAGTTGTCGCGCCGCTGGGCCATGTTGCCGGTCGGACCGTAGAAGCCGGTGTAGATCCACATGCAGCCGTCAGTCGAACCGTCGTCGCGCATCTCGCCGAAGCTGGCGAGCCGCTGGCCGGCGGCGCGAACCACCTTTCCGTCCGCATCCTTGAGGTCCACCAGCGCCTTACCGTTCAGTTCGGCCTGGAGTTCCTCAACGGCCGGGTGGAGCGGATCCTTGTAGCTCCAGTCCACCGCGAGGATCGCGTCCTTACCCTTGCCGCCATCCTTCTCGTACATCTTGCGCATGCGCACGAAGAGATCCGAGAGGATTTCAGTGTCGGTACGCGACTCGAAGTACGGATCGGCTGCCTTCCATTTCCACTGGATCAGGCGGCTCGAGTTGGTGACGCTGCCCTCTTCCTCCGCAAAGGAGGTCACCGGCAGCATGAACACCTCGGTCTGAACCTTGGCGGGATCGATATTGTTGAACTCGCCATGGTTCTCCCAGAACCGAACCGTGTCTGTCTCGATCGGGTCCATGCTGACCAGGAACTTCAACTTCGACAACGCTTCCCGGCTCTTGTTCGAGTTGGGAATTGCCATCAGAGGGTTGAACCCCTGACAGAGAAGACCGTTGGTCTTACCCTGATGCATCAGGTCGAACATCTTGATGCAGTCATAGATGCCGTCGAGTTTCGGCAGATAATTATAGCCGAACTCATTCTCCGGCTTCGCATTGGCTCCGAACTGCGTCTTCAGGAAGCTGACATAGAACTTGCGATAGTTCTGCCAGTAGCTGGTCTGGTTCGGGGTCAGTGGCTTGAAGGTCCGCTTGCCAAGATGCGACTCCAGCGTCGGCTCCTGTTCGGTCGGCAAGGCCAGATAGCCCGGAATCGCCGCCGTCAGGGTGCCGACATCGGTGATGCCCTGCACGTTGGAATGACCGCGCAATGCGTTAACGCCGCCGCCGGGGATACCGATGTTGCCGCACAGAAGCTGGATCATCGCCGCGGTGCGGATGTTCTGGGCACCGTGACTGTGCTGGGTCCAGCCGAGCGCGTACATGATGGTCATCGCCCGCTCGCCATTAGCGGTCGAAGCGACCCATTCGGCAACCTTCAGGAATTTGTCCTTCGGCGTGCCGCAAACCCGCTCCACCAGCTCCGGCGAATACTGTGCGAAGTGCTTCTTCATGAGCTGGAATACACAGCGCGGGTCCTGCAACGTCATATCGCGTATAGCGAATCCGTCAGGTCCGAACTTGTATTCCCATGAGCTGCGGTCATACGAACGCTTGCTCTCATCATAGCCCGTGAACAGGCCTTCGTTGAACGCGAACTCGTCCTTCACGATGAAGGCCGCATTGGTGTAGTGGCGCACATACTCCTTGTGGATCTTGTCGTTCGTCAGCAGATAGTTGACGACGCCAGACAGGAACGCGATATCCGATCCCGAACGGATCGGCGCATAGTGATCCGCCATGGCCGCCGACCGGTTGAACCGGGGGTCAACCACCATCAGCTTGGCTCCACGTTCGGCTTTCGCCTCGGTGACCCACTTGAATCCGCAGGGATGCGCTTCCGCTGCGTTACCACCCATAATCCAGACGAGATCAGCGTTCTTGATGTCCGTCCAGGAATTCGTCATTGCACCGCGACCAAATGTGGGGCCCAAACTGGCCACCGTCGGTCCGTGTCAAATCCTTGCTTGGTTTTCGATCTGCAACAGACCAAGGCCACGCGAGACCTTGAATGTTGCCCATCCACCTTCATTGGCTACCGAACTGCCGGCGAGGAATGCGGTCGTCAGCCACCGATTGACAGTGACGCCGTCGCGATTCTTCTCGACCCAGTTGGCGTCGCGATCTTCTTTCATCAGCTTCGCGATGCGCTCCATCGCGAAATCCCAACTCACCCGTTCGAAGCCGTTGCTTCCGGGCTTGCGATACATCGGGTACTTCACCCGCGTCTTTGATTTGATGTAATCGAGGGCGCCTGCACCCTTGGGGCAAAGTGTGCCGCGATTGACCGGATGATCCACGTCACCCTCGATGTGGGTGACTTCCATTTTGCCTTTTTCTTCCTTGCTCTCGGCAGAGAAGATCAACATTCCGCAGCAAACTGCACAGTACGGACACTGGCTGCGAACTTCCTTGGTCTGCGCAAGTTTGAAAGGCCGGATTGAAAGTGCATGGGCAACTTCGATTTCACCAAATCCAAGAGCGCCAAGGCTTGTTCCGACCAAACCCGCGCCGGCCCCGAGCATAAACGAGCGCCGCGACAGTTCCATATTCATGGAACGTTTCCTCCGAGTTGGCCCCCGCCGGGGGACAGCCGACTTTAGAGTTAGTCAAAACAGAAATATGCCCAGTTCAAGTGACTGTCAAAGCTACGGTTTTGTCAGTCACTGCCTCAACCACTCGAAGTGCTGCTACTTTTTACGTCTTGCTGCAAAGCGGCATCTCGTTGCGTCTGCTCAATTATCCATTCATTTAAAATGCACCTTTAGAGCTCGCGCGATGCTGACAAGGCAACGTTAAGTCATTTCGTCGCAGCACAGCTCGTTTGACGATGTGCTGAATACGCCCCAGAGTAGCGACGTGGCGGCGCAAACCGCTCCCGCGGGCCGGGGCCTTCAAATCAGACAGAACAAACGCGATATATTCGCGCAGCGCGGCAACGCATTTGTTCGAGGTGCGATATATTTAAAAGCGTGCTCTGCCTCTACCGTCCATTCTATTTTCACCTTTCGATCTATCGCTAGATTCAGCATCGTGCTTCTCGGTGTCGCCTGTGCGCTGGGCTGTTTTGCCATGCCAGCAGCAACAGCATCCTCCGAGGCTGCGTCGAGCAGCACACCAAACTCTCTGAAAATCTGGCCCGGAGACAAGAAACCCACATTCTTATTGGACGATTTGCACGGCGAACGACACGACCTACAAGCCTTCGCAGGCAAGATCGTTCTGGTCCACTTCTTTGCAACATGGTGCGAGTCGTGCGTCCGCGAGATCGGATCGTTGCAGCGGCTGGCTGCCGCGACTCACAATAAGCCGCTCATCATCGTCGCCGTTGACGTCGCCGAAGTTGACCTCCGCGTGCGGACATTCTTCGCCAAGCAGCCGGTCGACTTCGCGGTTCTGCTCGACCGCGATCGCAAGGTGAGCAAATCCTGGGATGTCAGCGCGCTGCCGACCACCTTCGTACTCGACGCTGCTCTCATGCCGAGGCTTTTCGTCGAAGGTGACCTCGATTGGTCCCGCCCTGACGTTCTAACTGCGATTGAATCTCTCAATCCCTCTGCAGGCCGACCACATCTCGGAACAATCCACGACAAATGACCCGAACATCCAAAGGAGAATATCATGCAACGGCGAGAATTCCTGAAGGGCACGGCTGCCCTTTCACTTGCGGCAACCTTCCCCGGCACAGCCCGCTCAGAAGTCGTGTTCGCACCAAAGCCCGGCGCGTGGCGGACGGTCGACCTCGTCACCAAGCTGGAGGTCGACAAGCCGGAAGGCAAAATGCAGGCATGGATTCCACTCCCCTCGGTCACCGAAAGCGAATGGATGCGGCCGGGCGATTCCACATGGGCTAGCAACGCCGCCAGCATTACGCGCGTGCGCGACGCGAAATACGGCGCCGAGATGCTGCACGTGATCTGGAAAGACGACGAGTTCATGCCGTCGATCGAAGTCACCAGCCGCGCCTCGATACGCGATCGCGCGATTGATCTCGGCAAACCCGGCAATGCCGCAACGCTCAGCGACGCCGAACGCAAGCTGAACCTGGAAGGCACCGACCTCATCCCGATCGATGGAATCGTCAAGTCCGTGTCCGACAAGATCGTCACCGATGCCAGGGCCAGCACCGACATAGAGAAAGCCCGCGCGATCTATGAGTGGGTCGTCGAAAATACGGCGCGTGTGGCTTCAACCCGCGGCTGCGGCGTGGGCGATGTCGCCGCGATGCTCAAGAGTGGCAATCTGGGCGGCAAGTGCGCCGATCTCAATGCCCTCTATGTTGGCCTCGCCCGCGCTGCCGGCGTCCCTGCCCGCGATGTTTACGGCCTGCGCGTGCTGCCATCTCAATTCGGCTACAAAAGCCTCGGTGCCGGATCAGCCAACGTGACCAAGGCGCAGCATTGTCGCGCCGAGGTTTTCCTCGAAGGTCACGGATGGGTCCCGGTCGATCCCGCCGACGTCCGCAAGGTGATGCTCGAGGAGCCGCCGACGAATCTCGCGATCAACGATCCGAAGGTCGTCGCCGCACGAAACACCTTGTTCGGCGCATGGGAAGGCAACTGGATCGCCTACAACACAGCGCACGATATCGCGCTGCCTGGAGCCAAGCATCCCAAGCTCGGTTTCCTGATGTATCCCCAGGCGGAACGGGCTTCGCTCCTGCTCGACTGCCTCGATTCAGATAATTTCAGGTACGCCCTGACGGCGAAAGAGGTAAAGGCGAGTTGAACACTCTCCACCGGCTGCATTTGCGCCGGGTGGTTTCGGCAATGACGGCTGCTACCATCATTGCCGATCAGGTAGTTAGTGCCCGGCAGGCGCCGGCGCGCCATCGATTATCACGTTGACGCATGCCACCTTGCCGCTCGCCACCGCGCGCGACAAAGCCGCGTCGAGTTCGTCCAGACGGGTGACATACTCGCCGTGGCCGCCCATCGCTGCAGTTGCGAGGTCGTAGCGCGCATCGCTCAGCTGACAACCGATCAGGCGATTGGGTCCGTATTCGCGCAACTGAATTTGATGCTCAGCATTCCAGCGCATGTCGTTGCCTATGACGATGA
Source organism: Afipia felis ATCC 53690 (assembly GCF_000314735.2). NCBI lineage: Bacteria > Pseudomonadati > Pseudomonadota > Alphaproteobacteria > Hyphomicrobiales > Nitrobacteraceae > Afipia > Afipia felis. The sequence goes on along the minus strand of NZ_KB375270.1, from coordinate 3,887,099 downwards.
CATAAGCCGCACCATGACGCGCAGCAGTTTCGACCTCGGCAAAATGGAAGCCAGCAGTACCGTCTCCCATCAGCGCGAATACCTTATGTTTGGGCTTCGCCAACGCCGCCGCGAGCCCGTAACACAGTCCACCACCGATGACGCCAGACACGCCATTAACAACGCGCTGATCGGCTGAAGTAATCGCCTGCGCCCACTGCCCGAATTCGCCGCCGTCGCAGACCGCGACTGAGCCTGCAGCCGACTTGATCTGGCGCTGCACAGCTTCACACAGCGCCGCTGAAGTGATCGGCTCGTTTCCTGCACCCGGCCCAGACGGATTGCGTACCGCCAATCGCTCGGCCACGCGCTTGCGCCATTCCGCATGACTCGTGGCTCCCTTGCCAAGAGCAGATAATTGGCTCGCCGCATCGACAGGGTCAGCGGCGGCGGCCATCTTCAACCTCGCGCCGAGATTCAGATACGCGCGGTCGAATTCACTCGTCTTCGCGTCGACGACGATCCAGCTCGCGTTGGGATGAAACGACTGAGCTGCACCAAATGCCATCGTGAAGTCGATCCTCTTGCCGAGGCTGACGATCAAATCGGCCTCGCCAAGCACCTTGCCGATCTCACCCAGCGAAGGATCCCTCAGCCCGCGCGGGCTTTCCATCACAATCACCGGCACATCGAGCGCGGACGCGAGACGTTCGGTCAAATCTCCGCTGCGGGTGCGGTTCATAGCTGGCCCGCAAATCAGAACCGGCCGCTGCGCCGACACGATGGCTTGCGCGATCCGTTTCGCATCCTCGTCACCCAACCATTGCGGCACCCGCGCGAAAGCCGACGCCGGCGGCACTTCGGTGGTCCCGGCATCGGCTTCGACCACATCAAAAGGCAGAGCGATATGAACCGGGCCGGGCCGGCCCGAACGCGCGGTGCGGATCGCACGCGCCGTCTCGTGTCCGAGCGCGGAAGCCTTGGTTGGGCGTACCGACAGCTTGGTCAACGGCGCGGTGACCGCACACTGGCTCATTTCCTGAAACGCGCCGCGGCCATCCTGCGCCACAGGCGAGTCGCCACTCAGCAGCAGAACGGGCGTTTCGGATTCACCGACGGAAAACAGAGGCCCCACTGCGTTCCCCAATCCGCCGCCGGCGGTCACCAGCGCAACGCCGACCTCACCGGTCAGTTGGGCATGAGCTTCCGCCATGAAAACAGCCGCCGCCTCATGCCGCGTGTGAACGATCTCGATACCGAGCTCGAAACATGCGTCGTAGACCGGCATGATCTGGTTGCCCGACAGCGAGAAAATCCGGCTCGTTCCGGCCGCTTTGAGCGTTTGTGCAAGAAGGTCCGCGCCGCGCATCACAAAGTCCCTTTCATGTTTTTCTTGTCCGAGCCGACAATTCGATCGTGGTCCTGACGATGTTCAGATTTCCGGAATACGACCTCTGTCACGTGATCGCTATGCCGAGGCCAGATCGAGCTGATCCACGATCTTCCTCGCAATGGGGATGGCCGATGTCGCCGCCGGCGATGGAGCGTTACAGACATGCATCTGGCGGCTGGTGTTCAAGAACAGGAAATCCTGCAGTAACGAACCATCGGCCATGACGGCCTGCGCCCGGATTCCCGCCCCCGGCTGCCCCATATCTGCGAGCGTCAGCCCCGGACAATATTTTCGACACAAGTCGAGATAGCGCCGTCGCGAGATGGAGTTTCCGAATTCGCTCAGCGCCGCACGATAGTGCTGCAATATCAGCCGCCAGAACCCGCCGAAGCTCGCCATGCTGAAGACATCGGGAAGGTTCACGCTACCTTTTGCGTAACCCTCGCGATGAAATCCAAGCACCGCATTCGGGCCGATGGTGATGCGGCCATCGATCATCCGGGTGAGGTGGATTCCAAGAAACTGCAGATCTGGATCCGGGACGGGATAGATCAGATGCTTGACGATCGAGGAGCGCGATGGCGGCAGCGTGAAATACTCCCCGCGGAACGGCACGATCCGATGCGTCGGATTGAGTCCGCCCATTCGGGCGATGCGGTCCGACTGCAGGCCCGCGCAAGCGATCAGCCGATCCGCAGTCAGCCGCTCACCGTTGCTGAGCGTGATGGAGACGTTCTGCCCGCCTTCTTCGATCTGCGTGACGGCAACGCCTGTCACGACCCGCGCACCGTTCTGCCGAAGCTCTTCCGCCATCGCCTCGCATATCTGGCGATAATCGACGATACCGGTGGTGTGGACGAGAATAGCACCATCGCCGGTGATATTCGGTTCAAGCTGCCGGAGACGAGAGGCTGAGACCTCTTCGATCGAAATATCGTTCTGTTTGGCACGACCAATCAGCGCCTGCATCCGCTCCATTTCGACGGCGTCGGTCGCGACGATGAGCTTGCCGCAAGTCTCGAACGGGATGTCGTGGGCCGTGCAGAATTCCTTGGTCGCCTTCTCTCCCTCGCGACAAAGCTGAGCCTTCAGCGATCCGGGAGCGTAATAGATGCCGGCGTGGATGACACCACTGTTGTGGCCGGTCTGATGAAAGGCGAAGCCATTTTCCTTTTCGATCAAGACCACGCGCGCCTTGGGATCCCTGCGCATGATTTCGGTCGCGGTGGCGAGCCCGACAATGCCGCCGCCGATGACGCAATGAGTATAGGACATTCCAGACAAATCCGCCGTTACCAACTTCAAAAATCGTGTACCGCGCCGCGATTACGCGGCGCGGTACACGCTCAACTCATGACCCATTCAAATCGTAAATCGCCGGGAAATAGACGTCCTTCCAGTTGTCGGTCGTCCGTTCAACAAGTCCCACCTTATTCATGTGCTTGAGAAAGGTGATCGTATTTTGAGGCGCTGCATCCCAGACCATCTTGGGATTCTTGAGAATGGCAAGAGCATCATCCTTGCTGAATTTCTTGACGTCCATCTCGATCCAGACCTTCGCGGCATAGTTGATATCCGAACGGATCATGCCCTGCGCTTCCTTCAGCGCGTCGACGAAAGCTTTCAGCAGTTTCGGATTTTGCTGAATAAAGCGGTCGGTCGCATAGGCCACGGCGATCGGATAAGGGCCGCCAACGGCATCGTAGCTGTTCAGCACCACGTGAACCCGCGGGTCCTTCAACTCGATATCCTGAAAAGGCGACTGGCCGAAATGAGCATTGATGGTGCCGCCAAGCATGGCCGCCATCGCGTCACCGTGGCCCATCGAGATCGTATAAGGGTCAACCGCAAAGGCCTTCGCCTCGCCCATCTGCTTGATAGCCGCCATCTGGATCATAACCGCCTGGTTCGAGATTTTAACGGCAGGCAGCGCTATCTTGTCACCCTCCGAAAAGTCGGCCAGCGTCTTCACCTTGGGATTTGTTGTCACCAGAAACTGCGGATGCGAGGAGATCGAGGCGATTCCCTTCACCTTGTAGTTGTTCTGGGTTTTCGACCAGATCGTCAGAAGCGGCGGAATGCCGCCCGTCGCGATATCGAGATTGCCGGACAGAAGCGCTTCGTTCATCGCGGAACCGCCGGTGAACTTCAGCCATTCCGTGGTGATATCGACGCCGGCCTGTTTGGCGTATTTCTCGAACAGCTTTTCGTGTTCCATCACCATCAGCGGCAGATAACCGACGCCCGGCTGCTTGGCGATGCGCACGTTGACAGGCGCGGCGAAGGCAGGCGCTGTCATAAGAGAGACAAGGCCTGCAGCGAATATCTGACGGATCCATTTCATGATATCTCGACCTCACTTTTGATGATTGGTTCTCGAGCGGACTGTTTACTTACGGATTGCGCGTGACTGGCAATCCCTTCCAGCAGTCAAACCCGCAGCCTCCTGCTCCGCGAGGCCGCAAATCTTCAGAAGAATTTCGGGAGAGAAAAAATGTCTGCATTGCGGGACAACATCCCGCATGACGAGCACCGTCATGTACCTGCACCCCTCCCAAGGCTTTCGGCGCAGCCGCCTTTGGCGATACTGCGTCATGTTCTGAGCTCCTTTTGCACTGTCGGTGCGGCGATTGGGTCCGCCATTCCCGTGCGAAAGTCGTCAGACTTCTTGTTTGATGATCCTAGCGAAGAAATTGTTGAGCGATACAGAATAATTTTGAATTCGCGCGATACGAACAGGCTTGCGCCGCGTGGCGCGTATCGACATCATCATGCATCAACGAAGAAAGCGCCGCTACGCCGCGAGTTGGGGGTCGCGGCGTGCGACGTTTTGGCTTCGGATCGATCATCTCAGAACGATCAATCCGTGAAATGCATCACGCAGCACGCGCGCCGTAGAACAGCGTCACGACGTGACGCGCCTCCGCGAAGAATAGCCAGCGTTCGACCAGCACGCCTAGCGCGGCCAGCAGAACCGCGACCACCAGCGTGATCGCAGCAGCAGCGCCGCTGATCAGGATCGCGATCAGCACCAGAACGAGCGGGGCAGCGAACAGCGCGAGCAGCGAAATGCTGCGCAGCTTCTCGGCATGTTTGCGGGCGATGGAGAAACCCATTTCGCGCATCAGATAGTTTTCTTCGGTATGCGGCGCTTCGAACAGACGCACCTTGCCGATGTTGCCGAGACCTGTCGCACTCTCCGGGCTGCTCGGATGGCGCGTTGTCGAGATGAAACGCCAGTAACTCAGCTTGGCGATCAGCGCCGCAAGACCCGCGACCAGTACGACGATATCGACGCCCTGCGAGCCGTGGCCGAGCAGATGCAGAATCGTGGCCAGCAGCAGCGCACCACTATAGAGACCGAGGGCGAGATAGTTCGGCACCACATAGGCGTTGTGCCACTGGTGAATAGTTTTTAGCGACGCATAGATCATCGCTGTGCAATAGATCGTAACGAGCGACGCGACCGCCGTGATGAGGCCCAGCGCCACCGCAAGCGCGCCCGGCGCGGGCGAGATGATCCATGCCAGCAGCAGCAGGCCCGCCGGAATATAGGTCACGAACGAGCAGACGCCCTCGCGCGAAAGCCAGGACGTGCGCCATTGCGAGAACGCGCGCCACGCGCGTTCGGGGCGACCAAGATGAAAGGTCGAAGACAACAGCCCGACCGTGACCAGCGCAAGCGCGAGCGGCAGCACGACGAGTGCGAGCAGACGATCTCCGGGCGTTCCGGAGAATGCCGACATCAGGCCGTACCAGACGAGCAAGCCGTAGCCAGCGCCGGAGGCCGTGGTGAAAACGATGACGGAGAGTGCGGGATGCATCGTTTCACCTCACCGCGATAGGACGCGATCGGCCCAGCGAAGCAAGGCTGCGCCTTTGCCTTCTGAGGCCGTCTTCTTCGCCACGATATCCACGAGCGAAATGTCGTTCTGCGAACCGCACGAACCGTTCTTGCGCGGCCGCGGCGGCAGATAGCGGTTGACCGGCTTGTAGCCGAGCTCCGGCATCAGCTCATAACCGCCACGTTCGGCAACAAGACGCGAGACATCGGAGTCCGGATCGCCGAGATCGCCGAAATGCCGGGCACTTGCCGGGCAAGTCGCGACGCAGGCCGGGACGCGGTCCTCCTCGGGCAAATTCTCGTTGTAGATCTTGTCGACACACAGCGTGCACTTCTTCATCACGCCGTCGTCCTCGTCGAACTCGCGCGCGCCGTAAGGACATGCCCACGAGCACAGCTTGCAGCCGATGCAGGTATCCGCGTTGACGAGAACGATGCCGTCCTCGGTGCGCTTGTAGGAAGCGCCGGTCGGACACACGGTGACGCAGGCCGGCTCCTCGCAATGCAGGCAGGAGCGCGGGAAGTTCACAGTCCGCGATGCCTCGCCCTGCCCCGCTTCATAGGTGTGGACGCGGTTGAACCAGACACCGTCGGACTTGCTCTGGAAATCGCTGAGCGGGCCGGAATGACCGCTCGCGTTCCACTCCTTGCAGTTCACCGCGCAGGCATGACAGCCGACGCAGGTGTCCAGATCGATGACGAGTCCCAGCTTCTTCTGGCCGGGCACAGGTGTGGGAAGCGACGTCACTTTGCGGCTCCTGATGATTTGCGGGCCGGAAGCGGATCCCACGGATTCTTGCGGCCTTCAGCGTCGAAGCGAAGCACGGCCGGACGCTCCGGCATGTGCGGCGGACGCTTGAGCACCGGGAATTCCGGCAGCGGCGTATGTTCGGAGGCGGCGGCCTTCTCGACGCGCACGCGCACGTCGTACCAAGCGGCTTGCCCGGTTACCGGATCGGAGTTGGAATGACGATAACCGTCCTTCTCGGGCAACAGCTCGGAAATGACGTGGTTGAGGAGAAAGCCCTCCGTACCTTCCGGTGCACCGGACGGCAGATTCCATGCACCCTTGCGCTTTCCGATCGCGTTCCACGTCCATACCGTGTTCGGGTTGACGCCCTCCATGGTACGTACCGGCACGCGGATGCGACCGTGATAGCTCGTCACCCAGACGTAATCGTCGTCAGCGAGGCCAAGCTTCTCTGCCGTCTCACGGTTCATGTAGAGGAAGTTCTTCGAGAATATCTGGCGTAGCCAAGCGTTCTGCGAGTGCCACGAATGGTACATCGCCATCGGACGCTGGGTGATCGCCGAGAGCGGGAATTCGGTTGCCGACACTGCCTGTTCTTCCAGCGGCTGGTACCAGATCGGCAGCGGATCAAAGTAATTCTTGACCCGCTCGCGGTCACGCTCCGGCGGCTGGATCGGGCCATGCCCTTCCGCGGCCAGCTTAAATTTCTGCAGCGGCTCGCTGTAGAGATGCAACACGATCTGGTTGGCGCTGTCGATCATGCCGAGCTTCACGGCATGTTCGAGATAGTTCTTGTTGCCGTGTTTGAAATAGACTTCGTCGTGCGGCAGCTCGAGCCGCCAGAAGCTCTTATTCTCGATGTAGCGATCGAGCTGGTTCTTGTTCGGCGCACCCTTGCCGGGCGTCTCGCCATCCTCGCCGCGGAAACCGGCCAGCGGACCGATGCCCGGCTTGCGCTGGTGATTGACGATATAATCGGGATAGCCGCCGGGATATTTCGGCGAGCCGTCCTCATTGGTGAAGCCCGGCAGCTTGAGGCGCGCGCCGAGTTCGATCAGCACATCCTGGAACGGACGCACATCGCGGTCGGGCTTCAGCACCGGACGACGGATCGCATCCGCCGGGCCATGCGCGCTCCCGATCGGACGATCAAGCAGCGAGATGCAATCCCAGCGCTCGAGATAGGTCGTGTCCGGCAGCACGAGGTCGGAATACGACACCATCTCGGATGCATACGCGTCCGAATAGATGATCTTCGGAATCTTGTAACTGCCGTCCTCGTTCTTGTCGGTCAGCATCTGCATGGTGCCGGCCGTGTTCATGGACGAATTCCACGCCATGTTGGCCATGTACATGAACAGCACGTCGACCGGATAAGGATCCGCCGCCCATGCATTGTGAATCGCCATGTGCATCATGCCGTGAGACGACAGCGGCGCTTCCCACGAATAGGCCTTGTCGAGACGGATCGGGCCGCCCTTCTCATCGACCAGCAGGTCTTCCGGCCCCATTGTGAAGCCGAGCGGCATGCCGTCGAGTGGCGTATTCGGCGCGCTGGTCTTGCCTGCAGGCCGCGGGCCACCGGGGAGCGGCTTCGGATACGGCGCCTTGTAGCGCCACGAACCGGGGGTATCGACCGCGCCGAGCAGCATCTGCAGCACATGCAGCGCGCGACATGTGTGGAATCCGTTGGAGTGAGCCGAGATGCCACGCATGGCGTGCATCGCGATCGGGCGACCAACCATCTTCTCGTGACGACGCCCAGCCCAATCGGTCCATGGCTGATCGAGCACGACCGGTTCGTTGAATGCTTCGGCAATCTCATTGGCAATGCGACGGATGCGTTCCGCCGGCACGCCACAGCGCTCCGCAACCGCTTCCGGCGAATATTCGTCGCTCATATAGCGGTCGGCAAGCAGCTGGAATGACGGCGTCACGCGACGACCATCTTCGAGCTGGAAGTTTCCGACGATCGCGGGCGAGAAATCCGTACCGCTGGCGGGGACGGCCTTGCCCGTCTTGCTGTCCCACGCGAGTGGTGCACCGCTGGCGTCACGTGCGAACAGGCCGTGGTCGGCGCCGCCCGGATTCTGTACAACAAGCCACGTCGCATTGGTGTAGCGCGCAAGAAAATCGAGATCGACGATATCCGCGTGCAGCAGGCAGTGGATCAGCGCGAAGACAAAGAGGCCGTCGGTGCCGGGGCGGATGCCGACCCACTCGTCCGCAATCGCGGAATAGCCGGTCTTGACCGGATTGATCGACATGAACTTGGCGCCGCGCTTCTTAAGTTCGGCAAGACCGATCTTGATCGGATTGGAGTCGTGGTCTTCGGCGACACCGAACAGCATGAAGTATTTGGTGTGCTCCCAGTCGGGCTCACCGAATTCCCAGAATGCGCCGCCGATCGAATAGAGACCGCCCGCCGCCATGTTGACCGAGCAGAAGCCGCCATGCGCGGCAAAGTTCGGTGTGCCGAACTGCATTCCCCACCAGCCGGTGAGTGATTGGCTCTGGTCGCGCCCGGTGAAGAAGGCGAGCTTCTTGGGATCGGTGCTGCGGATATCGCCCAGCCACTTGGTCGCGAGACTGAGCGCTTCCTCCCACTCGATCTCCTTGAATTCGCCGCTTCCGCGCTCGCCGGTGCGCAGCAACGGCTTGCGCAGCTTGGCGGGGGAATATTGCTGCATGATGCCGGCCGAACCCTTGCCGCACAGTACGCCGCGATTGACCGGGTGATCCTTGTTGCCTTCGATGTAGCGAATGCGGCCGTCCTTGATATGGACTTTGATGCCGCAACGGCAGGCACACATGTAACAGGTGGTGTACTTCACCTCGTCGCCAACCACGGGCTGGGTGTCGACCACCTCTGGCGGACCCGCGAGCATTTCCAGCATATCCCGCTCGGCGGGCGCCTGCTGCTGCTCGGCTTCGACATCGCGATTGAGCATGAGGCCCCTGTGGCCCGCTGCATCCCCGATCAAACTCATCCTGGTCCGACCTTCCTCATTTGGACCGCCCATCGGCTAATCCGAGTTTCCGATTAGAACGAGTCAAAGGCGCATTTTCAACGTAAAATCAAATACTTATCGATTGATTTTTACGAACGAACCGATCGCCTGAGGCGATTACTTCGCATTGCACAAAGCAAGATGCTGATGACTTCAACAGCCACCGGCATTTTCTTTTTTGACAATGATTGCGCAGGTTTAGTGCCGCAGCGACGCGACCTTCCCGCGTTCCGCGCGCACAAAAAATCAAATCGAAAACACGCTGAGGCGATCCGTAAGCAAGCTCTTACTGAAAGACCTCTTCGGTCGCGCGATTGATTTCGTCGACGTATCGCTTGCGCGCAAACGCTTCTGTCAGGAAGCCGAGAACTTCGTGCGTGGTCTCATCCGTGACCGCCAGGATTTCAGATTCGGCCTTGTCGAAGCAGGCCATCGCAACCTTGACGTTCATCGATGGTGTCAACGTCATCTCGAGATATTTTGCGAGCGTAGAGACCTCACGTGTATCCGCGCCAATGTCGTAGTCGCTCGAGAACAAATCCGCCAGCAGTACGGTTCCTGCATAATGTCGATCTTCGTCGAGCAGGAAGATGGCGTGGGTCGAGCCTAGCGGATGCAGATGGCGACAAACGTCGACCGTCGCCTGGCGCGGCTCGGTTTTCACATCCGTGCGCATCAGACGCGACACGGTGAGGCTTCGCAGCCAGCCGACATCGTGCGCGCCCCGGATCGTTTCGCCACGCAGATGCAATCGCCATGTCGAGAACGAGTGCCCGAAAAACTGGCGCACCATCATGCTCGTGACGAGACATGACGCCAGCACACCTGCCGTAATCTCAAGGCTGTGCGTCATCTCCAGCACAAGGAAGGACATCGTGAGCGGGCCGCCGACGATCGCAACGCCAAGGCAAGCCATTGCCGTCAGAGCGCTGACGTTCGGATCGACATGAAACGCCAGCTCCGGAATGTATAAGTGAAGGACCGTCGCAAACAGCTTGCCGATCAGAGAACCGATAAACAGCGATGCAAAAAACAACCCGCCCCGGAATCCCGACGCCAGAGAGATCAGACAGGCTGCAAGCTTGAGAACGATCAACAGGGCGATGTGGCTGGGAAGCATGTCACGCGACAAGTCCAGAACCATCGCGCCATGCCCGGCACCAAGCACCTGGGGCGTGACTGCCGCCATGGCCGCAATACACATCGCGCCAATCATCGGGCGGAGCCAGACCGGCAGCAACTTGTGCCCGAAGACACGTTCCACCAGCGGCGCTGCCCGCATGACAAGAATGCCAATGCCGCTGACGAGGATGGCCAGAACGAGCATCAGGCCGTATTGGCGCAGATCACTCATCACCAGATCCGGAACATTCAAAGAATAGGTGTTGGTGCCGAGCCATCGCACCACCAGCGTTCCCGAGATTGCCGCCGCCAGAATGGGTGCCGCGCTCGCAGCTGTATAAGTGCCGACGATCAACTCGCAGGCATAAAAAGCACCCGTGAGCGGAGCATCGAACGCTGCAGCAATGGCCGCGGCGGCACCCGCTCCGACGATGATGCGCAAATCGTTACGGCGAAGATTTAAAAAGCGGCCTCCAAGGGACGACAATCCGGCGCCGATCTGGGTATAGCCTGCCTCCAGTCCCACAGAGGCGCCGGACCCATTTGAAATCAGGGTCTGCAAACTAACGATGAGACTGTCGCGCAGGGACAGTCTACCGCCACGCAACGCATTGGCCTCCACCGGATCGACGGCGGCCGATATCTTTCTGCGGCGCCGGTACCACTCCATGAGTCCCAATATGAATCCGCCGACTACAAGCGAGGCAGCCGCGACCCACGGATTGATGACGTCATTAGCACTCAGCCGGACGTCGATCCGGATTCCATAAATCAGCACATGAGCAAGCTGCGCGAGCTCGCTCATGAGCGTCACGACAAACCCGGTTCCGATGCCAAGAACAACCGCCAAGAAGACGAGGAAAAACTCGTTTGTCCGCACCCTCGCCCGCAGCCAAGCTCTCAGCGACATCCGAGCACACTCATCAATGACAGCCTCGGCAGGCCGATCGCCATGCCTCGGTCTGCGGGCTATTTGTCAGGATCGATTGCGCTTCGGAAAACGAGAGGCCATCGACCCGGAGGACACGATGGAATAGCTATTTCCGACTAAGTCCGGCGTGTCCAATGGAATCGCAGGCTCGCTCGCGGGAACGCGGCAAGTTGACGACAAATTCAGCAAGCTATGACTTGCTCGGCCAGCAACCGTTGAAGATTAGGATTTGGCCGCGTCTATGTGGCGATAGAACTCGACAAACATCCGGCCCGGCTCAACGAACCGGACACGGTGGGCGACTTCGCTCTCGATCACGACAGTCTCCCCCGCTCGCACCAGTCGCTCATCCTGATGCGGCGGTTCCAGCTTATAGAGTAGCGCCCCCTCCAGCACGTGAAGCAGCCCCCAAGTCCCTGCCTTCGTGGCATGGCCCGCCTGCAGCTTGGGTGGCAGGCCTTCAGAGTTGAACTCCGGCGAACGTCCATAAGCTGCGAATCCATCCGGCAGCCGATCAGGAATGGGCATGATGTCTTTTCTCCAAACGCGTCTCAGGACATCGCCGCGACGACCAGCATCCCGATCACAATCAGGATCAAACCGCTGATCAGCATTGGCAGAAGCGAACTGCCGCCCTCAGGGTCATGTCCGCCGTCTGTTGCGAGCTTCTTGTATGTTCCAATTGCAGATTTAGGCATCGGAGACACCCTTTCTGAGAAACTAGCGACGCCGGTATCATTCTCCGACATCGCCCCAATAAAGATATATACAAAATACCTGTTTTATTCAACCCCCGCCCCGATTTCCCGAATATTAGAATACTTAGGATGCATCTTTATACCGAATGTGATAAAGTGATGGTCTTCTAGGGATCCTGTTCATGCGACTGACAAACTTTTCAGACTATGCGTTGCGCATTCTGATGTATGCGGCAGTCGTTCAGGATGGTCGCCTCATTACCATCGAGGAGACCGCGGAGGCTTATGGAATTTCCAGAGCCCATCTGATGAAGGTCGCCAACCAGTTGACCCGCGCCGGCTATCTGAAAGCCGTTCGCGGCCGGTCCGGCGGTCTCACACTCGCCAAGCGTCCCGATCGTATACGTCTCAGCGATGTCCTGCGAGCAACCGAACCGGATTTCGCGCTGGTTGAGTGCATGACGACCGATAATCATTGCGTGATCTCGCCGCGCTGCCGGCTGCGAGGCGCGCTCAACGAGGCATTGACCGCCTTCCTCGAGACACTCGACGGCTATACCCTCGCCGACCTCATTGTCTCTCCGAAAGACTCCACGACCCGGCCGCTCTTCGCTCTTGGGGCGCGCAGGGCCTGAGGCCGTATCAAGCCCGCGAAGGCCGGTCTGTTCGCTCGAAGATAACGCCCGGTTCGTCGTCGGCGCCGCCGGTCAGGTGGCGGTAGAGCTGTAGCGCAAAGATGACAGCGACAGCGGCGATCACAATCGCCGCAACACCGAGCGCAATTCGCTTCGCCATCAGCAGCGCCACTCCCCGAATCCTGATCGCGAGAGGACGAATCTCATGATGGACTCGCGGCTTTGTGCGCGATGTGCCGTTGGCCGAGCCACAACAGCGGAACGAAAATCAACTCCATGAACAGCATGAATAACGTCCCCACCGTCGGCGTCGGCCGGATACTGAATGTATAGAGGTGCGCGAGGCCGCCAATGAAAATCAGAAACGACAACGTGCCGATCCGCTCGCGATGAGTTTCGACATGAGGAATCGTCATCGCGAACATCAAGCCCATCGCGGCCGTCATCGCCGAGAGATAGCGGAAATAGCTATCAACCAACCCACCGTTACGGCCATGGATCAGATCTACACCGAGCATCGCTCCCGCAGTGCCCGCGCCGATCAGTACAATTGCCACGACCCCGATCGCGATCTGCAAAATGATTCGTTCCATTGTCGCGCATCCATGCTGTCACAGAGAGGCCGGTATTTCGGCGGAGATTATATGTGCTCCGGGTACCCCGCGGGTGACAGTTTGTCGTGATATCCCGCCTCAAAATGCGCCATGCGAGCGCTGCCATTCCCGGGTGACTATACCGCGCGACCAAGTGTCTCTATATCGGTCCCCATGCCCACTTTTACTCCCCATCAGGACCACGCGCTGTCCGCTGTCAGCGCCTGGCTCAAGGCGAAGCCCGGCCGAGGCGATACCCCACAAGTGTTCCGCCTGTTCGGCTATGCCGGTACCGGCAAGACCACCCTCGCGCGCCATATCGCCGACGCCGTCAACGGCGAGGTTAAGTTCGCCGCCTTCACCGGCAAGGCTGCGCTGGTGATGCGCAACAAGGGCTGCGATAACGCATCGACGATCCATTCGCTGATCTATCGGACCCGCGAGACGGGCGACGAACAGCCGAGCTTTGAACTGTGGGACGATGCGCCCGCCTCGAAAGCAAAGCTCATCGTCATCGACGAATGCTCGATGGTCGATGCCGACCTCGGTCGCGACCTGATGTCGTTCGACTGTCCTTTGTTAGTGCTCGGCGATCCCGCGCAATTGCCACCGATCGCGGGCGGCGGTTTCTTCACCGAAGCCGAGCCGGACGCCATGCTGACCGAAGTGCATCGTCAGGCGCAAAACGATCCGATCGTGCGCATGTCGATGGCGGTGCGTGAAGGCCGCACGCTGGAAACGGGCCAGTTCGGCGATAGCGAAGTGGTGAGCCGCAACGCGCTTGATCCCGACCGTGTCATGGCTGCGGACCAGATTCTGGTCGGCCGCAACAACACCCGCCGCGCCTACAACATGCGCGTGCGGCAGAAGAACGGAATCGAGGATGCACTGCCGGTTGCCGGCGACAAGCTCGTTTGTCTGCGCAACAATCGCAAAAAGGCACTTTTTAACGGCGGCCTGTGGCGCGTAAAGGCTCGCGCGCAATCGAAGTCCAAAATCATCACCATGCGCCTGTCGCCAGAGGAGGATTTCGGCGCCAAGGTCACCAAGGTGTCGGTCCGCGCCGATTGCTTCAACGGCGGAATCGAGGATTTGCCATGGGATCAGCGCAAGCCCTACGACGAATTCGACTACGGCTACGTGCTCACCGTTCACAAATCGCAGGGATCGCAATGGGATGACGTCGTACTGTTCGACGAGAGCTTCGCATTTCAGGACAGCCGTGCGCGCTGGCTCTATACCGGCATCACCCGTGCCGCGAAGCGGTTAAGCGTCGTGGTTTAATGTTCCCGGCATGACGATTCTGCCCGCGGCCGCGTAACAATGGGTGCGGAAGCGCGTATCATCGTAAGGGCCTGATCGCTCTCATCCGCAATCGAAGGACGCTCCCTATGAAGCATTCCTCCCGTCGTACCGCTTTCGCTGCGCTCGGCGCAGTGGCACTCGCCGCATTCGCAGGCGCATCATTCAGCGCGTCGGCCGAGCCCTTCACGATTCCGCCGCCGAAAACCGATGCAGCGGCAACTGCCATGACCTCGGGCGAACCGAAATCAATCGTTCTCGCAGGCGGCTGCTTCTGGGGTGTGCAGGGCGTCTACCAGCACACCAAAGGCGTCATTCAGGCTGTCTCCGGCTACGCAGGCGGCTCGGCGGACAGTGCCCGGTACGACACCGTCTCAACCGGTTCGACCGGCCACGCCGAGTCCGTGAAGATCACTTACGATCCCAAGCAGATCAGCCTCGGCAAGATTCTGCAGATCTATTTCTCCGTGGTACACGATCCGACCCAGCTCAACCGTCAGGGGCCGGACAGCGGCACACAGTATCGCTCGGCGATTTTCACCTCGCAGCCTGAGGAGCAGAAAATCGCAAAGGACTACATCGCCGAACTCGATGCGGCGAAGGTCTACAAAAAGCCCATCGTCACCCGGATCGAACCGATGAACGGCTTCTATCAGGCCGAAAATTATCATCAGGACTATCTAACGCTGCATCCCTATCAACCTTACATTGCGTTCAACGACATCCCGAAGGTCGATAATCTGAAAAAACTGTTCGCCGCCGATTATCGCGACAAGCCGGTGCTGGTCCGCGACACGAAGGCGACCAATTAAATGAGGAACGCATGACAGCCAAAACCCAGAACGGACACGTCGAAAAATCGGAGCAGGAATGGCGCGACGAACTCACGCCGATACAGTACGCGGTGCTGCGCGAGAAGGCGACCGAGCGTCCCTTCACCGGCGAATACGATCTTTCGTTCGATCCCGGCACCTATGTGTGCGCCGGTTGCGGTCAACCGTTGTTTTCGTCTGACGACAAGTTCGATTCCGGCTGCGGCTGGCCTGCCTTCAGCGCACCGGTGGGGGCCGAAAGCCTCGACGAGGAGCACGACACGAGCCATGGCATGATCCGGACCGAAGTGCTCTGCTCCCGCTGCAGTGGTCATCTTGGCCATGTCTTCGACGACGGGCCGGGGCCAACGGGCCTGCGCTATTGCATCAATTCGGCGGCGCTGAAACTCGAACCGAAGTAAGCGATCGCGCATATTTGCCCCTTATCGGGGTTCCAAACCTACTAAGTGATTGATTCAAAGGCCTCCGCGCATTCGAACCGCGCGGAGGCTTCGTTCATCATGCTACGAATCGGAGGTCGCATTCTGGGCGGAAAGAGCCTATATTAGGGGTCAATGAAAAAGCGCGGCGCGTATCGCTTCAGCGTGGCAGCCGCGGCAAATGGCTAGCAACCCAACTTGAATGATGAGAGGCCGAAAACGATGGCGGCATTCAACTACAATACCGAAGCCGAACTTTTTCCCGCAGCAATCCGGAAGAAGAAGCGTGCAGGCTTCGCCTATCGCCGGTTCGGCACCGCGGCCGAGGCCGTGCAATTCGCAATCGAACAACTGCCTGCGGATTCGCTGAACGGCGCCTATCTGCAGGTGGAC
This sequence comes from Afipia felis ATCC 53690, assembly GCF_000314735.2. Lineage (NCBI taxonomy): Bacteria > Pseudomonadati > Pseudomonadota > Alphaproteobacteria > Hyphomicrobiales > Nitrobacteraceae > Afipia > Afipia felis. The sequence goes on along the minus strand of NZ_KB375270.1, from coordinate 3,871,195 downwards.
GAAGCCCGCTTCGATCAGAACGGCATTCGCTCGCTCTATGAGAGCAGCGCCTTCCCGCTGCCGCGCCGACGCGACCAGGAAGAAGAAAAGGCCGAAGCGGAAGCGACCGACGCGGCCTGAGGCCTCAGCTCACTTTCAATCCTTCGACGCTCAATCCATCCGCGGCTGCTTGTCCATCCAGCGCCGCAGGATGCGGATGTTGCGCATGTTAGCGCGGAACATGACGTCGAACGCATCGCCGACGAACGGCACGATGCCGACGACACCATCGAGCGCCACATTGCCGAGCATTCGCGCGACGACATGGGCCGGCGCACCGAGCGCCCGCGCCTCGCGCACCAGCCAGAGCGACATCGCAGTCGTCAAAAGATCGCCAACGATGGGAATGAGGCCGATCAACCCGTCGATGCCGTAGCGCACATTGGTCCCCGGCAGGACGAAGGCGACATCCATCAGTCGCGCCAGCGCCTCAATGCGCGCAAAGCGCTGCTCGCGGGTGAGCGGGCCGAACCCGATATTCCCAAAAACCGTGCCGTTAAAAGCGGTGCCGCTGAACGCCGTGCCGGACGAGCCAGCACCGAACTGCCCGCCACCGAAACGACCACCGCTATGAACCTCGTTGCCGTCCTGATCGATGATCGGCGGCGGCTTGCGGTGGCGAGGCGCGCTTTGGGGGTGGGTGAAAAAAGTATCTGACTTCGCTGTCACAATCCTAGTCCCGTAATTCTACTTGGCCCCGCTCTTTTCGATCAAACACCTTCCACACCGGCAGGCGCAAATTATGGCGGAAGATAACCCACAACAGAAATGGCCCGCGCCGAAGCGACGCGGGATCCGATCAATATCGCGAGTGTGAATGAGTTCAGACCGCCTTGCGGCCGCCCTCTTCCTCGAGCGTCACGGCGACGGCGGCATTGGCCGACAGCCGAACCTTCTTGCCTTCGACATCCGCCACCAAGCCCAGATCGATGTAATGATGGTGGCCTTTGTGGCTCCCCATACCGCTATCGGCCTTGGTTAGCTTGATGCGGCCGTCTTCGACGCGGTCGACGGTGCCGACATGCACGCCGTCGGCGCCGATCACTTCCATGTGTTCCTTGATACGCGGATCGCTCATCGTCAAACCCTCGGGGTTGGAATCCCACGACAACGCGCAATCGGCAATTATGTTCACGCGGGCTTTTGCGCGGATAACACCTATGCGCTTTGACGCATCCAGGCTTCGGTTTCGGATGACAGAGCTGAAACCGTATAGCGGCTCCGCCCATCGCGCTTCGCTGCATAGAGCGCTTCGTCCGCCGCACCGATCAATCGACTGAAATCATGACCGATCTCCGGCCGCCATTGGGCCACACCGATCGACGCCGACAACCTGACCGTCGTCCCATTCCAGAAGACCTGCGCCGAGGCGCACAGATCGAGCACATCGCGCGCGACACACGACGCTTCGTGCGAAGCGGTCGCAGGCAGCACGGCGCAAAATTCGTCACCACCCAGACGCGCCAGCAGATCGCCGGTACGAAGTCGTTGCTGGATCATGCGGGTGAATTGCCGCAGGCATTCGTCGCCTGCCCCATGACCGTGACTGTCGTTGATTTCCTTGAAGCCATCGAGATCGATCAGCAGCACCGAAAACGGCTGCATCGCGCGATCCGACCGCGCGCACTCCTCGGCAAGAGACGTCAGCAGCCGGCGGCGATTGGCGACGCCCGTGAGATCGTCGATCAGCGCGAGATCGGCGACCTCAGCGCGGAGCCGATCAACAGCCATCAGCAGGAAGCCAAAATTCCATACGATCGACAGGAACACCAGTACCAGAACGATGATCGACTGGAGCGGCGAGAAGTGGATCATATAAATATTGTCCGGTGGCTGGGACAATCGCAGGGCGCAACGCGCGATCACGACCGCAGAGAGGATGATACCGACCACGCCGGCAAACCGTGCGCCTGGATGGCGCGCGCCATGCCGCCAGACCAGCATGACCGAGATCGCGATCGAAAGCGCCTGGCCGAGTGAGTAGATGATGATCCGCATCGGCGAATTGGCGTGCCAGACGAAGAACGCGATGCCGAACGCACAAAGGCCGACAAGCGCGACATGTGTCCGCCACGAGACCGGCAGACCGTAGAACCGCTCGACGCCCATCGCGACGAAGCACGTCGAGGCGATCATCATCACGGCGCCGAGATAGAGCGGCGCAACGGGATCGACATACATCCGCAGCACGGACAACGCCGCGCCGGCGGAGGCGACGAGCGCTCCGGCGGCCCAGAACCGCGCCGCCTCGAAATTTGGATAGGAGCGCGCGACGTAGGTCCACACCACGCCGAGCGCGATAAAGTTGACGACGAACACGAGCCAGAGCGTGACGACGTTCAGCACGCGCAACCTCCGAAGCTGTCGCGCGTCCGCGTCTTGTCGCGCGGATCATGCCGTGGGTGTCCTGCCTGACGCATATTCCCTGCCCCCGTGCGGGTGTTCCGCCGGTTTCTTTCGGGGAACATGCGCTGTGGGAACTTAACGGACCCTCACTGTTCCATAGCACCTTTTGGCGTGGTTTTGAATTAATGAAGATACGAGCCGCGTTCGCGCCTCGTTAACCCTGCAGAAGCGGCGCTGCTTCCTACGGCCCGGCCAGCTTGTCGGCGAAATAGGCGATCGTCTTGCGATAGATCACCGCCCTGTTCCACTCGCGCATGGCGTCGAAATTGGCGCTGCCCTCGTGATAGTCGGCGCCCGCCTTGAAGCCCGAGGTGTGCAGAAGGTTCGCGGTGGAGGCGAGCACGTCCGGCACACTGTGGCGCAGGTCGACGTGGCCGTTGCCGTCGAAATCGACGCCGTACTTAATGTAGCTCGACGGCAGGAACTGCGTCTGCCCGATCTCGCCCGCGAACGCGCCGACGAGATCGTCGAGCCGCAGATCGCCGCGCTGCACGATCTTCAGCGCCGCGAGCAGTTCGCCCTGAAACAGCTCGGAGCGGCGGCAATCATGCGCGAGCGTCGCGAGCGTCTTGATCACCGGCCGCTTGCCCATGTCGCCCTTGCCGAAATCCGTTTCCAGACCCCAGATCGCGACGATGATCTGCGGCGGCACGCCGAAGCGCTGCTCGATGCGCGACAGCAGCGAGGCGTTCTTCTGCATCATGAAGCGGCCGGTCTTGATACGGCCGGGTCCGACGCGGGTCGAGACATACTGTTCGAAGGTCTTGTTGAAGGTGTAGCGCTGGCGGCGGTCGAACTGCAGCACGGCCTGATCGAGCGTCACGCCCGCAAACGCCTGGCTGACGACGTTCGGCGAAATGCCCGCGGCCACGGCCTCGCGCGAGAAGCTCGAGATGAAGGCGTTGAAATCGCCGCCGCATTGCGCGGCGGACGCGGACGACACTGAGCCCACGCCGAAAAGGCCGAGCGACAGCGCCAGAAGAGACAATTTGCGAGAAAATGTACGGGACAAAGTGCGCATGAAAACCTCTTTGGCTGCCGGGACAGGCGGGCGGGAAATTTCGGATGTCTTTATAGCATGGCGAATCGGGGCGGGAGGATGACGTAATCTGTGCGGAGCCTGCCCCATCCGTGCCCGAAAAGGGTAGCGATGCGCGGGGTGCGCGACATCGGCCCTGTTCTTGTGACGGCGCGGGCGCGCCCGAAGCTCTAACCGTTTCCCCTCAAAACCGAGGGCGCACGGAACGCCGGATGCGTGACGCATCCGCAGCCTCATGCGCGATGAAAACAAGCGCACGAGTAAGTCCACCACGAAAGCGCCGAACACACCCGGCGTTCCGCACGCGGTGGGGTCATGGCTTGCTTTGCATCACCCCCGGTGTCCAGTGCTGGCACCACCGTAAGTCGAAGGCGCGGGCTGCCGCGCCAGGATCATGCAACTTGGGCCATCCGGACGCAGCGATGCCGTCAGACGCCTCACGTCCGCACCATCAGCCGATTTGCGCCGGCCTCACGATGCGGTCGATCGGCGACAATCGAACGCTGCGGCGCGAACCACCGCATCCCGCCCCGCGACAAGTGACGATCGCGAGCCGCCCCTCGGGAGTGAGACGGGATGTATAGGAATATAAACCTAAATCCAGAAAGGTCAAGCGCCTTCCGAAAAAGCAGAAAATCAGAGTGAACCGCGAAGATCACCGTCTTCCTTCGCCGAGCCCCCTTGATGCCAGCGAGCGGCAGACATCTGGACCGGTGCAGCGTGCTTTAAAAGCATCACTCCGTGATTCTCTTTACGCAGTGGTTGTGACGGTCCCCCTAAAGGTGAAAGCTAGATTTATTGAATTGATGGGGCTTTCTATGAAAAAGTTATTTTTGAGCTCTGTTGCGTTATGCGCGATGGTTTCGATGGCTTCCGCTGCCGACCTTGCTGCGCGGCCTTACACAAAGGCCCCAATTGTCGCCCCGATCTATAACTGGAGCGGCTTCTACGTTGGCGCTAACGGCGGTTTTGGTTCTTCGCATAGCTGCTGGGATTATCAGGGCGACCCCGGTGGATGCCACAACGCCACCGGCGGCACGGTGGGCGGCCAACTCGGCTACCGCTGGCAGTCTTCGAACTGGGTCTTTGGTCTCGAAGCTCAGGGCAACTGGGCCAATTTCAAGGGTAGCAGCATTGATCTGAGCTACCCTGACTACAACGACAAAACTCACATCGATTCGTTTGGTCTTTTCACCGGTCAGGTCGGCTATGCTTGGGACAATGTGCTGCTCTACGCTAAGGGCGGCGCGGCAGTGGTCGGCTTCAAATACAGCAACCCCCAGATATCACCTCCGAGAGATTATAATGGCAGTGTAACCCGTTGGGGTGGCGCGGTTGGCGTCGGTCTCGAATATGGCTTTGCCCGCAACTGGTCGGTTGGGGTCGAATGGAATCATATCTTCCTGGGCAAGAAGAACGTCACCGTTGTTAATCCTGCTGATGCTACAGACAATTTCGTTGAGCACATTGGTGAGAACATCGACATGGGGCTGGTCCGCGTGAATTATAGGTTCTAGTCGCGACGACCGCATCGCAAGATGAATTCAGACAACCAAGCTCGGCTTCGCGCCGGGCTTTTTGTTTTTCGAGTTATTGTTGCAGGGCCTCGCTCGTAGGCACCGGCGCGACGCCGAAAACGAGCAACGAACTTTACGTCTTCGCTTTGCGTATAGACGGTGGGGTCGTGCTGTTGTCACATCCCCACCTTTGGTCCAAAGACTCGCTCCCGCCAAGCGTGGTACGATTCACGCCGTACTGGGGGGGCTCATATGAAATCGTCATCGCGAATTTTGTTGCTATGCAGCGCATTGATACTGGGGGTGTCGTCCACCAGCATCGGCTTCGCGCAATCCATCAACGACAGCGCCAAGGCACGGCGCGATCAACTGACCACGCAGGAACGCGCAGGCACCGCACGCCGGCAAAATGCTGATCAGCAGGCGCTGGAGAAAGCCCAGCACCGCGCCCGCAAGGTCAAGACCTGCAAGGCACAGGCCAAGCAGCGCAAGCTGCACTTGCTGGAGCGCAGACGTTTCGTCAAAAAATGCGCGGCAGGCTAGCCGCACGGATTTACAATTACTCACAAATCAAAACGGCGGACCTTTCGGCCCGCCGTTTTTTGTTTGTCACATGATGTATGCGCTTAGTTATCCAGGAAGCTCCGCAGCTTCCTTGACCGGCTCGGGTGCTTGAGCTTGCGCAGCGCCTTCGCCTCGATCTGACGGATACGTTCGCGCGTGACCGAGAACTGCTGGCCGACTTCTTCCAGCGTGTGGTCGGTGTTCATGCCGATGCCGAAGCGCATGCGCAGCACGCGCTCCTCGCGCGGCGTGAGCGAAGCCAGCACGCGCGTCGTGGTCTCGCGCAGGTTCGACTGGATCGCCGCATCGATGGGCAGGATCGCGTTCTTGTCCTCGATGAAATCGCCGAGGTGCGAATCTTCCTCGTCGCCCACCGGGGTCTCGAGCGACAGCGGCTCCTTGGCGATCTTGAGAACCTTGCGCACCTTCTCCAGCGGCATGCCGAGCTTTTCGGCGAGCTCTTCCGGCGTCGGCTCGCGGCCGATCTCGTTCAGCATCTGACGCGAGGTGCGCACGATCTTGTTGATCGTCTCGATCATATGCACCGGAATGCGGATGGTGCGCGCCTGGTCGGCGATCGAGCGGGTGATGGCCTGACGAATCCACCACGTCGCGTAAGTCGAGAACTTGTAGCCGCGGCGATACTCGAACTTGTCCACCGCCTTCATCAGGCCGATGTTGCCTTCCTGAATGAGGTCGAGGAATTGCAGGCCACGGTTGGTGTATTTCTTGGCGATGGAGATGACGAGGCGGAGGTTCGCCTCCACCATTTCCTTCTTCGCCTGCCGCGCCTCGCGCTCGCCCTTCTGCACGCCGAGCACGATCTTGCGGAATTCGCCGATCTCGAGGCCGGTCAATGCTGCGAGTTGCTGGATCTCGTGGCGCAGGTCCTTGATCTTGTCCTTCTCGTGCGCGACGAAATTCTTCCAGCCCTTGGCGGCGAGCTTCGACACACGATTGAGCCAGCGCGGATCGAGCTCCGAGCCGACGTAGTTCTTGAGGAAGTCTTCCCGGCCGACGCCGTGTGAATCGCCGAGACGGAACAGGCGGCCTTCGTACGAAACGAGGCGCTTGTTGATGTCGTAAAGCTGCTCGACGAGGGAATCGATGCGGGCCTGATTGAGGCGCAGCGACTTCACCTCGACGATGATCTCGTCCTTCAGCTTCTTGTACTTGCGTTCCTGCGACGGCGAGAGCGACTCGCTCTGCAGCTGGTTGGCGATGTCCTGCTCCTGCAGGCGGCGCAGCTTCTTGTACTCGGATGCGATCTTGTCGAAGGTCTCGACCACGCGCGGCTTCAGCTCGGCCTCGATCGCGGCGAGCGACATCTGGTTCTCGAACTCATCGTCCTCGTCGCCGTCATTGTCGGACGCGGCGGCATCGTCGCCGGCGGCGGGCGCCGGGCGGAACGGGGTCGCGGCCTGCGGCGCGGTCTGCGCGGGGGCTGCCTGCTGCTGACCGATCACCTGCACGGTGCCGTCGCCGTTGACGACGGCCGCGGTCGGCTGGCCGTCGGGGCCGGTCGGGCCTGCGATCATCGCAGGGTTCACGCCGTTCTTGCCCTCGGGACCGGCATAGGTCGCTTCAAGATCGATGATGTCGCGAAGGAAGATCTTTCCTTCGTTGAGTTCGTCGCGCCAGATGATGATGGCCTGGAAGGTCAGCGGGCTTTCGCACAGCCCGGCGATCATCGCCTCGCGGCCGGCCTCGATGCGCTTGGCGATGGCGATTTCGCCTTCGCGCGACAGAAGCTCCACCGTGCCCATCTCGCGCAGATACATGCGCACCGGGTCGTCGGTACGTTCGCCCGGCTCGGACTTCTTGGTTTCGGTGACGGCCTTGGAGGTGACCTCGACAAGCTCGTTGTCGGTGTCGTCGTCGGAATCGTCCTTCTCTTCGTCTTCGTCGTTGGCGTCATCGGCCTCGGAGACGTTGATGCCCATGTCCGAGAGCATCGCCATGATGTCCTCGATCTGCTCCGGCGAGGTCTGGTCGGAGGGCAGCACTTCGTTGAGCTGGTCGAAGGTGACGAAGCCGCGTTTCTTCGCCTGCTTGATCATCTTCTTGACGGCGGCGTCGGAGAGGTCGAGCAAAGGCGACGGCGCGTCGGCGGAATCCTTCTCGGGCGTCTCGGCGGCCTTCTGTTCTTTTTCCTTGTCCTTGACTGCTGCCGTCTTCGCCTTGATGGCCATACTTGTCGCTCCTGAAACGCACGCCGCACGCGAGGCTTGCGCCCTGCGCGGAATTCGAATTTGTTGATCGCGCCGGGCGTGAGGCCCGCGCCGATCAGGTCAACGGTCTGACACGGAAAAGGCGGCGCGCACCCTACGCCACCCTTTGACCTGTCCTACGATTCAGCCGCCGTTTTGGCCTACAGGCCGTTAAGCTTCGATTAACCCTGTATTTGCGGGTAAATCCTCGTTTTGGCGAGTCATTTTCGCACAAATCGGAAGCCCGTGCCGCCGAATCCCTGTCCTGTCAGGCGCGGAACCGCCCCGAGGACTCCCCGAAGCCTTCAATCAGCGCCTCGGTCCCGTCCGCCGCCGCAAGCCTCGCTTTGACATCCCGCAACCAGGCGATGTTCGCCTCAGTGTTGTCATGTCCGAGCGCCTGTTCGGCATCCTTCAATTCCCTAAGTAGGGCGTGGGATTGCCGATGCAAGGCAACGAGTTGCTGCCAGGTCGACAAAACATCCTCGCGCGCAGCGCCAGCCTGCGTTCCCCACACATCCTTGGTGGTGAGCGCTTTCTCAACCCTTTGAATTTGCTCTGAATAATTGTTCTTTTCCAGCCACGCGGCGATCCGGTCGCGCTCGGCCTCCGAATCGTCGGTCGTGCCATAATTGGCAAACGCCGCGATAATGCCGGCGCGCAATTTCACAGCATCCGGGTGGGCAAGTTCGAGACCCGCGATCTCCTCGAGATGGTCGTGCAGCAGCCAGGGGTGGTTGACGAGCGACTGCAGGATCAGCGCCTCGCGGCGCGAGAGCGCGCCACGCTGGCCGCGCATCAACGGCGAATTCGCCAGTTGCGGGCTCGCGGCCTGATACGGCCCCCGGCCCAGCGCGGCTGTGGATAGATTGGCCCGGCTGCCCGGCCGCCCGGCGGAACCGGCCCCGAAGCCGCCCCGGCCCGGAAAACGCCGCGGTGATTCGCTCCGGAAGCCACCCCGCGCCCCACCGTAGCCGCCCGGTGCGCTTCCCTCGGGTGCGAACATCCGGCGCAACCGCTCAGCAAAATCCTGCCGGTAGTAGCGCCGCACGGTCTCGTCCTGGATGCCGTTGGTGAGGTTCTGAAGCTGCGCCTCCAGCGCTGCGCGGCGCTCCGGCGTCGCGAACTGTCCGCCCTCGGTCGCGCGCGTCCAGATCATGTCGGCGAGCGGCCGCGCGCCTGCGAACACTTCGTCGATCGCGGCGCGGCCGCCATTGCGCGCGAGATCGTCGGGGTCCTGCCCTTCCGGCATCATCGCGAAACGAAGACTCTTGCCGGGCTTGAGGTGCGGCAGCGCGAGGTCGGCCGCGCGAAACGCCGCGCGTTGGCCCGCGCCGTCGCCGTCGAAACACAACAACGGCTCGTCGGCCATCTTCCACAACAACGTGAGCTGGTTTTCGGTTAGCGCGGTGCCGAGCGGTGCGACCGCGGCGGCGAATCCCGTGCCGACCAGCGCGATGACATCGACATAACCTTCGGCGACGACAACCTGCGAGCCGTCATGCGCAGCCTGCCGCGCCATCGCCTGATTGTAGAGATTGTCGCCCTTGTGGAAGAGCGGCGTCTCCGGCGAGTTCAGATACTTCGCGGGCACATCCTTCTCGAGCGCACGCCCCCCGAACGCGATGATGCGGTTGCGCGCATCGGTGATCGGAAACATCACGCGATCACGGAAGCGATCGTACGGCACCGGAATGTCATCGCCCGCGATCAGCAATCCGGCCTCGATCATGTCCTCGGCACTGACGCCCTGCGAACCAAGATGCTCCTTCAGCGCGAAGCGCTCGCCGGGCGCGTAGCCCATGCGGAACTGCAACTGCGTCGCAGGCGAGATCGAACGGTCCGCGAGATAGCCGCGCGCCTTCGCGCCGGTGCGCGAGGCTAAAGTTTCCGCGAAGAACTTCGCGGCGAGATCCATCACGTCATACAGCGTGCGGCGGCGCTGTTCGTGGCGCGCAGCATCGGGCGTCACCGCAGGCAGCGCCATGCCCGCCATCGAGGCGAGGCGCTCCACCGCCTCGACGAAGCCGACGCCTTCGGTCTCCATCACGAAGTCGAAGATGTTGCCGTGCTTGCCGCTCGAGAAGTCGTGATAAAAACCCTTCTGGTCATTGACCGTGAAGGACGGCGTTTTCTCCTGATGAAAGGGCGACAGCCCTTTCCACTCCTTACCCGCCCGCTTCAACTTCACGCGCTTGCCCACGACTTCCGACACCGGAAGCCGCGCGCGCAGATCGTCGAGAAATTGGGGCGTGAAGCGCATGGATTTGAATGGAGTCCTGTCAGCCGACCATCAATATAGGACGCGGACGGCTTTTCCCAAAACCGGGGGTAAGCCGCTGCCTTTGTCGCCGCTATTCACAGGCATTTCACTGGCATCAATTGTTCCAATGGCTTATCGAGCGCGTCCCGTCCTGCCGCTCTGAAAGCTGTTGATGAAGACGACCTCGGAAACGAGCGATCCCGGATTCTGGATCATCCTGTCATTTGCCATCGCCTGCGGCGTCACGGTCGCCAATCTCTATTACGCGCAGCCCCTGATCGGCCCGATCAGCGAGGCCTTTCACCTCGATATTTCCGCATCCGGCCTGATCGTGACGATGATCCAGATCGGCTACGTGATCGGCCTGATCTTTCTCGCGCCGCTCGGCGACCTGCTCGAAAACAAGACGCTCATTCTCACGGCGCTAGGCGCGGTGATTGCGAGCCTCGCTCTGTCGTCGTTCGCGCCGACGGCATCCGTTTTCATCGCAGCCTCGCTGCTGCTCGGTATCACCGCGACCGCCACGCAGATGGTGCTGCCGGTCGCCGCTCACCTCGCGCCCGAACACAAGCGCGGCCAGATCGTCGGCACGGTGATGAGCGGGCTGTTGTTCGGCATCCTGCTGGCACGTCCGGTCTCGACGCTGGTCTCGGGCTTCATCGGCTGGCGCGGCGTCTATCTCGCCTCGGCGGTGGCGATGCTCGGTGTCGTGGCGATGCTCGCGATCACGTTGCCGCGACGGCGGCCGGAGCACACGCTCAATTACGGAAAATTGCTCGGCTCGATGTGGTCGCTCTTGCGTGACACGCCGGAGCTGCAGCGGCGGACCGCCTATCAGGGCATGATGTACGGCGCGTTCTCGTTGTTCTGGACGGCCGCGCCGCTGATTCTGCTGCAGCCGCCGTTTTCGCTGAGCCATACAATGCTATCGCTTTTCCTGCTGAGCGGCGCCGCCGGGGCCTTCATCGCACCGGTCGCGGGCCGCCTGGCCGACAAGGGGCATGGCGATGCGCTGACATTCGCCGCCATCGTCGCGGTCGCAATCGGCTTCGGGCTGGTCTGGGTTAGCGGCCATTCGCTCACATTATGGGTTTTCGCGGGCATCATTCTCGATGCAGGCGTGCAGATGAATATGCTCGTTGGGCAACGCACCATCTACGGACTCGGCGCGGACATCCGCAGCCGCGTCAACGCCCTCTACATCGCGCTGTTCTTCCTCGGCGGCGCGATCGGCTCTGCCCTGAGCGGCTGGGCGGTGAGCCATGGCGGCCACGCCAGCGTCGCAATGATCGGTCTATGCTTTCCCGCAATCACGCTTATACTGTTTCTGGGGGAACTATCCCGGCGCGATTGACGAGGGACCCATGCACTCACCTGTCTCACCCCTCCTGCTCGATACCGATGAAGTCTCGCCCGTGCGCGAAGACAACGCGGAAAGCACATCTCCCTTTCTTCTCACCTGCGATCATTACGGCAGACGCATTCCGGAGCGTCTCGGCCGTCTCGGCCTCACGGAGAGCGATCTGGAGCGGCACATCGCATGGGACGTCGGCATCGCCGGTGTCGCGCGGCGGCTGGCAGAGGCCACCGGCGCACATCTGATCGCACAGCGATATTCGCGGCTGGTCATCGATTGCAACCGGCCATTCGAGAGTCCGGGCTCGATCCCGCTCATCAGCGAGGCCACGCATATTCCCGGTAATGACGGCCTGAATTTTGACGAGATCACCGCGCGCAGACGCGAGATCTTCACGCCCTATCACGCGCGCATCGCGCAGGTGCTCGACCGCTGCGCCGAAAAAAAACACCCGACCATTCTGATATCACTGCATTCGTTCACACCGCTCTATGCCGGCGTCGCGCGGCCCTGGCATGTCGGCACGCTCTACCAGAACGGCAACGGCCTGCCGCCGCTATTGCTCAAGCTGCTGCGTGCCGAGGGCCATTTCCTGGTCGGCGACAACGAGCCTTACGCGGTGAATGACGCCACCGACTACACAATCCCCGTGCATGGCGAGCGGAGAGGACTGATCAATTCCGGAATCGAGATCCGGCAGGATCTGATTGCGGAAGAAGCCGGCCAGATCGAGTGGGCCGAGCGGCTCGCGCGTATCCTGCATGAAATCGAGGGTCGCCTGCTGGCGCAGGGCATGGTGAAACGCTGACGCTGGGCCACACAGAGAAAGCTGAATTCCATGAAGCTATCAGCAGTCAGAATTTGGTCCCTTGCCGCTCTCGCTCTGATGGCGTTCATGAGCGCCGGCGCCGCGCACGCGGCCGGCACCCTTGAACAGCGCCGCGCCTGCCGCGCGGATGCGAAGAAATTCTGCGGCGAGTACATTCCGAACGTTAGGCGTATCACTGCTTGCATGGAAGCCAACAAACAGCGCCTCACCCCGGCGTGCCGCGCGCAGTTCAAATAAGCAGCGCGGACGCCGCTTCGCATTTTCCCGCGCCGTCCCCGCTAACGGGTCCGGCTCCGCCGACCCGATGACAGGCTCCGGCTGGGAGCCAGAGTTTCTTCTTCCTGTTTCTGAGCGCCTTCGCGCACCGCGTCCCCGTTCCAACAGCCACCTGTTCTCGCGGAAATCCCGCTGGGTCCCCGCCTGCGGCGGGATGACAGCATGAGAGATCACGCCTCTTGACAGGCAACCATTTGGTTGCCTATTATCCTCAGCATGGATGAGGTCTTCAAGGCACTGGCGGACGCATCGCGGCGCTTGCTGCTCGACAGGCTTCATGCCCGCAACGGTCAGACATTGCTTGAGCTTTGCAACGGCCTCGACATGACGCGACAGGCCGTCACCAAACATCTCGCGATTCTGGAAGACGCCAATCTCGTCGCCACCATCAAGCATGGCCGCGAGAAGCTGCACTACCTCAACCCCGTGCCGATCCATCAGATCGGCGAACGATGGATCAGGAAGTTCGAGCACGGAAAACTCGAAGCCCTCAGCGAACTGAAACGAAAACTGGAGAAGCGTGATGAGTAAACCGGAATTCGTCTACACCACCTACATCAAGACCACGCCCGAGAAGCTCTGGCACGCACTCACCGACAAGGCGTTCACCGAGAAATACTGGTACTGCTGCAGCCTGACGTCCGACTGGAAGGTCGGCTCGCGCATGCACATGGACCGGGATGGCGAGGTGAAGAACGAATGCGTCATCCTCGAATCCGATCCGCCGCGCAGGCTCGCCTATAGCTGGCAGTCCGTGTTCGACGAGGACATGAGGAAAGAGAAGCCCTCGCGCGTGACCTATGTCATCGAGCCGTCCTACGACGGCGTCAAGTTGACCGTGACACACGAAGGCTTCGCGGCGGACAGCAAGACGCTGCCGAGCATCTCGACCGGCTGGCCGCTCGTGCTCTCGAGCCTCAAGAGCATTCTCGAAACCGGCAAGCCGCTCGCCTTCGAGCATGCGTGAGGACATCATGGATATCAGCGCCTTCAAACCCGCAATCGTCTACGCGATCTACATCGCCTCGACGCCGGAAAAGGTTTGGCAGGCGCTGACGTCCGCCGAATTCAGCCGTCAGTACTTCCACGGCTTTGCCGTCGAACTCGACAGCAAGGTCGGCGGCAACTTCATCGTGCGCGCGCCAGACGGATCGACACACATCAGCGGCAAGGTTTTCGAGTACGATCCGCCGCGCAAACTCACGATCACATGGGACGTCAACTGGCCCGGGATCGTCGAGGCGCTCGGCTCCGCGCTCGTGACTTATGACATCGAACAGGCTGGCGCGAGCGTGAAATTGACGCTGACCCAGTCTCACGACCGTCCGATCAGCGACGACATTCTCTCCGGCGGGCGCACCGGCTGGCCGGCGATCCTCTCCAGCATGAAGAGCCTGCTGGAGACCGGAAAACCGCTTCAGATCAAAATGGAGCCGCCAACACAGATGCTGGCGGCTCTCAAAAAACTCGGTATCAAAATCCCGGGCGAATGAACTAGCCCGTCAGCGCGGCCTTCACCATCCCGCTCGCCTTGCCGAAATCCATCTGGCCGGCGTACTTGGCTTTCAGCGCGCCGATCACCTTGCCCATGTCCTTCATGCCGGCGGCGCCGGTATCCGTGATGATGGCGGCGATGGCGGCTTTCATCTCGTCGTCCGACATCTGCTTGGGCAGATAGGCGGAGATCACCGCGATCTCCTCGCGTTCCTGCGCGGCCAGCTCCGCGCGTCCGCCCTTGTCGTACAGTTCGACCGATTCATGGCGCTGCTTGATCATCTTCTGCAACAGGCCGAGGATGTCCTCGTCGGACAGAGGCGGCTTGCCCTGCCCGCGCGCCTCGATATCGGCGTTCTTGATCGCCGAATTCACCATCCGCAGCGTGGAGAGCTTGCGCTCCTCCTTGGCCTTCATGGCCTCTTTCACGGCGTTGCCGATGTCGTCGCGCAGCATGGTCAATCTCCCGTGGGCGCGAAAGCGCCCATATTTGCTCAAGGCGCGGAGGCGCCGTCAAATCCGCGTTGGATTTACGGGGTTTTTTGCCGTCCCACAACCGCCCCCTGCTTGGGGCGCGGAGCGCGGGCGGCAAACATGAGGAAAGCGCATGGACAGCGCACGTTTGGCCTTTGACGCGCCGCAGCGTGCGGGCTATGTCATGGGCTTATGACAACAAATGACAATTCCCCCGCCTGGCCGGACAAAAAACCGACCGCGCTGCTCGTGCTCGCCGATGGGACCGTGCTGGAGGGCTTCGGCCTCGGCGCTGAAGGCTCCGCCGTCGGCGAGGTCTGCTTCAACACCGCGATGACCGGCTACGAGGAAATCCTCACCGATCCCTCCTATGCCGGGCAGCTCATCACCTTCACCTTCCCGCACATCGGCAATGTCGGCGCCAATGACGAGGACATCGAGACGGTGAACATGGCGGCAACGCCGGGTGCGCGCGGCGCGATCCTGCGCGCCTCGATCACCGATCCGTCGAACTACCGCTCGACCCGCCATCTCGATAATTGGCTCTCCGCACGCGGCATCATCGGCCTCGCGGGCATCGACACCCGCGCGCTGACCGCATTGATCCGCGAGAAGGGCATGCCCAACGCGGTGATCGCCCACAGCAAGAATGGCACTTTCGATCTCGCCGCGCTGAGGAAGGAAGCCGCCGCATGGCCGGGGCTCGAGGGCATGGACCTCGTGCCGATGGTGACGAGCGCGCAGCGTTTCGACTGGGACGAGACTGACTGGAAATGGGGCGAAGGTTTCGGCCGTCAGGACAAGCCGGAATTCCATGTCGTCGCGATCGACTACGGCATCAAGCGCAACATCCTGCGCCTGCTCGCGGGCGAAGGCTGCAAAGTCACCGTCGTCACCGCAAAGACGCCGGCCGAAGACATTCTGGCGATGAAGCCCGACGGCGTGTTCCTGTCCAACGGCCCCGGCGATCCGGCGGCGACCGGCGAATATGCCGTGCCGGTCATCAAGAAGATCGTCGACTCGGGCGTGCCGACCTTCGGCATCTGCCTCGGCCACCAGATGCTCGGCCTCGCGCTCGGCGGCAAGACCGTGAAGATGCATCAGGGCCATCACGGCGCGAACCACCCGGTGAAGGACGTCACCACCGGCAAGGTCGAGATCACCTCGATGAATCACGGCTTCGCGGTGGACAAGACCACGCTGCCGAAGAACGTCGAGCAGACTCACTTTTCGCTGTTCGACGATTCCAATTGCGGTATCGCGCTGAACGACAAGCCGGTGTTCTCGGTGCAGTACCATCCGGAAGCCTCGCCCGGCCCGCGCGACTCGCATTACCTCTTCACGCGCTTCGCCGATCTGATGCGCGCCAAGAAGCGGGCCTGAGCGGAGCCGATGGCCACCATCGTCTTCGCCGACAAGACGCTGCGCTACGACGGCCGCGATCTCGAAAGCCGCCCGCTCGGCGGCACCGAGTCCAGCGTCATCCAGTGCGCGCGCGAACTCGCAAAGCGCGGCCATCAGGTCACGGTGTATTCGAACTGCGACACGCCAGTGATGGATCGCGGCGTGATGTGGCGGCCGCTCGACGGCGAACGGCCCGACACCTGCGATCTCTATATCGCCTGCCATCAGCCGGAATTGCTGGGCTTCGTGCGCAAGCCGCGCCGCAATGCGCTCTGGGTGCTGTGGCCGGTGAACCAGCTCAAGCACTACAAGAAGTTCTGGCGTCTGTGGCTGCACCGTCCGGTGCCGATTCTCATCAGCCTGCATCAGGCGAAGAAGTATTCGCCGGTGCTGCCGCAACACAATCCGATGTTCGTGCTGCCGCACGGCCTGCCCGAGGACATTCGCGGCCATGCCCCGCTTGCGGCCCCGCCCCCGCCGCGCGCGATTTTCGCCTCGCATCCGACCCGCAATCTGCGGCGCGTCGTCGAAATCTGGGCGAAATACATTCTGCCGCGCGTGCCGAACGCCGTGCTCGATGTCTACGGCATCAACGCGCTCAAGGACGGTGACGACGCATGGAAACTCTGGGAAGGCACGACGTTGCCGCCCGGAATGCCGGCGGAGGTGAAAGCCTCGGTGCACGTGCACACGCCGCAGAGCCGCGAGACGCTGATTGCCGCGATGCGCAGCGCACGCGTGATGCTTTACCCCGGCCATAAGGCGGAAGCGTTCTGTCTCGCCGTCGCCGAGGCGCAGGCGCTCGGCCTGCCCGCCATCGTCTCCAACATCACGGTGATGCCCGAGCGCGTGATCGACGGGCTGACGGGCTTCGTCCATGACGACGACGCCAAATTCGGCGCCGACGCCGTGCGGCTTCTGACCGACGACGCTCTCTGGCGCAGCCAGCATGAGGCAGCGTTGCGTTATCAGCAGGGCATCGACTGGTCAGAGCATGCGGGCCGTCTGGAGAGCGTGCTGCTCGCCGACATCGAGCCGATCTACCGCTCCGTGCTCGCGCTGCCGCCGCCTTCAAACCTCACGCAATAAACATTCGACGGCAGCGACCACCGCATCGACGGGAATCGCCTCCATCGTCTCGCCACCATGGTCCTGCGCGCGAATCACGACGCCGCGCTTTGTCAGCGGCGCCCAGCGCGCAGGGTTCGTCGGCCCGAACAGGCTGACGAGCGGTGCGCCGAGCGCGCCGAGCAGATGTCCCATGCCGCTGTCATTGGCCACCGCAACATTCACGCGTTCGCCGAGCGCAATGGCATATTCCAGCGAAGCCGCGTCGGCATCGTCCGCATCGGCTTGCGGAAACAGCGCCGACGGAATCGCGGTCCCCAACTCATCCGCAATGGCGCGCTCCTGCGGGCCGGTGAAGAACACCGGCGTCAGACCCTGCGCGGCGAGTCGCTCGGCCAGCGCGACGTAATTCGCCAGCGGCCAGTTCTTGCGCACCTCGCGGCTACCAATGGCGATGCCGATATATTTCGGGCCGTCCGGCAGCGTCTGCGCGGCGCGTGCACGAATGCGTTCGCTGAGTTGAAAACGACCCTGCCATTCCGGTTCGCGCTGCAAGGCGGCCTCCGCCATCGACAGCGCCCGCGCGGCGATTCCTTCCGGTCGCGACCAGCGGCCGGGCGGACGCTTGTCGGAGAGCGCATAGCCCGGCAGGCAGCAATAGAAGCCGCGATGCTTCAGGACCGTGCGCGCGAGCGCCACCGTGATGAGTCGCGTGCGCATGTCGAACACGAGATCGAACGGCGGGAATGTTCGCAATTGCCGGATCACCGTGCCCATCGGGGTCGTGATGTTGGCATTCTCGACGACATGCGAAATCATGTCGCCGACAAACGGCTTCATCTCCCGCGCCATCGAGGTGGTGTGGGTCGCGATCCACCAGACCGGCCGGTCCGGATAGGCGCGCGAGATCGCGCGCAGGAACGGCAACTTCAGAAGCGTGTCGCCGAGGCCCTCACGATCGACGAGAACGGCGATCGGGCGAACAACATCGGCGCGTGACACCGTCGAACTCATGCAAGAACCCGCAGGCTGATCCTATCGCGCCATGCCTTAGCGGAAGGCTGCGTCCAAGGCAAAGGCGGTTTGCCGTCTCCCGCCACACTGGACGCGGCCGCGCCGAATTCACCTTTCGGCGAATAGGAAGCGTCATCGTCGAACACATCACCGCGTTGTGAAACGGCCCCGTCTCACAACCAACATTTTTTATCTGTGACCTCTCCTCCGGGCAGCACCGGTCACCCCTGAACGGAGACATTCATGAACAAGATCGCGGACGATCACGCCAGCAAAGTGCCTGCGGTCACGCTGGCGTTCTGGATCATCAAGATCGCCGCGACGACGTTGGGTGAGACGGCCGGAGACGCCGTATCGATGTCCATGAACCTCGGCTATGCCGTCAGCAGCCTCATCTTTATCGGGCTTTTCGTGGCCGCGGTTCTCCTGCAGATGTCCGCGAAACGTTTTCACGCGCTTCTCTACTGGGCCGTGATCGTCGCGACCACGACCGCCGGCACGACGATGGCGGACTTCGCGGATCGCTCGCTGGGCATCGGCTATGCCGGCGGCGCGACGATCCTGTTCGCCCTCCTGCTTGCGTCTCTTGCGATCTGGTACCGCACCGCCGGCTCGGTATCGGTCAGCACCATCACCTCACCCAAAGTCGAGATGTTCTACTGGATCACGATCCTGTTCTCACAGACCCTCGGGACCGCGCTCGGCGACTGGATGGCCGCCACCGGCCTTGGCTATGAAGGCGGCGCGCTCGTCTTCACGGCGGGACTGCTGGTCATCGTGGCCGCCTATTTCCTGACGAACGTGTCGCGCACATTGCTATTCTGGAGCGCATTCATCCTGACCCGGCCGTTGGGTGCGACCGTCGGCGATTTCCTCGACAAACCCGTCGCGGATGGCGGGCTGGCCTTCAGCCGCTTCTATGCGTCCGCATTGCTCGCTGCATTCATGCTCGTGTGCATCCTGTGGTTCTCGCGGCGCGCCAACCAGCAACAGGAAGCCGCGTAAAGCGAGCCTGCCCCGCAAAACAAAAGCGTCCCCATCGCTGGGGACGCTCCCGGATTCATCGGGACAGCGAAGCCGCTCACGCCTCGTTGCCGCCTTCCTGACGAGTCGCCTCGAACAGGAACCAGGTTCGCCGCTCGGTTTCATCGATGAAATTCTCGAGAATGCTTGCGGTCGCAACGTCACCGCCCTTGTCGGCGATCTCGTGCGCATCGCGCATCGCCTTCGCCATATGCTTGTTGTCGTTCATGAGTTCGCGCAGCATCTCGCGCGGCGGCACATAAGCCTCGTTGTTGTCCTTGATCGTCTGCAGCTTGGCGATCTGCCCGATCGAGCGCAGCGTGGTGCCGCCAAGCTTGCGAACGCGTTCAGCCAACTGGTCTGTGGTCGCGAAAATCTGATCCGATTGCTCGTCGAGCAGCAGATGATAATCGCGGAAATGCCGCCCACTGATGTGCCAATGGAAATTCTTCGTCTTCAGATAGAGCGCGAAAGCATCGGCCAGCAGCGTATTCACCGCCACTGAAATCTTGTCGACTGCCGCCTGTGGCAGATCGGTTGGCGTATCCAGTTCGGACGCTACGGAGTTCTTGTTTTTGCTCACGACGGACCTTCCTGCTAATAGGAGTGAGTTGCGCCGCCGGGGAAATCCGGCTCGACGACCACCAACTCACGACATAGGTGCCTGTTCCGGCGCCGGAACCCCTGTCCGAAACCATTACCGGAAGTTCATGGCCTGGATTGATTTCTATGATTCCGCACCTTCGATTTATGTGAGCGACGCCCACCGGCAGGCTCATTTCAATCTCATCGCCGATGACATCATCGGCTACATCGCCTCGCCCGAAGCCACGGTGCTCGACTATTCCTGCGGCGAGGCCATGTCCGCCAATCGTGTCGCAGCGAAATGCAGTCGTCTCATCCTTGCCGAACCCGCGCCGAGTGTGCGGGCGCGCCTGGCAGACCGGTTTGCTGCCGTGCCCAATATCGAGGCACTATCGCCCGACGACCTGACAGCCCTGCCTGATGCCTCGCTCGATCTCATCGTGATGATTTCGGTCGCCCAGTACATGACGCCGGAAGATCTCGACGCCGCTTTCGTGCGGTTTCGCCGCCTCCTGAAACCGGACGGCCGCTTCGTGCTTGGCGACATTCTCGATCCAGACGTCGGCGCTGCCACCGACGCTGCGGCACTGCTGAAATTCGCGGCAAAAAACGGATTTTTGATCGACGCAGTCACCGGCATCACCCGCATGGCGCTATCAAATTACCGCTCGCTCCGGCACAAGATCGGCCTGTACAGCTACCGCACGGACGACATGCTCCGCAAACTCGCGGATGCGGACTTTGCCGCGACGCTGGCGCCGCGCAATGTCGGGACCAATCCCGCACGCAAGACCTTCGTGGCCCGGCCCCGCTAAACCCGGTCAGGAAATCTGTCGCCTCACGAGTTAACCAGACCCCGACCCCGGGATTAACCCTGACGCACATCTGGCTATGACAGGGTCATTGTGTCGCGATTAGACTACGTACGGCCCGGTGGCGGAAACGTCTTACGCGAGAGCTGTGCAAAGCTTTTTATCCTGGTTCGAATCCAGGCCGGGCCTCCAGCTTCCCTCTCCGCGATCTTCGGAATTATTTGATCGCCGCTGCCGTTGCCGCGGCGAGCTTGCCTTCTAATCCCTTCGCCGCGGCCCGAAGCTTTTCGCCTTGCGCATCGAAGCCGTGGCGCGCAAAAATCGCCGACATGTAGGCCGCATCATTGTAGCTGAGGTAAACCTGCCCGGCCTGATCCTGCCAGACCAGCATTTTCAGCGGCAGGTCTATCGCCAGCGTAGGGTGCTGCAGAAACAGCGGCGTTCCGCCTTGCGGGCTGCCGACGATCAGAACCGTCGCCGGCGGCATCTTGAGGCCCACGCCGGCCGCCGCAGCCGCATGGTCGATACGGGTAAATACCTTAAGACCGTTATCTCTCACCGCGATTTCAAGACGGTCCAGGGTAATCTCAAATGTGTGCGGGCTTTGTTCCGTCACCAGATCGCACGCAGTCTGTGTGGGGGCAGCCATAGGCAAGGTCTCCGGGACCGAAACGGGGAAATCCGAACGCCACACTCTACGTTTCCCCGGCCGATTTGTTTCCCACCCTCCCCGGTTCGCCAAAGCCAGCGATAACAGGCGGCCGCAAAAGGACTTTTTCCACCCTCCGGGCCGGAAATTGCCGGTTGATGGAGGCGTTTAAACCCTTCCACCACACCGGATTCTGGTCTAAAGACACCCCGCGCGCGAAAATCGCGCTCTTGGCTCAAGGGACGCGCGGCTGCGCGCCCTTTTTTTATGCCGAAATTCCGGCTGGCCTTCCTGCCTGCGAGACTTAATGCCCAAACGTACAGATATCTCGACGATCCTCATCATCGGCGCCGGCCCCATCGTGATCGGTCAGGCCTGCGAATTCGACTATTCCGGCACCCAGGCCGTGAAGGCGTTGAAGGAGGAAGGTTACCGGGTGGTGCTGGTAAACTCCAATCCGGCGACCATCATGACGGACCCGGATCTGGCCGACGCGACCTATATCGAGCCGATCACGCCCGAAATCGTCGCCAAGATCATCGAGAAGGAACGCAACGTGAAGCCCGGCGGCTTCGCGCTGCTGCCGACCATGGGCGGCCAGACCGCGCTGAACTGCGCGCTCAGCCTGCGCAAGCAGGGCACGCTAGAGAAATTCGATGTCGAGATGATCGGCGCGACCGCCGATGCCATCGACAAGGCGGAAGACCGCCAGCTTTTCCGCGAGGCGATGACCAAGATCGGCCTCGAGACGCCGAAGTCGCGGCTCGCCAACGCCTCCGCGATGAAAAAAGCTGACCGCGACGCCTATCTCGCCGAACGCGCCAAGCTCGCAGGCACCGCGCTCGCGGATTACGAGCGGCAGTGGTCGCTCGGCGAAAACGACCGCCGCAAGCGCTACCAGCAGCAGGCGATGGCGGAAGCGCTGATGGCGCTGTCCGAAATCGGCCTGCCCGCGATCATCCGCCCGTCCTTCACGATGGGCGGCACCGGCGGCGGCATCGCCTACACGCGTGAAGAGTTTCTCGACATCATCGAGCGCGGCCTCGATGCCTCGCCGACCAACGAAGTGCTGATCGAAGAGTCGGTGCTCGGCTGGAAAGAATACGAGATGGAGGTTGTCCGCGATAAGAAGGACAACTGCATCATCGTCTGCTCGATCGAGAACCTCGATCCGATGGGCGTGCACACCGGCGACTCCATCACCGTCGCGCCGGCGCTGACGCTGACCGACAAGGAATACCAGATCATGCGCGACGCCTCGCTGGCGGTGCTGCGCGAGATCGGCGTCGAGACCGGCGGCTCCAACGTGCAGTTCGGCGTCAACCCCGCCGACGGCCGCATGGTCGTGATCGAAATGAATCCGCGCGTGTCGCGCTCGTCCGCGCTGGCATCGAAGGCCACCGGCTTCCCGATCGCGAAGGTCGCGGCGAAGCTCGCGGTCGGCTACACGCTCGATGAAATCGCCAACGACATCACCGGGGGTGCGACGCCGGCGTCGTTCGAGCCGACCATCGACTATGTCATCACCAAGATTCCGCGCTTCGCATTCGAGAAATTCCCCGGCGCGTCCACGACGCTAACCACTTCGATGAAGTCGGTCGGCGAAGTCATGGCGATCGGCCGCACCTTCCAGGAATCCCTGCAGAAGGCGCTACGCGGTCTGGAAACCGGCCTCACCGGCCTCGACGAGATCGAGATCGAAGGCCTCGGCCAGAGCGACGACAAGAATGCGATCCGCGCAGCGCTCGGCACGCCGACGCCGAACCGCATCCTGCAAGTGGCACAGGCGATGCGTCTCGGCTGGTCGGACGAGGAGATCTTCAACTCCTGCAAGATCGATCCGTGGTTCCTCGCTCAGATGCGCGGCATCGTCGAGACCGAGCAGAAGGTGCGCGAGCACGGCCTGCCGGGCAACGCCTTCGCGATGCGTTCGCTCAAGGCGATGGGCTTCTCCGACGCCCGTCTCGCGGTACTCGCCAACAAGACGGAAGCCGAAGTGAAAGCGGCGCGGCGCGCGCTCGACGTGCGCCCGGCGTTCAAGCGCATCGACACCTGCGCGGCCGAATTCGCATCGCCTACCGCCTACATGTATTCGACCTACGAGGCGCCGTTCGCGGGCAAGGTCGCGGACGAAAGCGCGCCCTCGGACAAGACCAAGGTCGTCATCCTCGGCGGCGGACCAAACAGAATTGGTCAGGGCATCGAGTTCGACTATTGCTGCTGCCACGCCTGCTTCGCGCTGCATGACGCGGGCTTCGAGACCATCATGGTCAACTGCAACCCGGAAACGGTCTCGACCGACTACGACACCGCGGACCGCCTTTATTTCGAGCCGCTGACCGCGGAAGACGTGCTCGAAATCATCGACACCGAACGCTCCAACGGCAAGCTGCATGGCGTCATCGTGCAGTTCGGCGGCCAGACTCCGCTGAAGCTCGCGCACGCTCTCGAGGGCGCCGACGTACCGATCCTCGGTACCTCGCCAGATGCGATCGACCTTGCCGAAGACCGCGACCGCTTCAAGCGCGTGCTCGACAAGCTGCGGCTGAAGCAGCCGAAGAACGGCATCGCCTATTCGGTCGAGCAGGCGCGGCTCGTCGCGGCCGAACTCGGCCTGCCGCTCGTGGTGCGCCCGTCCTACGTGCTCGGCGGCCGCGCGATGCAGATCATTCGCGAAGAGAGCCAACTCGGCGACTATCTGCTCGACACATTGCCTGAGCTTGTGCCCGCCGACGTCAAGGCGCGCTATCCAAACGACAAGACCGGCCAGATCAACACCGTGCTCGGCAAGAACCCGCTGCTGTTCGACCGCTATCTGTCGGACGCCACCGAGGTCGACGTCGACTGCCTCTGCGATGGTACCGACACCTTCGTCGTCGGCATCATGGAGCACATCGAGGAAGCGGGCATCCATTCGGGTGACTCGGCCTGCTCGCTGCCGCCGCATTCGCTCGACGCAGCCACTATCGCTGAACTCGAACGCCAGACCCGCGAGCTTGCGCTCGGTCTCGACGTCGTCGGCCTGATGAACGTGCAATACGCCATCAAGGACGGCGAGATCTACGTGCTCGAAGTCAACCCGCGCGCCTCGCGCACGGTACCGTTCGTCGCCAAGGTGGTCGGTCTGCCGGTCGCGAAAATTGCCGCGCGCGTGATGGCGGGCGAGAAGCTCGCCAGCTTCAAGCTGAAGCCGCGCAAGCTCGGCCATGTCGGCGTCAAGGAATCGGTCTTCCCGTTCGCGCGCTTCCCCGGCGTCGACACCGTGCTCGGCCCGGAGATGAAATCGACCGGCGAGGTGATGGGCATCGACCGCTCATTCCCGATCGCGTTTGCCAAGAGCCAGCTCGGTGGCGGCACCCGCGTGCCTCGCACCGGCACCGTGTTCATCTCGGTACGCGAAAGCGACAAGGAACGCATCCTGGAGCCCGCGCGCATCCTGGCCGAACTCGGTTTCAAGGTGATCGCAACCTCCGGCACCCAGCGCTATCTTGCCGATCACGGCGTCCCCGCCGACAAGATCAACAAGGTGCTGGAAGGCCGTCCCCACATCGTGGACGCCATTACCAATGGCGAGGTGCAACTCGTGTTCAATACCACGGAAGGCCCGCAAGCGCTGGCGGACAGCCGCTCTCTGCGTCGCGCTGCCCTCTTGCATAAAGTGCCCTACTACACCACACTTTCGGGTGCCGTGGCGGCCACGCAGGGCATCCGCGCCTATCTGGGCGGAGACTTCGAGGTCCGCACGTTGCAGGGTTATTTTTCCGATCTTTGAGGTTTGACGCCGCCTCCGGGCGGATTGCCAGAACTGTGCGGGAACCAGCCTGCCCCGTGCATGTTCTTTTCGGTTTGGCCGCCAATGGCCTGACAGACAGTTTTTCAGGTCCGGTTTCGGCCGGACATGAAATCGAGGAATAGACGACATGGTTGAGAAGCTTCCGATCACCGCCGCCGGACATGTGGCTCTCGAAGAAGAACTGAAGCAGCGCCAGGCTGTGGAGCGTCCCCGCATCATCGAGGCGATTGCGGAAGCGCGCTCGCATGGCGACCTGTCCGAGAACGCCGAGTATCACGCGGCGAAGGAAGCGCAGTCGCATAACGAGGGCCGCATCCACGAACTCGAGGACAAGCTCGCGCGCGCCGACATCATCGACGTTTCGAAACTGTCGGGCGACACCATCAAGTTCGGCGCGACCGTGACGCTGATCGACGAGGACACCGAGAAGAAGGTCGTCTACCAGATCGTCGGCGAGACCGAGGCCGACGCCAAGAAGGGCCGCATCTCGATCACCTCGCCGCTCGCGCGCGCGCTGATCGGCAAGACCAAGGGCACCTCCGTCGAGGTCGTCGCCCCCGGCGGCGCCAGGGCCTACGAGGTCACCAAGGTAGACTGGAAGTAGTTTCGCGCGACGGCAGATTGATCTGACGAATGGCCGGATGCTTGTCCGGCCATTTTCGCAGGTCCCCGATGAGGCGACATGCAGCGTTTTCGTGTAGCGATGCTGGTGTTGGCCGCCGTGCTGGCGGCAGGCCACGTGCAGGCGGATGAACTCCTGCCGCTGCCGCCGGATCGGCCTGCGCAGCCGCAATCGTCCGAGCCGAAAGAAACCTCCGTTCATACCGGACCGCCGCAATGCCTGCGGTGGAGTGACAGTTGCGTCAGTTGCACGCGCACCGACATCAAGGACAAGCCGGCCTGCTCCAATATCGGCCCCGCCTGCCAGCCAGGCCCGCTCCAGTGCCTGCAAACCGCGCCTGCCGAAAACGGCAAGACAACGCCCTAGAATCGATCGAGCACGTCAGACGAAGCAAAATCGCTTGATGTCGTCATCGCCGCATTGTCTCAGTGCGCGACATCGTATGTACTCCGCACGGTGCATGTTCGCGCCCGGTACGCATCCGATACATTGCAGATTCTTCAAAAGGGATATCTCCATGAGCCTCGAAAACACACTCGCACCCTGGCGGCCGCAAGTTCTCAGCGTGTTGCGCTTCATGGCCGGACTTGAGATTCTCCAGCACGGAATGGCGAAGATCCTGCATTTTCCACCCGTGCCCCAAATGGCCAATGTCCAGATCGGATCGCTGATGGGCATCGGTGGTTTGATCGAACTGATCGGCGGCGCACTGATGGTGGTCGGGCTGTTCACGCGGCCCACCGCGTTCATTCTCTGCGGCTTCACGGCGGTGGCCTACTTCATGGTCCACGCCTCAAAAAGCTTCTTCCCGATCCTGAACGGCGGCGAACTCGCGGTGCTCTATTGCTTCGTGTTCCTGTACATCTTCGCGGCCGGTCCCGGCCCGTGGAGCGTCGATGCCATGCGCGGCAGGAAGTAATCCGGCTTACGGGTTCACGAAGAACACAATCGTCAGCGCCGCGCCGATGGTCACGACCACGGCGCGGACAATCTTATCCGGCAACGCCTTCGCCCAGCCGACGCCGTAATAGCCGCCAACCGACGCCGCGAGCATCGTCACGATCGCATGCGGCCAATACACCAGCCCGCCGAAGATCAGGAGCACCGCCGCCACCGCCTGAATCAAAAAGGCGATGGTGATGCGGATCGCATTGGCCTTGTGATAGTCGCCGCCTTCGAGAATAAGCAGCGCCGCGAGGATGACGAAGCCGATCCCCGCGCCGAAGAAGCCGCCATAGATCGACACCGCCACCATCAAGCCGTAGGCGGCAAGGCGCACACCGCTCTCCGCGCGCTGTGACCACGGTTCGACAAGCGCCCGGATCGGTCCGCTGAAGGCGAACAGCAGCGTCGCGAATAAAAGCAGCCACGGCACCAGCGGCCGGAAGCCGGCATTGCCGAGCCAGATCAGAAGCCATGCGCCGATCCCGCCGCCGATCATGCCTATGACCGCGAACGGAATGAATTCGCGCCAGTGCGATTTCACTTCATTGCGATACGCCGCAACGGTCGCGAGATTGGACGGCGTGATCGCGACCGCGCTGGTGGCATTGGCCTCGAGCGCGGTCAGGCCGCAGGCGACCATCGACGCGAAAGACAGGAAGGTGCCGCCACCGGCGACAGAGTTGACGACGCCCGCGAGGAAGCCTCCTGCGGCGAGCAGCAAAAAATCGACAAACGTCACGATGATCCCCGGTGATCCGCGCCGGGATTGGCGCCTGCGCCGCAATCGAAAGGCGCGGCGCTCTGAGGAAGCGATGCGCAGTCTCTATCGCAAAACAGCAGGCCGCCAGAAGCCGCATTCGCGCAATGCGGTCATGCGCCCGTTCAGACTTTCAATTCCAGCGGCACCGCAGGCGCGTATTTCGAATTGTGCAGCACCAGCGAGGTGCGCACGTTCTGCACATGCGGCGCGGCGGTCAGATGCGTCACGAACTCCTGGAAGCTTGCCATGTCGGAGGCAACGCATTTCAGGATGAAGTCGGTCTCGCCCGACAGCATCCAGCATTCGCGCACGATCGGCTGGGCATTCACGAATGCCTCGAAGGCGCGCAGATCGGCATCCGCCTGGCTCGACAGATGCACGGCGGCGAACACCGTGACGTCGAAGCCGAGCGCCTTGGGATCGAGCAGCCCGCGATAGCCGTTGATGTAGCCTTCGTCCTCCAGCGCCCGGACACGCCGCAGGCAGGGCGGCGGCGAGATTCCAACACGCTTGGCCAGTTCCACATTGGTGATGCGGCCATCCTCCTGAAGCTCGTGCAGGATCTTGAGGTCGATGGCGTCGAGTTGTTTGGTCACGGGCTCCCCGGGGCTCTGTTGGCGGCGCAGCAATTATTCCAGCTTTTAGCGAGGTCCCTGCCGTTGCGCAATTTTATTGCGCGCCTCTTAACCCCTGTTGGCTTGGGGAAAATTGCAGACCGGGGGTTGCAAATCTTGCATAGCTCGCAGGAAAGCCTACATTGTCCCGACCAGACTGCTAGCGCCGCGGTGGTGGCAATTTCTCTCTGATTTTCACCGATTTGCCACCGGTTCGCTGAAAGGCGCGTCGTCCTTAAAGGTCAAATCGAAGGGTCATCCCATGGCCGGTCCTATCCACGCCAAAGTCGTCATCATCGGGTCCGGCCCGGCCGGTTACACCGCAGCAATTTATGCTGCGCGTGCGATGCTCGAGCCGGTGCTGATCCAGGGCATCCAGCCGGGTGGCCAGCTCACCATCACCACCGACGTGGAGAACTATCCGGGCTTCGCCGAGGCGATCCAGGGTCCCTGGCTGATGACGGAGATGGAAAAGCAGGCTGCCCATGTCGGCGCCAAGATCGTCACCGATCACGTCAACAAGCTCGAACTCACACAATCCCCGTTCCGCATCACCTGCGATTCGGGCGATGTCTATCTCGCGGAAGCGGTGATTCTTGCGACCGGCGCGCAGGCGCGCTGGCTCGGCATTCCCTCCGAGGAAGCCTTCAAGGGCTTCGGCGTTTCGGCCTGCGCGACCTGCGACGGCTTCTTCTATCGCAACAAGGAAGTGATCGTGGTCGGCGGCGGCAACACCGCGGTCGAGGAAGCGCTGTTCCTGACGAACTTCGCCTCCTCGGTGACGCTGGTCCACCGCCGCGACAGCCTGCGCGCCGAGCGCATCCTGCAGGATCGCCTGTTCAAACATCCCAAGATCAAGGTGGTGTGGGACAGCGAGATCGCGGAAATCGCGGGTGAGCAGAATCCATCCAAGGTCACCCGCGTGCGCCTGCGCAATCTCAAGACCGGCACGGTCACCGAGCAGGCCGCCGACGGCGTCTTCATCGCCATCGGCCACGCGCCCGCGACCGAACTGGTGCAGGGCCAGCTCAAGCTGAAATCATCGGGCTATATCGAGATCGCCCCGCATTCCACCGCGACTTCCGTGCCCGGCGTGTTCGCCGCCGGAGACGTCGCCGACGAACATTACCGGCAGGCCGTGACGGCTGCCGGCATGGGCTGCATGGCCGCGCTCGAAACCGAACGCTTCCTTGCAGCCCGTGCGAGCGAACGCGCCGCTGCGGAGTAATCATGGCCCGATCTCACGACGGACTGACGGATATGGACTGGGACAAGCTGAAGGTGTTTCACGCTGCCGCCGAGGCTGGCAGCTTCACGCATGCCGGCGAACAGCTTGGGCTGTCGCAGTCTGCGGTGTCGCGCCAGGTTTCCGCGCTGGAGCAGGAACTGTCGGTATCGCTGTTTCACCGCCATGCCCGCGGCCTGATCCTCACCGAACAGGGCGACCTGCTGTTCCGCACCGCGCATGATGTCTTCATGCAGCTTCAGGCGGCACGCGCCAAGCTGACCGACAGCCGCGAACGGCCAAGTGGGGAACTCAAGGTCACGACCTCGCCGGGTCTCGGCATCAACTGGCTGATTCCGCGGCTGACCGAATTCACTTCGCTCTATCCGGAAATCCGGCTGGCACTGACGCTGACGGATGAGGAACTCGACCTTTCCATGCGCGAGGCCGACGTCGCGTTGCGTACCCGCAAGCCGACCCAGCCGGACCTGATTCAGCGGAAACTTTTTTCAATCGGCTTCCACGCCTATTGCTCGCCGGATTACGCCAAGAAATTCGGCACGCCGCGTACGCTGGAGGACCTCGATAATCACCGGCTGATCGTCCTCAACGCGCAGAATGTGCCGCCGCACCTGCAGAACAGGAACTGGCTGATCGAGGCCGGGCGCAACGGCGCAGGACCACGCGAACCGTTTTTCAAGGTCAACAACGTGCTGGGCCTCGTCCGTGCCTGCCAGCAGGGCATCGGCATCGCCGCGTTGCCCGATTACCTGATCGATGAAACCAATCGCCTGCTGCAATTATTCGGTGAGGACGATTCGATTCAACTCGATGCTTATTTTGTCTATCCCGAAGAATTGAAGTCGGTGGCGCGCGTCCAGGTGTTCCGCGATTTCATCGTCAGCAAAGCGCAGCGCTGGCCGTCATAACTTGCACGCAAAATGCCTCGACAGGATGTCGCACGCTTCTTGCGCATGACTGACATTCCAAACCCGCTGTTGCGATACATCGGTGCTCGATACGATACTCTTTGCATCCGATGCATCGGTTCACATCCTGTCCCCTCCTCCTGTGGACCCCTGCATCGGCATCTTTCCGGGCAGCCGTTAGGTGACCGGAAAGAAGATCGTATCGGCCTCTCAAGGCTGTCGACTAATAAGCCGGGCTCACGCCCGGCTTTTTTCGTATCTCGATTTCAAATGTTCACATTGTGAAATCGTCATGACGACAACCGCAGCCGCGACAGCCGCAAGGCATTGCCGATCACGCTGACCGACGACAGCGCCATCGCCGCGGCACCGACCGCAGGCGACAGCAACAGGCCAAATGCCGGATACAGCACGCCCGCCGCGATCGGCACGCCGCCCGCATTGTAGAGGAATGCGAAAGCCAGATTCTGGCGGATGTTGCGCATCGTCGCGACCGACAATTCCCTCGCCTGCACGAGGCCCATCAGATCGCCGCGCAACAGCGTGATGCCGGCGCTCTCAATGGCCGCATCGGTTCCACCTCCCATGGCGACACCGACATCGGCGGCCGCGAGCGCCGGTGCATCGTTGACGCCATCACCCACCATCGCGACACGACGGCCCTGCTTCTGCAGACGCAGCACGGCATCGCTCTTGTGCTCGGGCAATACATCAGCCTCGACATCCGTGATGCCGAGCCGCGCTGCCACCGCACGCGCTGTCGCGGCATTGTCGCCGGTAAGCATGACGATCTTCAGCCCCACAGCGCGCAGTTTGTCGAGCGCAGCCTGCGCGCTCGGCTTCACCGGATCAGCGATGGCGATGACACCCTGCGCGACGCCGTCGACCACGATGTAGATCGCGGTCGCGCCCTCGCTTTGCCGCGCCTTGGCAATTGCCTCCCACGCAGCAATATCGATCTTGAGCTCCGCCATTAATGTGGCGTTGCCGAGCGCGACGATCTTGCCGTCCACCCGCCCGATCGCGCCCTTGCCCGCGGGCGAATCGAAGCCGCTCACGTCCGCGAGTTGCAGGCTGCGCTCCTGCGCCGCTTTCACGATGGCCGCCGCCAGGGGATGCTCGCTCGCGCGCTCCACGCTGGCGGCAAGACGCAGCAATTCATTCTCGCTGAATTTGTCCGACGCGGCGATGCCGACGACATCGGGCTTGCCTTGCGTCAGCGTGCCGGTCTTGTCGATCACGAAGGTGTCGATCTTCTCCATCCGCTCCAGCGCGTCGGCGTCG